>CAMWTJ010000003.1 GCA_947177185.1 uncultured Porphyromonadaceae bacterium | reverse complement strand
CCCCCCCCCCCCCCCCCCCCCCCCCCCCCCCCCCCCCCCCCCCCCCCCCCCCACTCTTGTTTATGATATCTGTGTGAAAACTAACTGCACTCTGAAAGGTCGGCTCACGACTTTCGGAGTGCAGTCTATAGGTTGCAGGGGTAGTGCGGCTACGGCCGCGTGCTCATGCTATTTTGCATCGGCGGCAGCCGGTTTCAGCCATTTGTCGAACCAGCGGAAGAACAGGCGCTGCCAGAGCACGGCGTTCTGCGGTTTGAGAATCCAGTGGTTTTCGTCAGGGAAAATCACCATCTCGGCAGGGATACCGCGGAGTTTGGCGGCGTTGAACGCAGCCATGCCCTGCGAGGCAAGGATTCGGTAGTCGTATTCGCCGTGGGAAATCATAATGGGGGTGTCCCAGCGGTCGACAAAGCGATGCGGCGAGTTGGCAAAGGTGCGCTGTGCGGCTGCATTGTCTTTTTCCCAATATGCGCCGCCCATGTCCCAGTTTGCAAACCACATCTCCTCTGTTTCGAGATACTGCGCCTCCATGTTGAAAATACCGGCATGTGCCAGCAGGGCTGCGAAACGATGCTCGTGTATGCCGGCCAGATTGTAGACGGAGAAGCCGCCGTAGCTTGCGCCTGTGGCGCCTATGTGCGCTTCGTCCACATAGGGTTCTGCTTTAAGATTGTCCACTGCGGCGAGGTAGTCCTGCATGTTCTGTCCGGGATAGTCTTTCGATATCTGCTCGTTCCATTCCGTGCCGAAGCCGGGAAGGCCGCGGCGGTTGGGAGCAATCACTATATAGCCGTTGGCTCCCATGAGAGCGAGGTTCCAGCGATAGCTCCAGAACTGGCTCACAGGCTGCTGCGGGCCACCCTGGCAGTAGAGTATGGCGGGATATTTCTTGGTGGCGTCGAAGTGCGGGGGATACACCACCCATACGAGCATCTGCTTGCCGTCGGTGGTGGGCACCATGCGCTTTTCAACGGTCGGCATCTCAACTTGCGCGAACACCTCGCCGTTGACATCGGTGAGGGGCTCTACGACCGGGGCCTTCTTGCCGCGCAGGGTGATAAGCTGGAGCTCGTTGGGGCGCAGCATGCTGTGGCACATGGTGACTATGCGGTCGCGGCCTGCGGGAGCCAGCGAGGTGAAATCGGCCACGCGGTCAGTGAGTTTGGTTATTGCCGAAGTGTTTACGTCAATGGCGAATACAGGAATCACACCATCTTTCGGTGCTATGAAATAGATGCTCTTGCCTTCCGGGGCCCACGCGAACTCGTCGATTGAATAGTCCCAGTCGGCGGTGATATCGCGCTTTTCAGCTGTGTGGCAGTTGAGCAGGAACAGGCGGTTGCGGTCGCTTTCATAACCATCGCGTTCCATCGACAGCCATGCCAGATATTCGCCATCGGGCGAGAACGCAGGCATTGTGTCGTAGCCTTCCATACCCTCGGTGAGGTTACGTGTCCGGCCACTCTCGAGATGGTAGAGATACAGGTCGGAGTTGGTGGACACGGCATAGTCGAGCCCGGTCTTTTTGCGGCTCACGTACACGAGCATCTCGCTGTTGGGATGCCAGGCGAAGGATTCCACGCCGCCGAAAGGCTTCATTGGAGCTTCGTAAGGCTCGTCGGCCATGATGTCTTTGAGGTCGGTGACAGCTTTGCCGTCGAAATTGCCTACAAAGGGGTGGGGTATTTCGGTCACCCACTCGTCCCAGTGCTTATACATGAGGTCGTCGACCACACGCCCCGTGGCTTTGGGCAGGTCGGGGTAGAGGTCGGCTGCGGAACGCGCATACTTGACATTGCCAATTACCACTATCTTCTTTTCGTCGGGCGAGAGCAGGAAGCCGCTTATGCCGCCTTTGTGGTTGCTGAGCTGTGTGCGCTCGGAGCCGTCGGCGTTCATGCCCCACATCTGCATCGCCCCGTCGGCGTCGGGATACATAAAGGCTATTCGTCTGCCGCTGTCGAACCACACCGCGCCGCTTTCGCTTTTGGGTGTGGCGGTAAGACGTACGGGTTGCGCGTTTTTTACGCCGAGAGCAAGTGTATAGAGGTCGTTGTTCGACGCGTTCTGCTCAAGGCTCTCGTAGCCGATGCTGAAGAGCACGGTTTTGCCGTCGGGGCTCACGCACGGAGAGCTGACACGGCCGAGCGCTTCCAGAGCGTCGATGTCGAATACGCCGCTCTGTGAGTGGAAATCGGGCCGGTCGATGAGTGGAGCCTCGGCTGCCGGAGCCGCCTGAGCCGCAAGCATAGCCGATGCGCTCATGATGATTGCGTTTATGGTTTTGTTCATACGGTTTATTGTAGAATATGTGATATGTTTATTATTCCGATATGGTGGCTCCGTCGATTTCGCTGATGCGGTCGCGGAGCCGAGATGCCAGGTCGGCGCGTATTTCAAGCGTAAGGCAGCAGGTGTTGTCGAAAGAGCGGTCGACTATGTCCACTTCAAAATCCTTTGTCAGCTTCATTGCCGCGTTCATTGACATGTACGGAAAGTGGAATGTGATTCGTGCCATGTCGTGCCGCTCGATTGTTTCCGCCGCTTCCAGGGCCATTCGCGCTGCCGTGCGGTAAGCTACTATCAGGCCGGACGTGCCGAGTTTGATGCCGCCGAAATAGCGCACTACTGCCACCGCCACATTGGTCAGCCCGATCGAGTTTATCTGCCCGAGTATGGGCTTGCCGGCAGTGCCGCTCGGCTCGCCGTTGTCGTTGCTGAGAAATTCGTCGCGGGCGCTTCCAAGCATATAGGCCCAGCACACGTGTCTGGCGTCGTAGTATCGCTTCTGCAACTCGGCCACCCGTGCCTTTGCTTCTTCTGCCGTGGACACGGGATAGGCGAACGCAAGAAACTTGCTGCGCTTGTCGGTGTATTGCGCTTCCGAGGGCGATGCTATGGTGTAGAATAAATCCGCCACGTGTGGTTCAGTACTGGTGTGGTTCGCCGGCAAGTTCTTCGGGCGTGAGCGGTTTGGCGTTCATCTTACGCCACACATAAGCTATGTATCCGACAACAAACGGTATGAAAGCCGATACATAACTCATGACCCGCAGGGTGAATTCCGACGAGGACGAGTTTGTGATAGTCAGTGAGCACTGCGGGTCGAGCAGAGAGGGGTAGTAGGCGGTATCGCCCCATCCGGCCATCAGCAGCAGGGTGGTCACTACCGCAATCGTTCCGGCTCCGCAGTACCATATGCCCTTGTGCCAGTGCGAGTCGGCAGTGGTGCGTGCTATTCCGTAGAGCACCGCGACCACTCCCAGGACGAACACCACGCCGGCGCCCCACATTGAGAGCATATTGTGGAGATACAGATACGGCTCGGCGGCGAATGTGCCGTCGGCCTGCAGGCGCAGGCCGGAGGAGGACAGCAGAACGACCGCAAACACCACAAACAGCGCGGTGAACACGAGGCCGTTGTAAGTGGCTGCTCTGCGCATCCTCCGTGTGAGGGCTTCCTCGCCTGATATGCTGTTCACGAAATATAGTGCAGCAAGTGTGCGCGCGAGGAAAAAGACAGTGGCTCCGAGCAGCAGGTTGCGCCAGGATGCGATGGCCTCCAGGCCGCGGGTTGCCGACCATCGGGATATCACGGGATTGGCGCCGTCGAGTATGTTGCCCTTGTCGATGGTGAATTCAGCACCGAAAAACATCATGGCCACAGCCACGCCGAGCAGCACACAGCCGAAAAGGCCGTTGAACATGAGCAGACTGTCGTAGAAGCCAGTGCCATATACATTGCCGCGCTTGCGTCTGTATTCGTAGCTTACGGCCTGCACCACAAAGCTGACCAGAATGAGCATCCATAGCCAGTAGGCACCGCCGAAACTTGTGCTGTAGAACAGCGGAAACGAGGCGAAAAACGCACCTCCGAACACTACGAGCGTAGTGAACGTGATTTCCCATTTCCGTCCGAGGCAATTCACAATAAGCTGACGCTCTGTTTCGTTTCGGGCGCAGCAGAGCATCGACTGACCTCCCTGCACAAAGAGCATGAACACCAGTGCGGCTCCGAGCACAGATATCAGGAACCACCAGTAATGCTGCAGTATTTCAAGTTCGTTCATAAGTGTGTGGCTGTTTCAATATCGGTGGTTGATGCGCGGCGTATGAAGCGCACCATTATACTTATTTCCGCTATTAGGAGCAATGTGAATATGATGGCAAACATCCAGAAAGTGGTCTGCACGTTGCCTGCCGTGACATTGCTTATGCCGGCTGACACAGGGAGCAGGTCCTGTATGGTCCACGGCTGGCGGCCCACTTCGGCCACAATCCATCCGGCCTGGCTGCATATCCATACCAGCGGCAGTGAGCATATGCCCGCCAGCTGCAGATACTTGTTGCGCAGAAGGGTGGGGCGGAAGGCTGAAGCACAGGCCATAGCCGCGAGCACCAGTAGCAGCAGCGTGCCGAGGCCTACCATGACGCGGAACGCATAAAATGTGAGCGCTACCGGCGGAACAGCCTCTTCCGGCTTTTCGAAATAGCCGTAGCCGAAATATTTGAAATCTTTCGCCACGGCGGCCGCGGCCTCGTTCATGGCAGCGGTGTCGCCGGCGTTTTTCGCGGTGCCGTAGGCGCGCAGTGCTTCCTGCGCACGGCGTCCGGCGGCGATGCGCTCGGCGTAGCCGGTGGTGTGTATTGTATCGCCCTGAGGCGTGAGCTCAATGCCTTCAATGAGGTCGTTGATGCCCGGTACGAAGCTGTGTGGGTCGTGGTTGGCGAGTACGCTCAGGCCGTAGGGGATGGATATGTCGAACAGCATCGGGGCGGCGTCGTCGCCCGGCTGTTTTTTCGTATTCAAGATGCCGAAACCCACAAGCTCTTGCCCGACTTTTCCGTCGTAGAGGCCTTCCATGGCGGCAAGTTTCATGGGCTGTACGCGGGCCACCTGCACGGCGGAGCCGTCGCCGGTGGCGAGTGTGAGAAGCATGCCTGCGAGGCCGAACCACGCTCCTATCCTGATGGACGAGCGGGCGGCTGCGAAATTGCTTCCGCGTCGCACGAGCCAGCAGCTCACTCCCACCACAAAGATGCCTGCGAGCGCCCATGTGGAGAACACGGTGTGGAAAAACTTGTTCATGGCCACGGCGTTGAACGCCACCTCCGTGAAATTGTCCATCACATTGCGCATTTGCCCGGGGTCGAATGTCATGCCCACGGGGTTCTGCATCCATGCGTTGGCCACGAGTATCCACAGTGCCGAAAGTGTGACTCCGAGGGCTGTGAGCCATGTGGACGCAAGGTGGAACCCGCGGCTCACCTTGTCCCAGCCGAAAAACATCACGGCTACGAACGTGGCTTCCATGAAGAACGCGAATATACCTTCTATGGCGAGAGGCGCTCCGAATATGTCGCCCACAAACCAGCTGTAGTTGCTCCAGTTGGTGCCGAATTCAAATTCAAGGATTATGCCTGTGGCCACGCCTATCGCGAAATTGATTCCGAAAAGCGTCATCCAGAATTTGGTAAGGGCTTTCCAGCGCTCGTTGCCTGTGCGGTAATAGATTGTTTCCATTATGCCGACTATCGTGGCAAGACCTATCGTCAGCGGCACAAACAGCCAGTGGTATATGGCGGTAAGTGCAAATTGTGCGCGTGACCAGTCTATAACGGATGCAAGTTCGTTCATGGTCGTGGATTTTGAATTGATTCCTTCGTGTTGGATGTGGTGAGAGCCTGTCGCACGGCTCCGGCGCGGGCCTCGTCGCTATCGTAGCCGGAAGCCAGGATATCAGGAAAAAAGAACAGCTTGAGCACAGCGAAAAGCACCACCAGTTTTACTATAATGATGGCCCACAGGGTGCGTCCGATGGTCATGTTTCGGAACCCGTCGGCGTAGAACCTGACTATACGTGTCGCTATGTTGGTTCTTTTTGTCATGTTTGCGACGCAAATGTAGTGAAAATTAATGGATAATACCAAATCAATCTTCATCGGCACGCCGCAGTGCGCTGTCGGGTGCGGCGGTGCGCGGCAGGGTGGCGTGCAGCGCTATGAAGCCGAGCACACCGGCCAGAAGCGAACCCACAACGATGCCGAGTTTGGCATGGTCAAGCAGCTCGAGAGAGTGCGTGTCGCCTCCGGCGAACGTGAGTGTGGCTATAAACAGCGATACGGTGAAGCCTATGCCGCCCAGCATAGAAACCGAGGCCATCATCTTCCAGTTGCTGTGTGCGGGCATGGGCGCGAGGCCGAGCTTGACGGTGGCCCAGGAAAATGCGAAAATGCCCACGAATTTGCCGATAACAAGGCCGGCTATAACGGCCAGCGAGATTCCTTCGAACACGCTGGCTGGGTCGGTGTTCAGCAGGAATATGCCCGCGTTGGCGAACGCGAACAGCGGCACTATGAAGAAATTGACTATGGGGTGGAGCGAGTCCTCCAGATCCTGCAGCGGCGATATCACCTTGTCGGATGCCGATTCCACCTCTTTCAGCCAGTCCATCTGCTCTTTGTTAAGAATCGACTTGCGCGTGAGCAGCTCCACATCCTCGCCGTTGAAATTGCTTATGGCGTTGCGTATCTGCTTGATGTATTTCTTAGGCTCGAACACGGGGGTGGCAGGCACACAGAAGGCCACAAGCACGCCGGCAATAGTGGGGTGTATGCCGGAGTTGAGGAACAGGAACCAAATGATGCCGCCTATGCCGATGTAGAAAATCTTGCTCTTGATGCGCATGCTCGAACCGAACAGCAGCACCACGAACAGCGCGGCGGCTATGAGCAGCAGCGACACCTCTATGTGCGTGCTGTAGAATGCGGCTATGACGATAATGCCGCCGATGTCGTCGACAACGGCCAGTGTGGTAAGGAATATCTTGAGCGAAACCGGCACTCTCGAGCCAAGCATGGCCAGCACGCCGAGCGAGAAGGCGATGTCGGTGGCCATGGGTATGGCGGCGCCTCCGGCATACTCCGTGCCCGCGCTGAGCGAGTGGAATATGCACACCGGCACTATCATGCCGCCGATGGCTGCCAGTATGGGCAGAAGCGCCTGCTTGAACGAAGCCAGTTCGCCTACGAGTATCTCGCGTTTGATTTCCAGGCCTATGGTGAAGAAGAACACTGCCATCAGGGCGTCGTTGATAAACGCCAGCAGGCTCATGGGCTCGCCGTGGTGGCTGAACACGTTGAAATCGCCCAGCTGAAGGCGCACTTCCTGCGTCCAGAACTCAAAATAGTAGCCGTTGATGGCCGGGATGTTGGCCACGGCAAGTGCCAGCACAGTGGCGGCTATGAGCACGTTGCCGCCGCTTGCGTGGCGGCGTATGGCCTGTCGGGCCGCATAAAAAATGTTGCCGGCAAATTCCGGCAGGTCCGTATTTCGGGTCATGATTTTCGTTTTGGATATGAAGGATGAGTATTCACATACTATAACAATATTAAAGCGTCTTTTGCTTCCGCATGCACGGAACAAAAAACGCTTATTGGGGGCTCAGTCGAGCTTCAGGACGGCCAAAAATGCCTTTTGCGGCACTTCAACCGAGCCAATCTGCTTCATGCGCTTCTTGCCTTTTTTCTGTTTTTCAAGCAGTTTGCGCTTGCGCGAAATGTCGCCGCCATAACACTTGGCTGTTACGTCCTTGCGCACGGCCTTGATGGTTTCGCGTGCTATGATTTTGGCGCCTATCGCGGCCTGTATGGCAATGTCGAACTGCTGTCGAGGAATCAGTTCTTTGAGCTTTTCGCACATGCGGCGTCCGAACGACAGTGCGTTGTCGGCATGCGTGAGGGTGCTGAGCGCGTCCACGCTTTCGCCGTTGAGCAGTATGTCGAGCTTGACGAGCTTGCTTTCTCTGAAGTCCTGGATGTGGTAGTCGAACGACGCGTATCCTTTGCTGATGCTTTTGAGCTTGTCGTAGAAATCAATCACGATTTCGCCGAGCGGCATGTCGAAGGTGAGCTCCATGCGGTTGCCGCTGATGTACTCCTGCCGCACGAGTTCTCCGCGTTTGCCGAGGCAGAGCGTCATGATAGGGCCTATGAAGTCGGCAGTGGTGATGATAGTGGCGCGTATGTAAGGTTCCTCGATATAGTCTATCAGGGTAGCTTCGGGCAGTCCCGACGGGTTGTGCACTTCCGTCACGTTGCCCTTTTTGTCGTGCACGAGATACGACACGTTGGGCACGGTGGTGATCACGTCCATGTCGAATTCGCGGCCCAGACGCTCCTGTATGATTTCCATGTGCAGCAGGCCCAGGAAGCCGCATCGGAAGCCGAAGCCCAGAGCGGCCGACGATTCGGGCGCGAACGTGAGCGATGCATCGTTGAGCTGCAGCTTCTCCAGCGACGCGCGCAGGTTTTCGAAATCTTCGGTTTCAATCGGGTAAACGCCCGCAAACACCATGGGCTTCACTTCCTCGAAACCGTCGATGGCAGCCGCGCAAGGCCGGTCGAGATGGGTGATTGTGTCGCCCACTTTTACTTCCCTTGAGGTCTTGATGCCTGAGATGATATAGCCTACGTTGCCTGCCGACAGTTCTTTGCGCGGCGACAGGTCGAGTTTCAGCACTCCTATCTCGTCGGCGTCGTATTCCTTGCCGGTGGCCACGAATTTCACGTCGTCGCCTTTGCGTATGGTGCCGTTGACTATCTTGAAATAGGCTATGATGCCGCGGAAGGGGTTGAACACGGAGTCGAAAATCAAGGCCTGCAACGGGGCGTCGGGGTCGCCTTCCGGCGCCGGCACGCGCTCAACTATGGCGCGCAGTATATCCGGCACTCCCATGCCGGTTTTGCCGCTGGCGCGTATGATGTCCTCGCGCTCGCATCCGAGCAGGTCCACTATCTGGTCTTCAACCTCGTCGGGGTTGGCGGAGTCGAGGTCGCATTTGTTGATGATGGGTATTATCTCCAGATTGTTGTCGATGGCCATATACAGGTTGGATATGGTCTGAGCCTGTATGCCTTGTGAGGCGTCCACTATCAGCAGCGCGCCCTCGCAGGCGGCTATGCTTCGCGACACTTCATAAGAGAAATCGACGTGTCCGGGAGTGTCGATGAGGTTGAGCGTGTAGTCTTCTCCATCAAGTTTGTACGCCATCTGTATGGCGTGGCTTTTGATGGTGATACCGCGCTCCCGCTCAAGGTCCATGTCGTCAAGCACCTGCGCCTCCATGTCCTTGGCCGATATTGTGTCGGTGAATTCGAGGAGCCGGTCGGCAAGGGTGCTCTTGCCATGGTCAATGTGGGCTATGATGCAGAAATTGCGGATTCGTTTCATTCTGTATATATTCTGTTTCAAACTGCAAATTTAGCAATTTTTGCTCAAAAATGAGTAATTTTGCAGCCGAAAAGCAAAGAGGTACAGTTTTTACACATTATTATATGGGAGATTTCAGTATCAAGGGACATGCTGCTATGTTTTGTGCCAACGTGACGTGGGGGCTTATGGCCCCGGTGGCCAAACTTGTGATGGCCTCCGGCGTGATAGCACCGTTGATTCTTGTAGACTTCAGGGTGGCCGGTGCAGCGGTGCTGTTTTGGATAGCGTCGCTGTTCTGCAAGAGAGAGCATGTGCCGCCGCGCGACCTGCTTCTGCTTGCCGGAGCCGGCCTGCTGAGTGTGGTGTTCAATCAGGGATGCTTCATATTCGGCGTGGGGCTTACATCGCCCGGCGAGGCGTCGATTATCACCACCACAATGCCGCTGTGGGTTATGGTGCTTGCCGCCGTCATACTGAAGGAGCCCGTGACTCTCAAGAAAGTGGGCGGCATAGTGCTTGGCGCGTCCGGCGCTCTAATTCTGGTGCTCGGACGTGTCGGAGCCGAAGTGCCGGGGCAGAATCCGCTGGCGGGCGATGTGCTTGTGTTCGTGGCGCAGTTCAGCTATGCGCTGTATCTCACGCTGTACAGGAATTTCATTCGCAAGTATTCGCTGGTGACGCTTATGAAATGGATGTTCACGTTCGCGTCGTTGGCCGTGATTCCTGCGTCGTTGTCCACCATACGTTCCACGCAGTGGGGGCTTGTGACGCATGAGGAGGCCATAGGCGTGGCCTGCGTGGTGGTGTTTGCCACGTTTCTCGCCTATGTGTGCATCATGACCGGGCAGAAGAACCTTCGTCCCACGGTTGTGGGCATGTACAACTATGTGCAGCCGCTGGTGGCGAGTGCGCTTGGCGTGTATCTCGGTTTTGATTCTTTCACGCCACTCAAGTGTGTGGCGGTGGTGCTGATATTTTCGGGAGTTTATCTCGTGACTGTCAGCCGTGCGCGCTCGGCAAGCCGCTGAGTGGCCTCGTCGAGCGGTATGGCTTGTGCCGGCACGGCGAATTCGGCCTGCGCCGTTTCGTCTTTGTCGGCCTCACGCGCTTCCGCCGCGGTCAGATACTCGCGGTCCACGGGATATATTTCAATGAAACTTTTCATAATCACCGGCGAGGTGCTGTCCAGCGCCTTGCGGAAGAATTTGCCGCGTCCCTCGGCTTCCAGGGCGAACGTGCTCATAAGCAGATTTTCGGGATGCAGGCTGCCGTTTGGGGTAGGGGCATAGGCCGACGAGCCGCGCAATTCGTTGAAAACGATGGTCAAGCCGAGCATCTTGAACAGCCACGGCGACCAGCGGTGGTCTTTTTTGCCCGCGAGGGCGTCGGATATAACCACATAGGACTGTGGCAACAGGCGATATGATTTCACCACGCCCGATTTGCTGCGTATTTCCATGCTGCCCTTGCCGCTGAGTATGCTGTCCGGCAGTGTGCCGTAGTCGCCGTCTTTTCCCGCATATAATCCTGCAAGCTGCAGCCACGAGAGGAACGAGTCGTCCTCCGTCGTCAGGCAGTCGGACTCTTCGCCGGCGTGGAGCTCGCGTTTCACGCTGCGCTTGTTGAGTATGCGCGGAGTGTAGCGTCCCTTGTATTTCTTGAGTTTCTTTACGGGCAGCATGTAGTCGACCATATATTCTGCGAACACAGCAGCAGTGTCGCGGCTTGTTGTGAGCCCCATGTATTCGCGCGCATAGCATATCAGACGCAACACATCGCGCTCGGCGAGATTTACTGTCATGCCCGGCAGCTCGTAGCTCGCAGGCGTCAGGCGCAGCGTGTCGGTCAGGGAACTCATGGTTGCAGGTTCGTAGCCCAGGCACCGCACGCTCACGGGCGGAGCCGCGTCAAAGCCGCCGGCAGTGTCGGTGATGGCCACGAGTGTGCCGCGGCTGTCGAACACGGATGCTGCGACGAGTGGCGCATTGTCGGCGCTGTCTGCTACAATAGTACGTGCTTCCGCGCAGTGCCACAAGGCCGCGCATGCGAGGGTAAGGTATAGCTTATACTGCATCATGTGCATGAGGGAAATATGGAATGAAGAATTATGTGTACATGGCAAAAATACATCAAATCTGCCGCAACGGGCTTGAATAATATGTTAAAAAAATATTATTAATCGAAAATTTTGCGTAACTTTGCGGCGCTGAAAAAGACTTGCAGTTCCTCCGGCTGCGTTTATGCGCACCTGTTATTAAGGTACAATTCTAACACTTTGTTGCATACAAGGATATAGAAATTCCGCCACGGGTTTGGCGACGACACGAACACTCTGTCATTGAACCAATCTTTATATAATCACAATTTCTAATCCCAAGCAACTCAGTATGAAGCGACTACTTCTCTTGGCTTGCGCAATTTGGATTTCCTGCCTGGGCGCGTTCAGCGCACAGGCAGCGGTGACTGTCACCGGCCAGGTTGTCGACGACCAGAATGAGCCAATCATCGGTGCCTCCATCACAGTGCCCGGCAGCAACGCTGCTGCAGTGAGCGACTACGATGGCAATTTCAAGTTCAGCGTTCCCGACAACGCGAAAAACATCAAAATTGCCTACATAGGCTACAAATCCGTGGAAGTCAAGCCCTCCGCGAATCTTGGTGTTATTAAACTTGAGCCCGACAACACTCTCCTCAACGACGTGATCGTGACACAGGCCATCGGCAAGACACGCGTCACCCCCGTTGCCATGAGCAATGTCGACCAGGCTACCATCGACCTCAAACTCGGCACGCAGGAATTCCCTGAAATCCTCAAGACCACTCCCGGCGTGTACACCAACAAGCAGGGCGGTGGCTACGGCGACGCAGAAACCCGCATGCGCGGCTTCAAGAGCCAGTGGGTGGCCGTGACCATCAACGGCGTGCCCGTCAACGACATGGAGAACGGCAACCTCTACTGGAGCAACTGGGCCGGCCTCAGCGACGTCACCAGCAGTATTCAGACACAGCGCGGCCTCGGAGCCTCGATTCTCTCCACTCCCTCGGTAGGCGGCACAATCGCCATCACCACACGCACGCTCGACATCGACAAAGGCGGCAGCCTGTGGTACGGCATGGGCAGCGACGGCATGAACCAGTACGGTATCAAGCTTTCTACCGGCGTGATGAAAAACGGCTGGGCGGTGACCGTGCTCGGCAGCCACCGTTGGGCCGACGGATACATCCAGGGCACTAAGTACAGCGGCTACAACTGGTTCTTCAACGTGTCGAAGCGCATCAACGACAAGCATGAAATCTCGCTCACAGGCTTCGGCGCTCCCCAGAGCCACGACCAGCGCAACAAAAACTACGGCGGCCTCACCGTAGAAGGCTGGCAGAACGTGAAAAACTACATGAACGGCGAAAGCCCCTACCGCTACAACCCCACCTACGGTTTTGACAACGAAGGACGCGAGCGCACCAGCAACCGCAACGTCTACCACAAGCCCCAGTTCACACTCCGCCACGTATGGCAGATCGACCCCACCTCGTCGTGGGCTACCTCGATATACGCTTCCGTGTCCAGCGGCTACGGCTACAGCGGCCAGGGTCGCACAAGCACCAGCCGCGGCTGGTGGAACGGCGCGACAAGCGGTCAGCTCAACATGAAATTCCGTCGCCCCGACGGCACGTTCGACTACGGCGCGATCCAGGACATGAACGCCGCCAGCACCACGGGCTCGGAAATGGTGATGAGCAAGAGCGTCAACAGCCATCAGTGGTACGGCCTTGTGTCGAACTACAAGAAGTTCTGGGATCAGAAGAACGGCAACCGCCTTTCCGTTACCGGCGGTATTGACTTCCGCTACTACATCGGCGACCACAAAAACATAATCAACGACCTCTACAGCGGCGAATACTACATGGACGACGCCGACCGCGCAAGCGTCAAGGCCGTCAACAATGCTGCTGCCGCCGACCCCAACTGGAAATACGAACACCTCGGCGTGGGCGACGTCGTTTACCGCGACTTCAAAGGCTACACCGTGCAGGAAGGCGTTTACGGACAGGCCGAATACACCATGCTCGACAAGAAACTCAACATGGTGGTGTCCGGCGCGCTGAGCAACATCAGCTACTGGCGTAACGACCTCTTCTATTACGACGCCGAACACTCCCGCTCGAAGACCACCAGCTTCATAGGCGGTACCATCAAGGGCGGCGCCAACTACAACATCGACCGTCACAACAACGTGTTCTTCAACGTGGGCTTCATCAGCCGCGCTCCTTTCTTCAGCAACGCTTTCGCAGCCTACAATGTGAGCAACGAACTCAACCGCGACGCTGTCAACGAGAAGACTTTCTCGGCTGAAATCGGCTACGGTTTCGCCAACAAGGTGTTCGCCCTCACCCTCAACGCCTACTACACCAAGTGGATCGACCGCGCCATCGCGCGTTCGGGCTTCCTCCAGGGCAGCGACGAGCGCTACTTCCTCAACCTTCAGGGCATCAACGCCCGCCACATGGGTGTCGAACTCGACTTTACCTACAAACCCACCACATGGTTTGAACTCAACGGTATGCTCTCTCTGGGCAACTGGGAATGGGTTAGCAACGCTTCCGGCTACTATTTCAACTCCCTCGGCCAGCCTCTCGCACTCGAGAAAGGCAGCCTCACCGGCGCTATCGCCAGCGAAATCTACGGCCCGGACCACGCACATGCCGACCTTAACTACAAGGGCATCAAAGTCGACGGTTCGCCCCAGACCACAGCTGCCATCGGCGTGACCTTCCGTCCCTTCCGCGGCTTCCGTATCGGAGCCGACTGGACTGTGGCCGCACGCAACTACACCGACCAGTACCTGAACACCAGCAACCTCAGCTTCACCAAGCCCATCGACGTGGCTCAGCCCTGGGAAATGCCCTGGGGACACACCACCGACCTCAACGCCAGCTACAAGTTCCCCATCGGCGGCCTCGACGCCACCATCAGCGGCAACGTGAACAACCTGTTCAACTACAACTACATCACCCACGGTCAGAGCCCCCTCACCGAGGACGGCACGTGGCGCAACGCCGAGTACGTGTTCTACTCCTTCGGCCGCACATACTCCATCAAGCTGCGTCTTAATTTCTAAAACCCTCAATCCGACTATATAATGAAAAAATATATTGTAAAGCCCATGCTCGCGACTGCAGCAGTGCTCGCGCTCGCGGCATGTAGCGAAAACAGCTGGAACGAGGACTACCTCGACGGTTTCACCACGCCGGACCTCAACACCACCGACGTAAAGACCGTGGAGTACACCCTCACCGACGCCGATTATGCTGCTATCGCCGCCAATTCAGCCAACAAGGCGCTTGCCGGCGACGAGCTTGCAGCCGAACTGGCCAATGTAGGCAAGCTGCATCGCTTCACCGAAGCAATCAACGCCGAGGACTACGTGCCCGCCTTCCTGGCGTCCACGAGCTTCCCCTATTTTGCCGTGAACGACGGCTCGGCCGTGAAACTCACCTACAATGTGGCCTCCGAGCTGCCCGAAGAACTCGAACTGCTCAACGCCGCAAGCAGCTATACCCTCACTGCCGACGACTATAAGAGCGTGTACGGCAGCGACGAGGACTACGCCGAGGCACTGGCTCCGTCGCACACCGCTGCAGCATCGATTCCTGCCATACTCACGGAGCAGTTCCCCGATGCAGAACAGGGCGACTACGTGGTGGTCAACTACAACTGGAGCAATACCGACCCCGTGTTCACTACCACTCCTGTGGAGCCCACAGAGTGGCAGCCCACGTCGGTGGTCGGTGATATCGCTCTCGGCGATGAAGTGACCGTGCGCGGCTGGATCACCGCTCTCTGCGATCGCGGATTCGTAATTGCCGACGCCAGCGGCGCGGTGTTTGCCTACACCGGCGCAGGCATCAACGCGGCCGACTACACACTGGGCGCGCCCTACGAAGTCACCGCCACGGTGTCTTCCTACAACAAGGGCTTCCAGCTTGACCTGACTACGGCCACCGTAACCAAAGTGACCGACGAAACCGCTCCCGCCTACACCTATCCTGCTCCCAAGGTGCTCACCGGCGCCGAAATGGACCAGATGATCACACGCACTGACGACGAACTCGCGCAGTACGTGCAGATGACAGGTGCTGTGGCCGTGAGCGGCAACAACATCAACATCGTGGTCGATGGTGCTGAAACCGCCAAGGGCAGCGCATATTTCACTCTCGCCGACCTGAAGGAGAAACTCACCGACGGCGCCACCGTCACCGTCACAGGCTATTTCATAGCTGTGGCTGGCGGCCGCTATATGAACACTGTGGTCAACACCGTAAGCACCGGCGCAGCATCTGCTCCGCAGCGCGTGGCCACCGTGGCTTCCACAAAGGCCACCGAGGTGTTCTACTACAATGGCAGCCGCTGGAGCAAACCCAACGATGTGACTGCCCTCAGCGCCGACCAGTGCAACGCTATCTCCGGCAAGACGTTCAACAACCTGACCACCGCTCAGGCCGACTTCGGCCTCCCCATCTTCCTGGCGCAGACCTTCCCCTATGCTCAGGACGGCGAGCAGGAATTCGTAGTATTCAACAACTACGAGGCCGGCGGCTACGTGGCACGTCAGTACATTTACACCGAAGGCGTTTGGGCCGAGAACGACGGCATCGAGCAGACCACTCTCCAGTTTGTGCGCAACGGTGGCCAGTGGAAAGCCGACCCCGGCGTGGTGATTGTGCTGCCCAGCGGCAGAAACCAGGACTTCAGCGCCACCTACTATCAGGCCTGCACCGACTGGGTATATGAAAATATCGATGTGCCCCTGGGCTCTACCAGCATCACCAGCGGCTTCGGCTACGTGACCTCTTACGGCAACAACGAATATTACTCCGGCACCTCGGCATATCAGAACAATGTCGACCTCCGTGGCGACAAGGCCATCGCACAGTATCCCGAAGGCTACAGCGGCATGTCCGAAGGCGAGGTAGTGGAACTCATGAAGCGCCGCTTCGAAACCGAGGTTATGCCCGCAGCGCTTGCCAAGCTCCATCCCGAAGCAGTGCCTATGGACGGTGTGCAGGTGACATACACCATCACCTTCGGCACTTACGACGGCGCCAACAAGACTGAAACCATACGCTTCGAGGTGACTGCCCCCGGCACGTTCACATTCCTCGACTGCACCTGGAACAGCGCCGAATAACAATCGGACTGTATCAGCTTACAAACAGAAACGGAAGACTCCGCGCGAGTCTTCCGTTTTTTACATAATTCTGCCGTAAGGTACGAAATCCACCGTGTCATGGCAACATATGGCACGGTTTTTGCGTTTAACATAAATTGAAAATTGAAATAATCCTATGAACGACTCGTTAAAAGAAAAAGCTCTGCGATATCACCAGTATCCGCATCCCGGAAAAATCGCTGTAATACCCACAAAGCCGTATAGCA
This sequence comes from uncultured Porphyromonadaceae bacterium, assembly GCA_947177185.1. Taxonomy (GTDB): domain Bacteria; phylum Bacteroidota; class Bacteroidia; order Bacteroidales; family Muribaculaceae; genus CAG-873. The sequence continues at coordinate 92,519 of CAMWTJ010000003.1, read as the reverse complement.
ACCCTCAGGACCTCTCGTTGGCGTATTCGCCCGGCGTGGCATATCCGTGTCTGGCCATCAAGGACGACCCGTCGGCAGTGCGCACTCTCACGGGGCGCTCCAACCTGGTGGCCGTAATAAGCAACGGCACCGCGGTGCTCGGCCTCGGCAACATAGGCCCGCTTGCCGCTAAACCCGTGATGGAAGGCAAGGCTCTGCTGTTTAAAATCTTCGCCGGCCTCGACGCTTTCGACATCGAGCTCGACGCCGCCGACCCCGAGGCGTTCATAGCTGCGGTGAAAGCCATGACACCTACTTTCGGAGGCATAAATCTGGAGGATATCAAGGCGCCGGAGTGCTTTGAAATCGAACGGCGGCTGCGCGAGGAGTGCGACATACCTGTGATGCACGACGACCAGCACGGCACAGCCATCATTTCTGCCGCGGCGCTTCTCAATGCGCTCGACATTCAAGGCAAGGACATAGCCGAAATACGCCTTGTGGTCAACGGCGCCGGAGCTGCCGCCATAGCATGCACGCGCCTGTATATGGCCCTGGGTGTGCGGCGAAACAATATCGTGATGTGCGACAGCAAGGGGGTGCTGCGCGCCGACCGTCCCGGACTATCCGGCTCCAAGCTGGAATTTGCAACAGACCGCGACCTGCATACACTCGCCGACGCTCTCGTCGGTGCCGATGTGTTCCTGGGCCTGTCCGTAGCCGACGTGATGACTCCCGACATGCTGCTCTCTATGGCTCCGAAGCCCATAGTGTTCGCACTTGCCAATCCCAATCCTGAAATAGACCACGACCTGGCCCTCGCGACACGCACCGACCTTATATTCGCCACCGGTCGCAGCGATTTCTCCAATCAGATAAACAATGTGCTCGGCTTCCCCTACATATTCCGCGGAGCGCTCGACTGCGACGCCTCTGAAATCAACGAGGCGATGAAACTGGCGGCTGCACGCGCCGTGGCTGCGCTCACACGCGAGCCTGCCACAGATGCCCTGCGCAGGCTGTATCCCGACAAGCAGCTCGAGTTCGGTCCCAAATATATATTGCCGAAGCCGTTCGACAAGCGTCTGCTGCCCGTGGTGGCCGTGGCCGTGGCGCGCGCGGCTGCTGAAAGCGGTGTTGCCCGACGCCCGCTCGACGACTACGATGCGTATTCTCGCTGGCTCAGCGGACTTATCGACCACATGAACCGCTACGACTCCGAACTCATGCTCAACGGCGGCAGCCGCCTGCCCAAAGTATGACGCCCGGAGCCGGCTCTTATTCGGTTTCTCCGCGGCTGTTGACTATGGCGAGCTGACGCGCTACGCTTTCCTCATGCACGGCAGCGAGCACTGCGCGCACGAATTCCGGGTTCAGTCCCTGCTCGGCAGCCTGAGCGCACCGGCGGTCTATAAGCTCGCGGTAGCGCGCAGGTTGCACAACCGGGATTCCGGCGGCCTGTTTGCAGCGCCCGATGGAGTCGCTCACGCGCATGCGTTCGGCGAGCAGTGCGAGCAGGCGGTCGTCGATGCGGTCTATCTCTTCGCGCAGCGCGTCCATGCCCGGCGCCGCTTCGGCACCCGAGCGCAGCGTGAGGCTGCGGAGCATATCGGCGAACGCCTGCGGAGTCAACTGCTGGCGGGCGTCGCTCAGCGCCGTTTCCGGGCAGCAGTGCACCTCTACCATCAGCCCGTCGAAACCCATGTCCATGGCCTCCTGGGCCACTTCTCCCACGATTTCTCGGCGTCCGGCTATGTGGCTCGGGTCGCACAGCAGCGGAAGCTCAGGCACACGCCTGTGCAGCTCTATCGGCACTCTCCACAGCGGCGCGTTGCGATAATAATTCTCGCCATACGCTCCGAAGCCGCGGTGCACGGCAGCCAGCCGTGTCATGCCGGCTGCGCTGAGCCGCTCTATGGCACCCAGCCAAAGCTCGAGGTCGGGGCTCACAGGATTCTTTACAAGTACGGGCACGTTGCGTCCGCACGCTTTCAGCGTGTCGGCTATTTCCTGCACGGCAAACGGGTTGGCGGTGGTGCGTGCGCCCAGCCACAGCATGTCGATGCCGGCTTCGATAGCGGCATTCACATGCGCGGCAGTGGCCACCTCCGTGGCCGACAGCATGCCGCACGAGCGCGCAGCGCGCACTATCCACGGCAGCGCCGCCTCGCCATAGCCTTCAAAGCCGCCGGGCTTGGTGCGCGGCTTCCAGGCTCCCGCACGTAGCACACCCACTCCGGCCTCGCGGAGCGCCATTGCCACAAACATCATCTGCTCCTCGCTCTCGGCGCTGCAGGGGCCGGCTATCACAGCAGGCCTGCTGTGCCCGTGCGCGCCGGGCACATCTATAGCTTCTATCACCATGACGGACGTGCCTTACGCTTGCTGTTTGGAGTCGTTGGCGCCGCACGTGTTTCCTCCCACCGGCACCTGACGGCGGAAGGCCTCCTTGAAGGATACCATGGTTTCCGTGCGTGCCAGTCCGAGGGCCTGTATCTGGTCCTGGAGTATTGTCAGCAGGTGGTCGTTGTTGTGGGCGTAGAGCTTGACAAATATATCATACTGCCCGGTGGTGAAATGGCACTCCACCACTTCAGGTATCTTGCGCAGCTCGGAAATCACGTGGTTGAACTGCGCAGGGTCGCGAAGATAGAAGCCTACGTAGGCGCACGTTTCATAGCCCACAGCCGCAGGATTTACTATACATTCCGAACCTTGAATCACACCCGACGCTGTAAGACGCTGTATACGCTGATGCACGGCCGCGCCGCTCACACCGCACTCTCGGGCTATTTCCAGATAGGGTTTACGCGCGTTGGACGAAAGCATGCTCAGGATGTTCAGGTCCAGTTTGTCGAACTGTTGTCGGTTCATGGTTATATATTGTGCGATTTTTAGATTCGTAATTTTTTAAAACAATAATGTTGCAAAATTACTGATTTTGGCGCTATATTGCAAATATTTGCGGATAAAATAGCATTGCTGTTAGCAAAAATCTCAATGCACAATTTGTGCCGGCATTTTTATGGCAAAATTTCCTTTGTTTTATTTCATGATTTCCGTTCTAAATAATATCTTTGCATCGGATTTCCGCACGGAAGCCGCATCATACCGATATAACCCTCACATAATATGATTTTCAATTTCCGCATTGTTTCAGACGAAGTAGACAACTTCAAACGTGAAATCAAAATAGACGCCGAGGCCACATTCCTCGACCTCAAAAATGCCATTTGCGACGCGGTGGGCTTCGACAAAAACCAGATGTCGAGCTTCTTCCTCTGCGACCGCAACTGGGAAAAAGAAAAGGAAATCACCCTCGAGGACATGGGCTCCGATTCCGATCAAGATGTGTGGCTCATGGAGGATTCCGTGCTTAGCGATTTCATAGACGACGAAGGGCAGAAAATGCTCTTTACTTTCGATTATCTCACCGACCGCAATTTCTTCATCGAGATGCGCGAACTTATCACCGGCAAGACGCTGAAAGACCCCGTGTGCACGCTTGCTCTCGGCAATCCGCCCGCACAGACTGTCGACATAGACGAGTTCGATGCTAAAATCGACGCAAAGGCTGCCAAGGTGGCCGCCGCCGGAATCGACGATCTTGATGCCGATTTCTATGGCAACGACGAGTTCAACCCCGACGAATTTGACGCGGCAGGCTTCGACGAAATGACTTTCGACGAATAAAGCCTGCGCCTGCTTGCCATAAGACCGACAGGCCGCCGGATGCCCAAGCATCCGCGGCCTGTCGTTTTTGTTTCAGAGCCGGCGATTGTTCTGTGGCGTTAGTGCCAAGGTTCCACATCGGATTCAGTCGCACACGGACCGAGTGTGAGGCTCGACGCCGTCACGAGCTCGGCGGCGGCAGCGCGCAAATCGGCTGCGGTGACGGACTGTATGCGTGCGCGCGTTTCGTCGGCTGTGGCTGCGCGCTCGCAGAACAGAGTGGCGCGCGCCACCGAAAGGGCACGGCTCTCGCGGTTGTCCGATGCCACCACGAGCTGTCCCAGATACTGACGCTTGGCCATTTCGAGGCGTCTGTCGGTGATGGCGCTTCCGTCGGCCACCCCGGCTATGCACTGCCGCACAAGCCTGCTGCACCGGGCCGTGTCGGCGGGATCGCAGCCGAAGTACACGGTGAAAGCCCCGCAGTCGGTGTACCACGCGGTGGATGCCTCAACGGCATAAACCAGCCCGCGGCGCTCGCGGAGCGCCACGTTCAGCAGCGAATTCATGCCCGGGCCGCCGAGTATGTTGGTCAGCAGGGCGAATGTGTGCCGCTCGGGAGCGAACATGCCCGGGATACGCGCTCCGATGATGTTGTGGTCCTGATGGCAGCCGGGGATGCAGCGTCGCTCGCCGAAAGGCTGCGCAGGCCTCGGCGTAGCCTGTGCCGCCGCTGTGTTTTCAGTCCGGGACGGGGCAAAGCGCCTCCCGAAAGTGGCAGCCACCCTGGCGGCACTTTCCGGCCCGCTGTAGAAGGCCACCATATTGTCCGACGTGTAATGGCGGCGCATCCATGCGCGGCAGTCGGCAGGCGCTATGCGGGCTATGTCGGCCTTGCTCCCGAGTATGTTGTGGCCCAAAGGAGTGCCGGCGAACAGCATGTCGTCGAAATCGTCGTACACAGCATCGGCCGGCGAGTCCAGGTAGGAGTCTATCTCGTCGGCTATCACCTGTCGCTCTTTCTCGAACTCACGTTCGGGAAACTGCGAGTTCTGCACCAGGTCGGCTATCAGTTCGGCGGCGCGTGCGGTGTTTCCCGCCGGATAGATGCTGTAGACCACGGTTTCTTCCTTCGTGGTGTAGGCGTTGAGCTCTCCGCCCACAGCTTCCATACGGTTTATGATGTGCCACGACGAGCGCCGGGCTGTGCCTTTGAATATGTTGTGCTCCACCATGTGGGCTATGCCGTGGGCGTCAGGCCCGTCGTCGCGACTTCCCACGCGTGCGGTGACACCGGCTATGGCCGTGGCGGCTCCGGGAGTGTGTATGTGCACCATACGCATGCCGCACGGCAGCGTGGCATATGAAATATTGTCCTGTCTGCTACGCATCGCGCCAGTCGCCGTTGTCCTTTATCAGTTGTATGAGCCGTGGCAGGGCCTCCTGTGCCGGGATGTTCTTGAGCACGCACTCTTTGTTGCGGTAAAGGCTCACATTGCCTGCGGCGGCACCCACGTAGCCGTAGTCGGCGTCGGCCATTTCGCCGGGTCCGTTCACGATGCAGCCCATTACGCCGATTTTCAGGCCTGTGAGATGCGAGGTAGCCTGCTTGATTTCGGCCAGTGTGCGCTGCAGGTCGAAGAGCGTGCGCCCGCATCCGGGGCACGCTATGTATTCAGTGCGTGTGAAGCGCAGGCGTGTGGCCTGAAGGATGCCCAGCGACAGCTCGGCACGCTCGTCGGCCGACAGCGACGGCGCGTCGATGGCTATGCCGTCGGCGAATCCGTCGAGCAGCAGCGCGCCGAACTCGATAGCTGCTTCCACGGTCACCTGCGAGGCCGGCATGCCGGCCGGATATCGGCGCAGGATTATGGCCGGACGGCGGTCGCCGCGGCTCATCATGGCGTGCATCTGCGCGCGTATGTCGGCTATGGGGTTGACAGCGCCGTCGGAGGCCTGCACCACAGCCACGCCTTCAGGCAGCGACTCCGTGGCTGAAAAATCCACTCCTATGGCCACCGGCGTGTTGTTACCGCCAATGGTTCCGACGGCTTCCGAAACGCGGCGCGACGGGCAGAACGGGTCGAAGCCCTCGGCAGGCACAGCGCCTGTGGGCTCGGCGGCGGCTATGCGGTCTATGTAGTCGCGTATGGCGCGCGCTACTGGAATCTCCGCTACGGGGTCTTCGCTGAGCGACACGCGTATGGTGTCGCCGATGCCGTCGACGAGCAGCGAGCCAATGCCTACGGCCGACTTGATGCGTCCTTCGAGTTCATTGCCGGCTTCGGTCACGCCCAGGTGCAGGGGGAAATGCATGTGTTCGGCGTCCATTGCCGCCACAAGGCGGCGCACGGTTTCCGTCATCACGCGCACGTTCGACGCCTTGATGCTTATCACCACGTCGGTGAAGTCGATGTCGCGGCATACGCGCAGAAATTCCATGGCCGATTCCACCATGCCGGCAGGCGTGTCGCCATAGCGACTCATGATGCGGTCGCTGAGCGAGCCGTGGTTAACGCCTATGCGCAGCGCCGTGTGGCGCTCGCGGCACAGCTCGAGCAGCGGCACCAGTTTGTCGCGAAGGCGCTGCAGCTCGGCGGCGTACTCTTCGTCGGTGTATTCAAGGTGTTTGAACACACGTCCGGGGTCGACGAAATTGCCGGGGTTGATACGCACCTTTTCCACCTCCTCGGCGGCTGCGAAGGCTGCCGCGGGGTTGAAATGTATGTCGGCCACCAAAGGAGTCTGAACGCCGCGTGCGCGCAGCTCGCGGCGTATTTCGCCGAGATTGCGCGCGTGCGCCACGCCCTGCGCTGTGAGGCGCACTATCTCAGCGCCGGCTTCCGCCAGCCTTACGCACTGCTCCACGCTGGCGGCTGTGTCCAGCGTCGGGGTGTTGGTCATGGACTGCAGGCGCACGGGATTGTCGCCTCCTATGTTGATGTTGCCTACGCGCACTGTCGTGGTGGCGCGCCGTCGGTAGTCGATTCTATTCATTTCAGTGGCAGTTTTTTGTAAGGTGCGCGGTATTCATTACGCACCCCCTGACATAAATAACATCTAAAAATGTATGCACATGGCTGCGAACACGCATGCCGCGCCCAACAGCCAGCCGGCACACACCTGGCCCGCCGTGTGGCGTTCGAGCACAAGGCGTGCCGAGCCTACAATGCCGCCCAGTAGTATCACGGCCGTAAGCCATATCATTGCGTTGACGGTGGCAAGGCCGCTTTCGGTAAGGCGCAGCATCATGCCGGCCATGCCGCCCACAGCAATGGAGTGGGCGCTGATTTTCCATTGAAAATTGATTATGAGCGCCACCGTGGCCGCTATGGCCGAGCCGGTGAAGAAGCTCGTCAGCCAGTAGGGAGCATGGAGCACATGCAGGTACACTGCCGCTCCTACGTATGCCGCGATGGCTGTGAGCATCGGCACGGTGCGCTCGTGGCGGCGCGACAGGCACATGTCGGTCACATGGCCGGTGGTGTGCATCACCAGCAGCACGCACAGCGGCAGCACCGCAGTGATTACGGCCACGCCCAAGGTTGCCCCCAGACGGGTGCGCTCGGGCAATATCTGCAGCGGGGTGATCCACATGGCCATAGCCATGCAATACGTGGGCACGAGCAGCGGCGAGAACACATCGCTCACTATCTGCGCCGTGCGGCGCAGAGCGCCGGGTTTTGCCGTGATGTTGTCGTTTGCTTCCATTTGTAGGTATGCTGTGGTGTGGGAGGGCTGTGAGTGCGGTCGCCCGTGTCAGAAACCGCGGCGCAGGCGCGCCACAGGTAGCCCCAGCTTCTCGCGGTATTTCGCCACTGTGCGCCTCGCTATGTCGAAGCCTGCGGCGGCGAGAGCGGAGCGTATGGCCTCGTCGCTCAGCGGGCGGCTCTTGTCCTCGTGTTCGATTATGCTTTTGATTTTTTCCTCAAGCGCCGGCGACGACGTGTCGGAACCGTCCGACGGGCTCTCGTTGAAGAACATCTTCACCGGGTATATGCCTGCCGGTGTGGCCACATACTTGCCGGCGGTGGCGCGGGATATCACACTCAGGTCGTAGCCGGTGTCGGCAGATATGTCGCGCAATATCATGGGGCGTATGGTGCTGCGGTCGGCTGTCATGAAAAAAGCCTTCTGCCGCGCCACTATGGCTTTCATCACAGCCATGAGCGTGCGGCCGCGCGCGTTCAGCATCTTAATGAAACTCTGCGCCTCGTCGTGGCGTGCGCGCACGAAAGCATACGCCTCGCGCTCGCGTCGCGATGCCGTGGCCATGCGCTCGTCGGGCACGAACGATTCTTCAATCTCCAGTTCGGGCGTGCGGCTTGTGAGGCCTATGGTGGCGCGTCCGTCGGCGTCCATCTCTACCGTGAAATCCGGCACTATATAACGCGTGCGCGCGTCGCCGCTGCTGTCGGCGTGTCCTCCGGGCTTGGGGTCGAGGGTCTGTATGAGAGCTATGGCTTCGGCCATGGCGCGCTCGTCGCAGCCGAGCGCTGCCCGCAACCGCTCTGCATGGCGCTTGGAAAAAGCGTCGAAATGGTGCTCTACTATCTCGGTGGCCAGGCGTGTGCGTGCGTCGTGCTTAAGGCGCGACAGCTGCAGCAGCATGCAGTCGCGCAGGTCGATGGCGCCTACACCGGCCGGTTCCAGGCGGCGCACGATGTCGAGCATGCGCCGGAACTCGTCGGCGTCGTGCTCGGCGCCGGTGGTGGCGCTCATGTCGTCGGCCATAGCCGCAGCGGAGCGCGTCAGATAGCCGTTGTCGTCGAGATTGTCTATGATGTATTCGGCCACTTCGCGCTCTTGCTCCGACAGCCTGAAATCCGACAGCTGCGTCTTCAGCGTTTCCGCCAGCGTTTCGCCCGGAGCAGCCGCCGGCATGTCGAAATCGGCAGCGCCTGCATAGGAGCGCGTGCCGACGCGCTGAAAGGGCACATCGTCGTCCGTGGCATAGTCGGCACGCTGCAGTTGCTCGGCGCTTTCAGCGAAATCGCCGCCGTCGCCGTCGCTGTCGTCCTGCGCTGCCGATTCGGGGCGGCTTTCCGTGAGAGCCGGGTTCTCGTCCACAACACGCCGCACCTCGTCCTCGATTTCGGGCGTCGACATTTCGAGCAGGCGCCCGTAGAGCATCTGCTCCGGGTGAAGCCGCTGCTGCAGGCGCTGCTGTTGCGATAGTTCGAGAGATTCTTTCATAGCTACTGCAAAATTAGCGAAAAATCTCCGATATTCGCAATTCTTTATCAACTTTCCATGCCGCCGGGAGGCCGGTGCCGGCTGCGATTAATGTTGTGCCACGGGGTTTAACAGCTTTATGTTTTCGTCGAAATGCAGGGTTACAGGCACCATGCCTCCTGATTTTTTGAAGGTATGTCCTTTAAGCGTCACCTGTTCGAGCGTAAGAGAGCCTCCGGCAGCGGCCGGTGGCCTGTTTGCGATGTATTTTAAGGCGCACTCCAGATCGAGGCGCTGTCTGTCGATTTTCAGCGCCACTTTGGAGATGCCGCTTGCCTCGCGCCGGTCGTAGGTCCAGCGCATGTCGTTGCGGTCGGGGATATCGGCCTCGAACACGATGCACTTGTGTCCGTTGATAGTGCGGAGTTCGTATTTCAGCCGCGTGTTGGAGCTTCGGCCCTCCAATGTAATTCCGTCGGCTATTTTTTTATTGTCGAGCAGGTCGCTTCCGTCGTGGGCCACGCATCGCACGGCTATGGTGCATGACTGCGACGATGCCTGCATGGGTGCGTAGTCTTTTCCTCTGCCGCAGGATGTGGCGGCCAGCATGAGGAGCGCGGCTATGGCGCTCAGTATTGCAGTTGAAAGGTGATTCATAGTTTGCTGATTGTTTTTCGGTTTGTTTTTTCGTGCTCCTGTGCTTGGGAGCCGGTGCTGCCGGCACCTTTCGACGGCGATGTATAGGAGGCGAGTATCATCAGTATTGCTGTGGCGTAGTTGTTCATTTTGAGTCGTCGGAGGCGAGAGTACTGCGTATGAAATCGGTTAAATCTATGTAATATTGGCTCGGAGTCTGCGCGGCCACTATTCCGGCACCTGTGGAAACATTGCTGTAGCCTGGCATCGGAGGGGCGAAGCCTACGTTGCTCATATCGCCCACAATGCCGTTTTCGCACTGCCAGATGTAGTTGCACCATTTGTAGTAGCTCTCGGATACCGATGCGAGGGTCAGCAGAAAGCCGCAGTGTTCGAGGCGCTCGTCGTAGTCGACAGAGATGGCGTGGTAGCTGATGTTGGTCAGCCGCAACCGCAGTGTGTAGCTGTCGCCCGCAAACTGCCTGTCGGAGAAAAACGTGAAGCCCCAGGAGTCGCTGCCCGTCACCGACTCGAACACGCCTATGTGTTCCGAGAATATGGGCTCGGCGTCGTAGTTGAACGAACCGCGCGACAGCACTTCGATGCCATGCTCGTTCGTGCCGTAGCTCACAGGCTCGTAGTAGAAGCGGAAATAGTCGGCAGTGGCTGCGTGGTCGTCGATGCGCAGCTCGACGTTGAGGTCAAACATCACGTAGTCCATCATTGCATAGTCCGGGTGGTCGCCGGCCGCGCCATAGCTTGTGGCGCGCGGAGTGCACCCTTCAAGGGTTATGGCGGGCGCATGCGGCACCGTCACGGTAGCCTCGGCGGAGCCGTAGGTCCGGCTTTCGGCCACGATGCGTATCGTATCGCCCTCGGCGGCTGTGTAACCTTCGGGCATGGGGTGTCCGTCGATGTATATGCGCACAGTGGCGTCGGCCACGCTGTGGTCAGGCTCGTTTTGGTCGTTTTGCCAAGGGGTGTTGCTGCCGTCGGTGTAATACCACGTGTGCGATAATTCCGGCTCCACGGGATTTCCTGCAGTGACTATGGCGTTGATGCACAACACGGGTTCGGACTGCACGCCGGGTGAGAAATTTTCGTAGCACCCTGTCAGCGCGAGAGCCGGAAGCAGGGGCAGTATTCTGTTCAGAACAGCCATGTGTATGATATGGATGGGATTATGGGTAGTAGTTTTACTTTTCGGAACACCTCTCTGCCGTAGCGGTCCTCGTCGCGGCCCACGGCTATGGTGTTCATGTGGCAATAAGCATTGAACAGGCTTATGGTCCAGTAGCCGTGGCGGCGCTGTATGTCGAGCGAGAGGTCAAGCCGGTGATAGAAGGGCAGCCTGTAGCTGTTGAGCGGAGCGCGCAATGGGACCTCGGATGCATGGCCGAACGAGTCGTTATCTCCGGCGCCTGTCTGCGGCCCTTGCCATGTCTGCGTCATGAGAGTGTAGCGGTTGCCGGAATGGCCGGTCCATGCGGCGTTGAGTCTTACCTTGCTGCTGATGCGCCATCCGAGCAGTATCTTTATGGTGTGGCGGTTGTCGTTGCGCGCCGGATAGGTGCGTCCGCCGTTCTTTTCGGGGAAGGTGCGGTCGGCCCATGCCAGCGAATACGCTATGTGGCCTGTGAGCCGGCCGCTTTTCTTCTCAAGAGTGATGTCGAGTCCCTTGGCCGTGCCGCTGCCTGAGGTGAGCCGAGCGTCCCATTGCGCGAGCGGTGGCAGCAGGTAGTATTCGTCGCGGAAATCGATAAGATTGTGCATGCTTTTGTAGTACGCTTCCGCAGTGATGGCATAAGCTCCGTTTTCGGGCTGCCATACGGCTCCTAAGGCCACCTTGTCGGCCGATTCGGGTTTGAAGTCGCCTGAAATCGGAATCCACTGGTCAGACGGCAGAGCGAGATAGCTTTGGCACAGCTGGTGCACAAACTGGTTGGTGCGTGTATAGGCGGCTTTCACTGCCCAGCCGGGCGCCGGCCTGTAGCACGCCGATACGCGCGGAGCCAGGCCGTAGCGCGTATGGCTGTCGACGCGAAACAGCGATGCCTGAAGGCCGGCGTTGACTCGCAGACGCGGCGTTATGGTCCAGTCGGCGTCGGCATATGCGTTGGCTTCGCCTCCGCGGTAGTGGGTGGTGGAGTCGCGTGTGGCCATGGATGTGTCGTCTAAGTCGTAGCTGCGGTAGGTGCGTGCGGGCAAAAACGAGTGCACGGTGCCTTTTATGCCGTAGCGCAGGCGTGCTGTTCCCGTGAGGCGGGTGTCGAAGTCGGCGCGTGCTATCCAGTCGTTTATATCGTTGTCGGTGTCAACCACTATGTGCGACGTGCGACTGCCTCCCTGCGTGAACTCGGTGGACTTTTCGTCGCGCTTCATTGTAGAGAAATAGCGCGTGTAGGCCGCCGTGAATTCGGCGCCGGTGCGGTGGCTGAAGCGGTAGTAGAGGCCGGCCTGCGCCACGAGATTGCCCCAGCTGAAGTCGTAGCGGTCGGAATCGCACCAACCCGACGAGCCGTTGTCGTCGCTTTCGTCCGAACCCGTCTTGAGCACGTCGCGGCCGGCGTATACACTCACAAACGCTTTCGCCTTATCGGAGAAGCGGTGCGTGAGTTTTGCGTTTAAATCGGTGAACGCATATCGGAATCGCGTCTTTTCGTTTTCCGACGAAGAGTTGGCTATGGCGAGCAATGGAGCCGAGAGCAGGTCGTACCACGAGCGGCGAGCGGCCACCATCCAGGTGGTACGGCTGCCGATAGGGCCTCCGAGGCACACGGCGCCGGAAGTGAGGCCGAAGCGTGCCGAGCCGCCGAATCCGTCGGGCGAACCGTCGGCGGTGCGCACATCGGCCACCGACGAGAGGCGTCCGTCGTACTTGGCAGGTATTGACGTTTTGAAGAAGTCGGCATAGCGTATGGCCTCGGTGTTGAACGCCGAGAATAACCCCGCGAAATGGTTCACCTGATATATGGGCACATTGTCGAGCAGCCACAGGTTTTCGTCGGCCTCGCCGCCGTGCACATACATTCCGGCCAAGCCTTCGCTGCCGTCGGCCACTCCGGCCTGCATCTGCAGCGCCTTCGCTACGTCGGGTTCGCCCATTATCACGGGCACGCCCCGCATGTCGGCGGCCGTGAGCTTGCGTGCGCCGAGTTCGGCGCTCTCTACTGGCGGGGTTTCCAGGCGCGACACTACCACCAGCTCGTCGAGCTCGTTGGGCGAAGCCGTGAGTCCTGTAGTGCCGCGTGTGGCTTCTATGACGCGGCGGCTTGCCGGCACCTGCCTGCGGCGCAGCACCACATCGCGTCCTTTCAGTTTATACTCAATGTCTGTGTCGCGGAATATTTCGGACAGCACCTGTTTCAGCGGCCTGGAATCGGCGTCGACACTCACTCTAAGGCCGTCAAGCAGCCCGGCTTCGTAAACGAAATTCTTGCCGGTCTGCGCCATAAGGGCGCCGAACACTTCCGCGGCCGGCTTGTCGACGGCATGGAGTGTGACGCTGCCGCGTGCGTGCGCCAAGGCTGCCGCGCACATGAATATGGCAATCAGAAATACGCGGTTCATGGCTCGGATACGGTCATTTCAGTGCCCAGAATCTCGTTTATAGTGGCCACGAGGTCGGCAGCGTTGCCTTCGTAATGCAGCGTCAGGCGGTAGGAAGCCGCGTTTTCAGGCACATTGTGTATTTCCACGCCGTAGGTAGAGCGGATTTCGCGCAGCACGGCGGGGAGCATTGCGTCTGTGAAGTCGATGGCCTTTACGGCTTTTAGCGGCGAGGGCGCGGGTGCTGCTGTCTGTTGCTGCTCCGGCGCTTCCGGCTGCGTGTGCAGCCCTTCGTAGCACAATATGGCAGCTGACGCTGTGAGGATGGCTCCTGCGGCCACTGCCGCCGCCACCTTGCCGCGGCGCCACCAGGCTATGGGCGAGGCTATACCGAGGCGCAGCCATGCGCGGCGGCTGTCGAAAGCTCCGCGGCGGTAGTGGCGGGCGATGAATTCAATGCGTGATTTTTCCATTTCAAGATGTTTTTTGCCCCTGTGACGCAAAAAACTCCGAAAAGTACTATCCCGAAAAGAAATTTTTTACAAAAAAGGAAGAAAAAACGGTCTGTGGCCGGTGGAAAGCGCATCGCGCAGCCGCGACATGGCCTTGACCATCTGGTTTTTGACTGTGCTTACAGACAGTCCGAGTTCTTCGGCTATCTCGTCGTTTGAGAGGCCGTCGCGCTTGCTCATAAGGAATATCTCCCGGCAGCGCTCGGGCAGAGCGTCTACGGCCTGCCATATGCGGGCGTCGCGTTCGGATGTGTCTATCTCCGCTTCGTCGGGCTGCGGCAGGTCGGGCTGCAGCTCTTCCGGGTGCTTCTGCTGACGCAGGTGGCTGATGCACCCGTTGCGCACCGCGCGGTACATATAGGCCTTGAAATTGGCCGGAGCCTCGGCGCCATCGGCGCCGACTGACTGCCAGATACTGATGAAGGCTTCCTGCACGATGTCTTCGGCCGACGATGTGTCGCCGACTATACGCAGCGCATACATGCCCAGCGGGAGATACAGGCGCTTGAACTCTTTTTCGAATTCGCGAGTGGTCATAGCAGTCTTGGATGGCGCAAAGTTAACGAAAAATAAGCGAAAACTCCAAATGCCCTGCCGCCGCGGGTGCTACCGCGGGTGCAGCGCAGGGCCGCCCGGGAGCCGCGCCGCGTTTTGCTTTTGTAATTGTGGAAATTCTTCGCTACCTTTGCAGCAACCAAACAAATCGCAACATGGAACTGTCTGAAATCATAGAGCAACACATCGCGTCCATAAGGCTGCCGGAAAAGCCGGCCGGCCTTTATCAACCCATACGTTACGCACTCGAAGGCGGGGGCAAGCGGCTGAGGCCGCTGCTGGCCGTGCAGGCTTGCCGGGCGTGTGGCGGCAGTGTCTACGATGTGATGCCCGCGGCACTCGCTCTCGAGATGTTCCATAATTTCACGCTCGTGCACGACGATATAATGGACCGTTCGGCCATGCGTCGCGGCCGTCCGAGTGTGCCTGCGCGCTTCGGAGCCAATCAGGCCATACTGAGCGGCGACGCCATGCTCACGCTTGCCTCGCAGCTCGCGCTGGGGGTGCCGCAGAAGGTGGTGGCGCCTGTGGCCGCTGAGTTCAACGATATGGCGCTGCGCGTCTACGAGGGCCAGCAACTCGACACTGAATTCGAGTCGCGCAGAAACGTGACCACCGACGAATATTTCCATATGATAAGCCTCAAGACAGGCGCCCTGCTGGCGTCGGCGTGCCGTATTGGCGCTATGGTGGGCGGCGCCGACGACCGCACCGTGGAAGCTCTCGGCGACTACGGCCTGCAGCTCGGCCTCGCGTTTCAGCTGCGCGACGACTGGCTCGATACGTTTGGCGACGCAGCCACGTTCGGCAAGCCTATCGGCGGAGATATCATCAACGAAAAAGAAACGTGGATGCTCATCACGGCACGCCACGAAAGCCACGGCGAGCTTGACGCCATACTCGAGGAAGACCTCGCCGACGACGAGAAAATACATCAGGTGCGCAGGCTCTATGAGCGTCTGCGCATAGGCGAGCGGTGCGACGCCGCCGCGGCCGAACACCATGCCCTGGCCATCGCCGCCCTTGACCGCGCCGTGTTTGCCGACGAAGCGCTGAGGGAGTTTTTCGTGGAAACCGCCGAGCGCATGGCCTCGCGCAAAATATGATGCGCGCATGAGGCTTTACGACACACACACGCATCTGTATCTGTCCGATTTCGATGCCGACGGCGGAGGCGCCGCGGCGGTGGAGCGGGCGGTGGACGCCGGCGTGGAAGCTATGCTCATGCCCAATGTCGACCTTACTACCATAGCGCCGTTGCGGGCGCTGCAACAGCAGTTCCCGCAGCGCATATCGGCGGCCATGGGGCTTCATCCCACCGAGGTGGGCGAAGGCTGGCGCGACGATGTGGAGCAGGCGCTTGCAGCGCTGCAGCCCGGCGATGTGGCTGTGGGCGAGGTGGGCATGGACCTGTATTGGGACCGCACGTTCCGCGAGCAGCAGATGCAGGCGCTTGAGATGCAGGCCGCTCACGCGGCAGCTCTGGGGCTGCCGCTGGTGATACACTGCCGCGAGGCCCTCGACGAAACGCTTGAGGTGCTGTCGGGCGTCAAAGGCATGCGCGGCGTGATGCACAGTTTCGGAGGTACGGAAGCCGATGTCGATGCCGTTCGGCGACGACTGGGCGACGACTGGTATTTCGGCATAAACGGTATTGTTACGTTCAAGAACTGCCGGGTGGCCGACGCTCTGCCTTCCATCACCGTTTCGAGGCTTCTTCTCGAAACGGATTCGCCATACCTTGCGCCGGTGCCGCATCGCGGCCGCCGCAACGAGAGCGCATATATCGCGGCCACGGCAGTGCGCTGCGCCGAAGCGCTCGGCATGTCGGCCGATGCACTGGCCGATGCTACTTTCGCAAACGCGCAATCGTTGTTCGGCAAACAGTGAACCGCGCGGCGGCGAAATGTGTTATAAGCAAAAACGCTTATCTCACATCATCGCATTATGAAGCGCATATTTTTGTTTATGGCCGCTGCGGCAGCAGCAATGGCCGTATCGGCGCAAAGCCATGTCGATCGCCAGCGCGCTGCCGCTGCCGCCGATGTAGTCTATTATGAACTCGGCGGCAACAAGTACACCCCCGAGCAGGTAGACAGTATCAACCGTATAGTCGCCGAGTACTATTTCGACCAGTTCCGCGGCTTTCAGGACCCCGAAGCCCCGTACTTCATGTTCATGAGCAAGGATTCGCAGCTGGCCATGGGCATAGGCGGCCTTGTGCGCATGCGCGGTTGGTACGATGTGGGCTACATGACCAAGAGCAACGGCTTCTCTCCCTACCTTATCACAATGGACCCCGCGCAGCGCACGAGCCGCGACCGCCTGGGTGTGTCGCCGTCGGGCACAGGGTTGTTTTTCAGAGTGATAGGCCGCAATAAAATGCTCGGCCATTACCAGCTCTATATAGAAGGAAATTTCAACGGCTACGACCATGTGGGCTTTCAACTGAAAAAGGCCTACGCCACCATAGGCGATGTGACCGTGGGCTACGCGTCGTCGACGTTCGGCGACCCTGCCGCTCAGCCGCCCGTGATAGACGCGCAGGGTGCCAACAATAAGATAAGCAACACCACGGTGCTGCTGCGCTACATGCATACATTCCGCAGCGGCTGGACGGCGGCTGTGTCGGTGGAAAACCCGACCACAGCCGTGGCTACCGACGGTGTGAGCACTGAGGCCGCCAGCACGGTGTGTCCCGACGGAGCTGCATTTGTGCAGTATGCGTGGGGACCGACGTCGCATGTGCGCCTGAGCGGTATAGTCCGTTCGGTGGGCTATCGCGACCTGATTTCGGAACGCACACACCGAAGGGCAGGGTGGGGTGTGCTGCTGAGCGCCACCGGCCATCCTGCCGACCCTCTTACCGTGTATGCCACTCTCAACTACGGACGCGGCACCTCAAGCATGGGCGGCGACCTCATATGCGGTGCCTACGACCTTTTGCCGGACGTCGCAGACCCCGGACACATGTACGCTCCTGCATCGCTCGGATGGAACCTCGGCCTGCAGTACAATTTTCGGCCCGATATCTTCGCAAGCGCCTCGTTCAGCCAGACGCGTCTTTATGCACGCGAGGGCACGGCCGGCAGCGAGTACAAGTACGGACTGTGGGCGTGTGCCAATCTGTTCTGGAATCTGACTCCGCGCATACAGGCCGGCGTGGAGTTCGACTGGGGGCTGCGCTGCAACGTCGACGGCTACGCGCGTTCTGCCCGTCGCGTGGGTGCCATGTGCCAGTTTACTTTCTGACCTGCCTGCATTATTTTCGAACCGGCTCTTAACGAGCATGGGGGGCTCTCCCGAGTCCCCCATGCGTCGTACACATAGTGTTGTATCAATTAAGTGTCTATTCCATATTACTCATGAAAAGAAAGCAATCTCTTGCTGTAATGTTTTATTTCCCACTGCAAAGGTAATAATAATTTTCATACCGTGCAAACTCGCGTAAATAAATAGATGCGGCATATTGACGCACGCTGTAGAGCCTCAGCGGCTTACATATTTTCATTTTCGCGCCCTTGCAGGCGATAAATTTGTAAAACAGCAATTATCGGCGCCTATTTGTGTCTATTTGTAAGATAAAAATGCCACGTGTTGCGGGGTTATTTTGTATAATCATGTTGTATAACATGGAATTATTACGATTTTTTGGCTTTGCGTGTTAAAAAATGTCAGCAACAGCCCGACTTACGATTTTTGACACTACCTACCGCCACGGCAGCACGGCTCAGAACGGCCTGATGATGTCGATATCGGGAGGAGTGAGCGAGCGGTTGTCGCGCTCGCGGCGCACGAGCCCCGACAGGGGAGCGTACGAGCCTACATATACCTTGTCGTGACTGCGGCTGCGACGGTTTATCTCGTCTATTACGCTCATGATGCGCTGTCGGCGTGCGCGTTCGTCCTGTGTGATGAAAAGCGAACCCTGCACTGCCTCTTCCGACACAATCTCGTGCACGTGGATACCTGCGCGTTTGTAGGCATAGCCGCGGCGGAAAATCTGCCGCAGGCAGGCCTGTGCCGCGGCGGTCAGGCGCATGGTGTCGGATGTGGGTTCTTCAAGCCTTATTTGGCATGAATTGGAGTATTGTGGCTCGTCGTCGCGGAAGCTGTTGGTCTGTATGAAGGCGCCGAGCACCACAGCGCAGCTGCCCTGTTCGCGTAGTTTGCGGCCTATTATGCATGCGAAGGCTGCCATGGCCGATTCCAAGGTGGCGAAATCCGTCACGGAGTGGCCGAAACTTCTGGTGGAGCACATCTGCTTGCGCCGTGGTTCGTTTTCGCTGTCGATGCTGATGGACGGGATTCCGTTGAGCTCCGAGTGTGTGCGCTCAAGGTTGATGTTGAACGTGCGTCCGACCTCTTCAGATGCTATGTCGGCAAACTGGAGCGCATTGTTGTAGCCCATCGGAACAAGCCTTCGCGACAAGCGTCGGCCGATGCCCCATATGTCAGAAAGCGCGGTGAGCGACAAGGCTTTGCGCCGCTTTTCCTCAGAGTCGATAATGCACACGGAGCGATAGCCGGCATACTTTTTGGCAAAACGCGCGGCCACCTTTGCCAAAGTCATTGTAGGAGCTATGCCCAGCGAGGAGGGGATGCCGGTGTTGCGGCGCACACGGCACACTATGTCGCGGCCGAGCTTTTCGAGTTGCGCGCTGTCACTCCGGGCACCGAGGTCGATGAAACACTCGTCGATGGAGTATATGCTTATTTCCGGCACAAGTTCTCCGATGGTGGCCATAACGCGAGCCGACAGGTCGCCGTACATGCGGTGGTTGCCTGACACCACCGCCACATTGTGGCGCCGGCACAGATGCTCGATTTTGAAAAATGGGTCGCCTCGCTTGATGCCCAGGGCCTTGGCTTCGTTGCTGATGGCCACGGCGCATCCGTCGTTGTTGCTCAGCACCACCACCGGCCTGGGAGCGCGCAGCCGCGGAGAGTAGACCCGCTCGCACGATACAAAAAAATTGTTGCAGTCGATCAGGCCGACCATCCGTTCAGAAGTCTTTGTTAATGATTCGGCGCACGCATGCGATATTGATGGCACTGACGGCTGCCATAAGTGCGACGCCGGCGCACACGGTGGGCCACAGCGAGGCTGTCGGAGCGCCTACGGCCTCAAGCATCGGCTTCCAAAGCAGCTGCGCCGCGGCCACTGCGATAATGGCTGCGATGAGCACAGCGGTGTTGACGGCCGCTATGAGCATGACGTATGGGCGGGCCGCCTGAGAGGGCGAATAGCCGAGAAGCATCAGTTGGTGGAGCTTGTCGCGGTTTTTCTGAAGCAGCAGGAAGATGCTAAGCATCAGCACAAAAAATGCGAGCGCGGAGATAATGGCGCCTATGGCGGCTACTGCCCCCGTGGCCACGCGCAGGAAATAGGCAGCGGTGCCGTTGTCTATTTTGTCGCCGGCTATGTCGAGCGAGTGGCGTCGCATGTAGGCGGCAATGGCGGGGTCGCCGGGGGTGTTGGTCTTGACTACGAGTCTTGACGGGCCAGCGGCCGCGCTGCCCGGTGCAAGGCGCGCGTTGGCCCAGTCCATGAACTGCTGCGGGACCGCAATGGTATTGATGCGCGATGAGAAACCTGCTATGTGGGCGCGCATGCGGAGTGTGGAGCCGTCGGAGCCGCGCAGATACAGCCGCAGCGGTATCATGCCTATCTCGCCTTCGCGCAGTGTGGGCAGTCCACGGGTGGCGGCGAAACCGAAATTGTACAGCGCGAGATAGTCGCGCGACACCACTATGGGCACATCGGCCATTTCGCCCTCGGAGGGGTCGAACGACCAGTCGGACGGCAGGCTGTCGAAGAATTCGTCGGGTATGCTCTCGAAAAAAGTTTCGGTCGACATGCCCCGGCCTGCGAAATCCACCCCGAGCGACGCTTTGAAGCGTGATGCCGTGAACGCGCCGGCGGCTTCGGCCCACGGCTGCGATTCAAGGTCGGCAATCTCGTCGGCGGTGAACGCGGTGGCTCCCGAACCGATGGCTACCTGTTTCGACAGCACGAGGTAGTCGTGGCGCAGGATTCCGCTGTCGCCCCCGGCAAACAGTCCAGAGGCATCGCGGTAGAACTGCATGGCCGCCAGCACTATGGCGAGCCCCACCAGCGAGGCCAGCGCATAGCCGGCAATCTGCGGCGTGCTGACGTTGTGCCGCATGAGCCGCCTTACCAGTGTGTTGGTGTACGATTTCATAGGTGCAGCGTGGTGTAGTCGGTGAGTGCGAGATGGTTTCCTACTGATGTGGCCACTATGGCCGCACCCTGCGCGTCGGCCTCGCGCTGCACCATGGCTGCCGCGGCGCGGTTGTTGCGTTCGTCGAGATGGCTCACGGGCTCGTCGAGCAGCAGAAAGTCGAACGGCTGGCACAGCGCGCGCACCAGCGCCACACGCTGCTGCTGCCCGATGCTGAGCAGTCCTGCACGCTGGCAGTATTTGTGGTCCACCTCGAGTTCTTCAAGCATGCGGCGTATCTCCTGTTCGGAGCGGAAATCAGTGAGGCCGTTTTTGAGGGCGATATTTTCGGCTACTGTAAGTTCGGCAAACAGGCGCATTTCCTGCGGCAGCAGAGCGAGCGCCCGACAGCGCAGCCCGCACCAGGCTGTGGTGTCGAGCGTGCGCGTGTCGGTCGTGTCGAAGAGTATCTGTCCGCGGTAGTCGTGCCGGTTGCCGTATATGAAGCTGCACAGCGACGATTTGCCGGTGCCGCTTTCGGCCTCCACGAGGTAGCGGCGGCCGCGCTCGAGTCGCAGTCCGCTCTGCAGCCATACGTCGGATGGCCGCGGCGCCCGGGTATCGTCGGCGAACACTTCGGGCAGCACGTCCCGCAGATAGATGGTCTGAATCATCAGAGCTTTGAAAGGGCTTCGGCCACCTCGCGCTGCATGGCACGGTCGGTGGCGGCATTGATTATCGACTCTATAAAGGGCGATTTGCTGCCGTCGAGAGTGATTTCAGACACGTAGTTTTCGTCATCGCATTTCATGGTGCTCTTAAGGCCGAAAGGCAGGTGGAGTCCCTTTACGATATCTCCGTTGGCCGGCATGTCGAGAAACGCCGCCGAATAATAGCCGTTGAAATAGCGCTTGAAATCATTGCCGTTGTCGGCAGAGATGCGTCTTGTGGATGCCACGAGCATGCCGTTGAAATAACCTAAATAGAAATTGGCGGGGTTGAGATAGCCAATTCCGCCGGGCACGCTGATGAGTACCTGGTCGGAGAGTTCCGACACGTTTGCGCCCTGGTCTTTAAAACTTTCTGCAAAGGCTATGATTTCGTCTGCTTTGTCCTTTTTGTATTGCACGGCCATGGTGAATGTCCACTCCGAGAGTTTCAGAAGATTGGGAAAATCTGCGGGTGGAGCCACTGCGAGTGCGAACGTGCCGTCGAGCGCGTCGACGAACGGTTTTACCTCCGATTTGACGCGGGCTCCCATTTGGTCAATGATCTGGTCGGTGATTTCCTCGTCGGGACGTCCGAAGGCGAAGGCCAGCAGAGTGTTGGCCGGGAGCAGCTTCGTGAAGGTGTCGTCGACGGGAGCCACAAGTCCTCCGGCTTTGAATATTTCGCCGTCGGCCGAATACACGCCGCCGTCGATAATAGCGCTGCTGCCTTTGAATTTCATGCCGTAGGCTATGTACTTATCGCTCATCATGCCGATTACGCCGCTATAAGCCACATAGGGGTTGGCGCGCAGTAGAGTGGCGTAGTTGCAGACCACGGTAAGGGCGTCGTCGCTGCGTGAGCCGAACGCCTTGTCGAATATTTTGTCGGACGAGGCCGCGGATTTTTTCGCGGCGTCGAGCGACTCGGCGAGTGCGTGGGAGTCGTTGGTGATCCACAGCATGTCGTCGCGCAGGAGTATCCCGTGGCCGTAAGATTGGAACCCGTCCTTCGTTTCAGGTTTTCCGAACTCTTTTTCGAGCGCGTCGGCCATGATGCCGGGGTGTTTCACGCCCACAGTCACGCAGGGGCGGCTCTTGTAGGTGTGGAAATATATGTTTTGGGCATTCACGGCCGGCATGGCGGCCAGCAGGTTGTCGATATCGTCGCGCATGCCGCTTGTGAGCGCGTCGCGCATGCGTTCAACGCCTGCCCCGGGAGTCCACTGTCCGTCGTCGATGGTGCATCCTGCCGATTCGAGAATCTTCTCGGCGTCCACGCGCACTATTATCTCGGCATCGGCGGGAATAGTCGACAGGATGTCGTTGCTTTTGTTGCCGCACGCGGCCAGTGCCAATATGGCGGCGAAAAGCGAAATTCGTGAAAAGAGTTTGTTCATAGCGGTAGAGAGTTTAAGGATTTATTCTTCTGCGGATGCAGCCTCTGCGGCGAGGGTCTGCTCGCTGTTTCTTACGTTGGGGGCCTCAAGTCCGTAGTCGTGGCGGCTGTTGAGCACCTTGAGCCATATGCCGAACAGAATAGCGAGCACGCCGAACGATGCGAATATAAGCATCGGCACGCGGTAGCCGCCGGTAGCGTCGAGGGTTTCGCCGATGAGCAGGGGCACCAGGCACAGGCCTATGTTTTGAATCCAGAATATGAGGCAGTAGGCAGAACCGAGGATATTGGCATCGATGATTTTGGGCACCGATGGCCAGAGTGCGGCCGGCACGAGCGAGAACGACACGCCGAGCACGAGTATGAGGGTCACGGCCAGCCATACCTCAGGCACGGCGGGCAGCAGGAAGGCGAAGCCGAGGTGGCAGCACGTCATGATTACAGCACCGACGATAAGCATCGTGGCACCCTTGCCGCGATAGTCGAGGAACGCGCCGAGGAAGGGCGTGAGCACCATGGCAAGGATGGGGAACACGCTGAAGAGGCGCGCGGCCGTTTCGGCGCTTACGCCGAGTGTTTCCTGCACGTAGTTGGGCGCATAGCGCTGGAAGGGGAATATGCCGCTGTAGTAGAGCACGCAGAGCATGGCCACGAGCCAGAACATCTTGCTCGAAAGTATTTTGCCAAGGTCGGAGATGTGGAATTCCTCGTCCGACGCGCCTTCTTCTCCGCGCTTGCCGGCGGCCACGAGCTCGCGGTCGAGGCGTGTGTCCATCACAGAGAACACTATGTAGCACAGCAGGCCGATGATGAGGAGCAGTGTGCAGAAAGCAAGGGGAGCGAGCACCGACTGGTCGAATTTATTGGAGATGAGAGGCGAAATCCACATGGTGGCGAATACGCCCAGGCGGGCTATCGACATCTCTACGCCCATGGCCAGTGCCATTTCCTTGCCTTCGAACCATTTGGCTATGGCTTTAGACACAGTGGTGCCGGCCATTTCGCATCCGCATCCGAATATCATGAATCCGAGCGACGCCATTTTGGCGCTGCCGGGAAAAGATACCCACCAGGAGTCAAGCCACTGGCACATGCCGGTGGTGGCGAACCAGTCGCTGATGCCCACGAGTTTGATGGCTGCGCCTATCACCATGAGCGAAGCCGAAAGCAGGCCGGTGAAGCGTATGCCAGTTTTGTCAAGTATTATGCCGGCGAAGATAAGGAAAAAGAAGAATACGTTGAGAAAGTATTCCGAGGCGGCATAGGTTCCGAAAGCCGCGCTGTCCCAGTGCAGTTTCTCTTCAAGAAGCGACTTGAGCGGCGACATTACGTCGACAAACATGTACGCAAAAAACATCATTGACGCTATCAGAATCAGCGCCATCCAGCGTGCCCAGGCTTTATCGTTGAGCAATTGTTGGGTCTTTTCTTTCATTTCGTATGAATTTCTTGGTTTATTATCTCTTTAAAGTGCAAATTTAATGAAAATATGCTAACTTTGTTCCACTATTTCATAACAATTTTCATACCGATACCGTAAAATGTATTCTAATCAGTCCGCCGATTCACGCCCGTACACATTCGACCGCGTGGTGCGTTTGGTAATCACCGCACTCGGCGTATTGGCCGCCTTATGGCTCGTGGATGCTCTCCGCCATGTGCTGCTGCCGTTTCTTGTGGCTTGGCTTATAGCCTATCTGCTTGAGCCTTTCGTGCAGTACAACTGCCGCCTGCTGGGCATG
Source organism: uncultured Porphyromonadaceae bacterium (assembly GCA_947177185.1). Taxonomy (GTDB): domain Bacteria; phylum Bacteroidota; class Bacteroidia; order Bacteroidales; family Muribaculaceae; genus CAG-873. Next base: position 68,408 of record CAMWTJ010000003.1, on the reverse strand, counting down.
CGCCGGCGCCTGGTGCCTATATTCATGACTCTTTTCGAACTGCTGCTTCTGCTCACAGTGGCCGGCATATTGATTGTGCCGGGCATAATGGACGAGGCGCGGCAGTTTGCGGTGCTGATAAGCCGTTACGGCTCGCAGTCGGCGTCGATTCCTTTCATACCGCAGAGTGTGCACGACTTTCTGCGCACGGAGATAGATTTCCAGCAGATAGCCTCGAAACTCACGCGCCAGGACTGGAGGGAGCTGCTCGACAGTGTGTCGGGCATACTCGCCGGCGGGTTCAACATGGTGCTGGCTGTGTTCAACTGGTTCATGGTGGTGCTGTACGTAGTGTTCATAATGCTCGATTACGAACGTCTGCTCAAAGGATTCCGGCATCTGGTGCCCCCGAAACACCGCCCGGCCGTGTTTGCGATAGGCAGCGATATAAAAAGCAGCATGAACCACTATTTCCGCGGACAGGCCCTTGTGGCGCTGTGCGTGGGCGTGCTGTTCAGCATCGGCTTTATGATAGTGGGCCTTCCGATGGCCATTGTGCTCGGCATGTTTATCGGGCTTCTGAACATGGTGCCTTATCTGCAGCTGATATCCATTGTGCCCACTACGCTGCTGTGTGTGGTGTATTCGCTCGACACCCACGTGGAGTTCTGGAGCATATGGGGCGCCTGTATTCTGGTCTACGTAGTGGTGCAATGCATCCAGGACCTGATTCTTACACCTAAAATCATGGGCAGCGCCATGGGGCTGAACCCAGCCATCATATTGCTGTCGCTGTCGGTGTGGGGCACGCTGCTGGGATTTGTGGGACTGATTATAGCGCTCCCGCTCACCACACTGCTGCTGTCGTACTACAACCGTTATATAAGCAACCGCGAGGACGGAGAAAGCCCTGACGAGCATCGGGCCGACGCCGATGCTTTGCGCAAAATGACCGAATTTCCCGATGAGTGAGGATAATAAAAACAGAGCCCAGTTTGCCACGCGCCTCGGCGTGGTGGCCGTCACGGTGGGCTCAGCCGTAGGACTGGGCAATATATGGCGTTTTCCGTATGAGGCCGGGGCCAATGGCGGCGCGGCGTTCATGCTGCTCAATCTGCTTTTTGTGTTTGTGATAGGTGTGCCGGTGATGTGTGCCGAGTTTGTAATAGGCCGCCATACGGGAGCCAATGTGCGCGGAGCTTTCCGGCGTCTGTCGCCCGGCACAGGCTGGGGCGTAGTGGGCTACATAGGCATACTGTCGTCGGTGCTGATTCTGAGTTTCTACTCGGTGGTGGCCGGCTGGACCATGGAATACATATGGCGCTCGGTGGCCGGTTTCGGCGGCATGCATGCCGATGCAGAGTCACTGCACTCGCAGTTCGACGAGTTTGCTGCCGGCAATGTGCGTCCGGCCATGTGGACCGTGCTGTTTCTGCTGTGCAACTACGCTATCCTTGCGCGCGGAGTCGAAAAGGGCATAGAGAGGGTCAGCAATGTGCTGATGCCGCTGCTGTTTGTCATACTGTTTGCTTTTTGTGTGCACTCGCTCTGCATGCCCGGAGCCGCGGAGGGCCTCGGATTTCTGTTCCGCCCGGATTTCTCGCAGATTACGCCGTCGGTGGTGCTGAGTGCCATGGGGCAGGCCTTTTTCTCGCTCAGTCTGGGGCTGGGATGCCTTATTACGTATTCGAGCTATTTCTCGCGCCGGACGCCTCTTGTGAAGACTGCGTTTCTGACGGCGTCGCTCGACAGCTTCGTCGCCATAGTGGCGGGAGTGATTATATTTCCGGCCGTGTTCACCTTCGGCCAGGAGCCGGCGGCCGGCCCGCGTCTGGTGTTTGAGGTGCTCCCGGCGATATTCGCCGAGATGGCCGGCGGGGCTGTGTGGAGCGCGCTGTTTTTTGTGCTGTTGTTTACGGCGTCGCTTACCAGCACGGTTTCGATGAGCGAAATCACCATAGCATGGCTGTGCGACGACATGCACATGAGCCGCCGCCGTGCCACACGCATCAATATCGGGGTGGCCATGCTGCTCGGTACGCTGTGTGCGCTGTCGTTCGGCTGTCTGAACGGTGTGCGCATGTTCGGTATGACACTGTTTGAGCTGTTTGACTACGTATCGAGCAATGTGCTGCTGCCGGTTGGAGGCATGATCATAAGCGTGTATGCCGGATGGGTGCTGGACCGCAAGGTGATGCGCAGCGAGCTTGCTCCCGCCACGCGCCGCGGTCGTGCGCTTGTGGGCACACTGGTGTTCTGTATGCGCTGCGTGGCTCCTGTGTGCATCCTGCTGGTGTTTCTCGCCGGACTTGGACTGCTTCCCGTCTGACACGGTGATATAGACAACGCATCAGGCGCCTGTCCCCCTCGGGGCAGGCGCCTGATGTGTTGTAGCACGTAAAAGTGACGTGTCAGATGGATTGCTCGACGTTCCATACGAACGCGCGCAGGCCAAGCTTCGGGCGTTCGGCGTCGAGGTCGCGCAGGCGTCCGAGCAGCATGCCGACGCGCTCGTCGGGCACCACGGTGAGTATGGCCGAGGCCATGGACGGCCACGCGTGCGAGCCGTAGTGCGGTTCGCCGTCGGTGGTGCCGCGTCCTTCCACTGTGTGCCATGCCGTGAAGCCGCGGCAGTTGGAGCGGTCGAGTATGTCGATTATCTTTTCGCGGTGTGCCTGGTCAAAGGCTATGAATACGGTTTTCATTTGTCGGTGGCTTTGCGGAGTTTTTTGCGGGTATTGCGCACGCCGTTGTAGGCGAACACGCAGTAGAGCATCGGTACGAACAGCAGTGTGAGTATGGTGGAGAACGTGAGGCCTCCTATTACGGCGGTGCCCATGGGACGCCACATCTCTGCGCCCTGGCCCGAGCCTACGGCCATAGGCACCATGCCGAGTATGGTGGTGAGCGTGGTCATCACAACGGGGCGCAGGCGCGACTCGCCGCCGAGAATCACGGCCCGGCGTATGCTCATGCCGCGCTCGCGGTTGAGGGTGATGTAGTCAATGAGCACAATACCGTTTTTCACTACTATGCCTATGAGCATGATGGCTCCGATCATACTCATCACGTTGAGGGTGTGGCCTGTGAGCCAAAGTATTATGAATACGCCCGAGAACGCAAACATAAGCGATGTCATGATTATGGCCGGATAAGTGTAGCTTTCGAACTGCGCTGCCATCACGATGTAGACGAGTATCACAATCAGCACGGCCAGGGTGAGAAGGTCGCGGAACGAGTCCTGCTGGTCTTCATAGCTGCCGCTGAGCTGTATGCTCACACCCTGCGGTATATCCATCTTGTCGATGCGCGCCTGCGACTGCTCGACAATGCGGCTCATGGGCACATCCTGCACGGTGGTCTTCACGGTGACTATGCGCTCGCGGTCCTTGCGCTCGATGGTGGGCGGAGTGGCGCGTTCCACCACTGTGCCGACGTCTTTTAGGCGCACGGCGTTTCCTGCCGAGTTGTAAATGAGTATGTTCTCAATATCGTCTATGGACTGTCGGTGGGCGGGATCGTACATCACCATGATGTCGTATTCCTCGCCGTCTTCTCTGAAGCGTGAGGCTATGGTGCCGTTGATGCGGTTTCGCAGATACGTGGCCGCAGTCTGCAGATTGAGGCCATAGATGGCGAGTTTCTCGCGGTCGAAATCCACCTGATATTCGGGCTGATAGTCTGAGCGCGATATGAACACGTCGGCCGTTCCGGGTATGCTTTCGAGCATGCTCTTGAGCTGTTGCGCCACAGTGTCGGTGAGTTCGAAATCGTAGCCGTAGATTTCGTAGTCGATGGTGGCCTGTCCGGCCATGCCGGCGCCGCCGCCCACCTGCACCTGCGCTTTCTTGTACTGCGGATAGTCGCGCAGGTCGGCGCGCATGGCGGCCGCTATCTCGGTGATTCCGCGCTCGCGGTCGCCGGGGTCGCTCAGGCGTATGTTCATGGATATAATGTGCGGGCCGTTGTCGCGCAGCGAGGCGAATGTGTTGTCGCTGTCGGCCGAGCCGGTGGTGTAGTTTATTACGGTGATTTCCGGGTATTTTTCCCGCCATTCCTGCACGAGTTTCTGAGTGAGCTCCTGCGCTATCTCCACGCGTGTGCCGATGGGCAGCTCGAGGCTTACGCTCAGGCGGCCGTCGTCGGCGGTGGGGAAGAACTCCGTGCCCACGTTTTTAAGCAGTCCGAGCGAGCCGAAAAATATGGCCAAACACACTACGGCCGTGATAAGCTTGTGGCTTACGACCCATGTGAGCAGACGTCCGTAGCCGCGGTCGAAAGCGTCGAGCGCACGGTTGACGGGCGTGAACAGCAGGTTGTAGAGGCGTCCGTGTGTGTTCTGGCGGCGAAGCAGCAGGCTGCAGAGCATGGGGGTGAGCGACAGGGCGCACACAGTGGATATAATCATCATGATGGTGACCATCCATCCGAGCTGGCGGAACAGCACGCCGGTCATGCCCGTGACGAGTGTCAGCGGGAAGAATACGGCTATAAGGGTGAGTGTGGACGCCACCACGGATATGGCAACCTCGTTGGTGCCGTGCACCGCCGCCTGGCGCGGGTCGGAGCCGCGCTCTATGTGTGTGGTCACGTTTTCAAGAACCACGATGGCATCGTCCACGACCATGCCTATGGATATCGACAGGGCCGAAAGCGACACGATGTTCAGAGAGTTGCCCGTGACAGCAAGGTATATGAAAGATGCTATGAGCGAAATCGGTATGGTGATGGTGATAATGAGCGTGGCGCGCCAGCGTCCGAGGAAGAAGAAAACCACAATCACCACGAAAAGCAGCGCGTAAAGCACAGTTTCCACAAGCGAGGCTATGGTGTTGCGGATATTGTCGGACGTATCCACTATTATGCCGAGTTTTACGTCGGAGGGCAGTCGCTTCTGTATCGACGGAAGGATTTCCAGCACTTTGTTGGAGATTTCCACCGAATTGGCGCCGCTCTGCTTCTGTATGATAATCATGGCGCCCTTTTCGCCGTCGTTGTAGGTCTGCTGGGCGCGCTCCTCGAGCGAATCGTCGATGCGGGCCACGTCGCGCAGATACACGTTGCGCCCGTTGCGCGAGCCTACCACCACGCCGGCCATCTGGTCCGACGAGGAAAACTCGCCCTGCACGCGCATGGAATATGTGTCGGAACCTATGTCGAAGGAGCCTCCGGGGATGTTGCGGTTTTCGGCTGCAATCACTGAGGCTATCTGCTCTATGGTGAGTCCGTAGGCTTCAAGTCGGGCAGGGTCGGCATAGATGTGTATTTCGCGCTTCGGCGCGCCCGAGATGCTCACGGAGCCCACTCCGTTGATGCGCGCGAGCGGGTTGGCCACGGCTTCGTCGAGTATCTTGTAGAGGCCGGGCATGCTCTCGGAAGCGCGCACCGACAGCATTACAATCGGAATCATGTCCGACGAGAACTTGAATATGGTAGGATTCTCGACATCGTCGGGCAGCGACGACGACACCAGGTCGAGCTTGTCGCGCACGTCGTTGGTGAGCACGTCGATATCCTTGCCGTATTCGAATTCGAGCGTAATCACGGAGATACCCTCGCGGCTTTTGGAGGTGATATGCTTGAGGTCGTTGACGGAGTTGAGTACGTTTTCGAGCGGACGCGTGACGTTTTGTTCGATGTCCTGCGCGCTCGCGCCCTGATACGATGTCATCACCATGAGGGTGTTTGTTTCGACATCGGGGTAGAGGTCGATGGGGAGTGTGTTAAGCGAAAACAGACCCAGAATCACAACCGCCACAAAGCACAGTGTGGTCATGATGGGGCGTCTTACCGCGTTTCCGTATAGGCTCATGTGGAAAAAGTGTTAAGCGCGTTGTCGGATTATTTCGTTTCGAGCACGTCTACGGCTATGCCGTCGGCCAGACGGCTCTGGCCGGAAATCACCACGGTGTCGCCGTCGTTCACGCCACTTATGAGCTCGTAGGCATCGCCGAGGCGACGGCCGAGTTCTACGCGGTTGAAGCTCACGCGGTCGCCGTGCAGCACGTACACATAGCGGTTGCCGCTGCCTGTCTGTTTCACTACAGCTCTGTCGGGCACCACCACGCGGCTCTGCGAGCCGTGGTCTATTTCCACTCTGGCAAACATGCCGGGGCGCAGACGCTCGCCGGGGTTCTTGATCTGAATCTCAGCTTCGAAAGTGCGCGTGGCCGGGTCGACGGAGGGATATATGCGCGCTACTGTGCCGGCGAACGTTTCGTCGGGCAGCGCGTCGAACATCACTTTCACCGGCATGCCGCGGTGCACGCTCGTGAGGTCGGATTCGGTGGCGTTGATTATCACTTTGACTACGGGCGAGAGCTGTCCTACGGTGAGCACCGGCAGAGAGGCCGTCATGTCGCCGGGATCGTAGTTGCGCGCGGTCACCACGCCTGTCACGGGCGACGTGAGCACGGTGTTTTCTTTTGCGTTGGCATACTGCGTGCGTGCGGCGTCGAGCTGAGCCTTCAGCTGGTCTACCGCCTGCTGCGTGCCTGCACCTATCTCAAGCAGCGTGAGTGCGCGGTTGTACTCGCGCTCTGTCTGGTCAAGGTTGATTTTGAGCTGGTCGAGATTGGCAGGGTCGAGCGTGACAAGCACTTGCCCGCGGCGCACAGGGTCGCCTGTTTCCACTGCTATCGTTTTGATGCGGTTGGGGGCTGCGGGCGAGATATTATTCACGTTGTAGGCCTCAACGTTGGCGGTGTATTCCTTGAGCTGCGGCACTTCGCGCGTCTGCGCGAAATCAATTTCCACGCGGGGCAATTCTTCCTGATGGGCATCGGCGGCGGTTTCTCTGTCTTTGCCGCCGCAAGCCGTAAACGCGGCTGCAGCGATGGCTATCATGCAATAGCGGTAGATGGTGGGGCGGTACATTATTGTGATGGATGTGTATGTTATTTGACGATGGATTCGTATTGTGCGAGGGGTGCTGTGCCGCGCAGCAGTTCAAGCTGGCTGCCCGCCACGAGATAGTTGTAGATGCTCTGGTAGTAGGCAAGGCGCGAACGGGTGAGCGCCAGTTCGCTGTCGCGCAGGTCGAGATAGCTGGCGGCTCCGATGGCAAACGAGCGCTCCATGATGTCGTGGGCACGCTCAGCCTGCGCCACGCTCTCTGACGAGGACGATATCTGCCGCACATTCATGCGCACATTGTCTATGGCGAGCTGCACCTGCATGCCTACGTTCCGCTCTATGTTCTCGCGCTGAAGCTCAGCCTCGATGAGCTGCACGCGCGCCTGGCGTATGCGGCTGTAGCGTGCGCCGCCAGTCAGCAGCGGCATCGACAGCGACAGGCCGAACGACGAGGAGTTGCTCCATCTGAAATTCTTGAACGGCGAGCCGTTGCTGTTGCTGTTCCAATAGTAGTTGATGCTTGCGGAAAGGGTGGGGTACCACGCCATGCGCTGCACATCGAGAGCGTCGCGCAGCATGCGTGTCTGCAGGGTGTTCTGCACCAGGCTGCCGTTTTGCGAGAAATCAGATTCGATGGCCATTGTTTCGTCAAACATGGTGGACTCATAATCCGACAGCCGTCCGGCTATTTCCAGCGGGAAATCGGCGTCCACTCCCATCAGCACGAGCAGCTGCAGACGAGCCTGCCTGATGGCAATGTCGGCCTGCATGAGCTCCGGCTCGATGTTTTTCATGGCCACGGATGTGCGCAGCACGTCGTAGTCGCTGGCAGCTCCCGCTTCAAACTGCTTTGTGTACATCTCGTGGGTAAATGCAGCCATGTCGTAGCTTTCCTGCACCACGGCGCGCGAATCGGTGGCGAGCATGAGCGCGTAGTAGGCGTCCTTAATCTGGTTGACGAGGTCGAGGCGCGACGCACGTGCCTGCTCCACCGACTGCAGAATCTGCGAGTCGCTCAGTTTGAGCGATTTCCACAGCTGCGGGGCTATCAGAGGCACAGATGCGGAAAAACCTATCTGATAGCTGTTGTCGAGGCCCATTTTAATGCCGGTTTCGCTGCCGCTTTTCCGCGAGGAGGCCGATGCGGCTTCTTCAGAGCTGTCGCCGCCGGCGGAGCCTTGCTGGCCGAATCCGCCGTCCATGCTCATATACATCACCTGTTTGGCGAGCATGCGTGAGTAGTTGGCTCCGAAATTCACCTGCGGGAAAAGCTGCGAGAGTGTTTCGGTGCGTGAGTAGTCTACGCGTTTTATTTCCATGTCGGCCACCTGCACCACAGGGCTTTCGCTTAATGCGATGGCGATGCACTGGTCAAGCGTCAGCGGCGACTGTGCGTTTGCGGCTGCTGCCACGAGCATCGCGGCAGCGGAAAGTATGGTTCTGAACATATCTGCACTGTTGGGATTTCTGCATGCAAAATTGCGAAAAAAATCGCGAAACGCGACTGATGTGCCGATATTCTAACATATTTTAATACAACGTGCTGAAGGGTTGTCCGATATGTCGCATTTTTTGGAATAAATATCCTCGCAGAGCATTAAAAGAGCATTAAAAAGATGCGGCCGAGCCCCTTGCTGGGGCCCGGCCGCTATGGCTGTATGGCGAGTTGATTATTTAACGGCGTCGTTGAGCTCGCTGCCGGCTTTGAATTTAACGGCCTTGCGGGCGGCGATGGTGATGGTTTCTTTGGTGCGGGGGTTGATGCCGGTGCGTTCTCCCTTTTCGCTTACGGAGAATGTGCCAAAGCCTACGAGGGCTACTTTGTCGTTGGCGGCGAGTGCTTCAGCGATAGCGGCGGTTGTTGCGTCGAGAGCGGCCTTTGCGTCGGCCTTGGTCAGGTTTGCTTTCTCTGCAATTGCGTTGATAAGCTCAGTCTTGTTCATAGGATGAAATTTTATTTGGTTTTGTTTTATTGCGCAAATATACGGCATAAAACTGAATATTGCGTATATTTTTGTTAAAAAAATCGCATAAATTTCAAAATTATCCACCGTTGGCCGAAAAATAACGTGCTTTCGGCTATTTTTTTATAATTTTGTAGAGCAAAACTGCTATTCAAACGCTAACGTCAATATAATATGAGTTACTTTTCGGGCTTTGTTCAGCGAATCCCGCCGGTTACAAAAAATCTGGCCGGAATCTGTATCGTGGTGTGGCTGGCCATGGCATTGGTGCCGCAGCTCGACCGCGCGGTGACGCGCTGGTGCGCCATGTATTATTTTTCGTCGCCCGGCTATATGCCATTTCAGCTTGTGACGTATCTGTTTCTGCATGGCGGGTTCACACATATGTTTTTCAATATGTTTGCTCTCGTCATGTTCGGCAGTGTGATAGAACGTGCGCTCGGTTCGGAGCGTTTTCTTGTGTACTATATGGCGTGCGGAATCGGCGCCGGGCTTATTCAGGAGGCTGTGAGCGCCGTTTTTGTGCACAAATATATGGCCATGTTTCCGCCCCAGGCTGCCGACTATATCATAGACCAGGGATGGACACTCATGCAGCAGGGGCGGATATATACCGATGTGACGGCTGCCACCCTTAATGCTTTGGTAAATACGCCGCTGGTGGGCGCCTCGGGCGCCATATTCGGCGTGCTGCTCGCGTTCGGCATGCTGTTTCCCAATCAGCCTATATACATGTGGTTCATACCCGTTCCCATCAAGGCAAAATGGTTTGTGGCAGGCTACGGGCTGCTTGAACTGTCGCTCGGACTGGGCGGTGTGGCCGACAACGTGGCGCATTTCGCACATCTCGGCGGCATGTTGATAGGCCTTGTGATGATTCTTTACTGGAAGAAAAAAGGCACGTTCAATGGTCGGTGGTTTTTCTAAACTGCGTTCGGCAGGCGCTCTTCATGTGCTTATCGCGCTCAACACTGCCGTGCTGGCGGTGGTTGCCGTGGGCAACTATTTCACCGACGGGTCCTTTACGGCGGCACTCGCGCTGCCTTCAGGCGCTTTGGCGACTGTTTCGCATCCGTGGACCCCTGTCACTTATATGTTCGTGCAGGCCGATGTGTTGCATCTGCTGTTCAATATGCTGTGGCTGTATTGCTTCGGACGCATAATGCTGCAGTTCGCTTCGGGCCGTTCGCTGTGGTTGTGTTATCTCGGCGGAGGTCTTGTCGGCGCTTTGGCATTTGTGGCGGTGTATGCGCTCGTGCCCGCGCTCGGCACGGCCACGCTCATGGGTGCGTCGTCGGCGGTTATAGCTGTGGCTGTGGCCGTGGCTTTCGAGGTGCCGGACATGCAGCTCAATGTGTGGCCTTTGGGGCCTGTGCGTGTGAAATGGATTGTCGTGGCCATGGTGGCGCTGTTCTGCGTGGGCCTTACCGGCAGCGTAGCCAGCAATGTGGCGCACGCCGGAGGCGCGGTGTTCGGTGTCGCCTTCGGCATGCGTGGCCGTGTATCAGGAATTTTCGGAGTGTGCGGACGCTCGCGCGCCGATATGCGTGCTGAGCTCGACGCGCTTCTCGACAAAGTGCGCGTGTCGGGCTACAACGCTCTTTCGAGCCGCGACAAAAAGCGTTTGTTCGAATTGTCGCACAAGGTGAAAAAACAAGGGTAGGGAATGAGTACGCGTCCGGGTGTGTTTCGTCGCGCAGTCAATGCGTCAATGCTGGTTCTCAATCTGCTGGTGGGAGCCGGACTTTTCGTGACGGCCTACTCGGGGTGTGTGCCTCCCGCGGAATATCCGCTTGCCGGCATAGCGGTGCTTACGTTTCCGATATGGCTGTGCCTCACGGCTCTGTTGCTGGTCGTCGATTTCATATGGTGGCGCAAGACGTCGCTCGTGTTGCTTGCCGCTATCGCCGCCACCGGGCCTATGGTGTGGGCCACATGTCCGCTCAACATAGGCGGAGGCATACCCGACGGCACGCCGGTGGAACGTGTGTTCACGCTTATGACGTATAATACCTACAATTTTGTAGACCGCACGGGCGAATATGCCGGGGCAAGAAACCCTACGCTTTCTTACATACTCGACGCCGATGCCGACGTAGTGTGCCTTCAGGAAGTGAAATTTTTCGAACGGCAGCCCGAGATATTCATGACCGGCGAGCAGCTTGACTCGCTGCACGCGCGTTATCCCTATGTGGTGCTGGGCGGATATGCCGGGGCCATACTTTCGAAATATCCCCTCACGCCCATACGTATGGATACGCGCGGCGAGCCCGGCAGCTACTTCGATGCCGCAGGCTATGTGCTTGAGGTGGAAGGTCGCAGACTTGCCGTGTTCAGCGTGCACATGCAGAGCTACAATCTTTCGAGCGACGACAAGGAGGCCTACCGCGATATCACGCGGCTGCATACCGATGAAGCCGGCGTGCTGCGCCACAGCGTGCTCGGCAAACTGGAGCAGGCAGCGCGGTTCCGTGCCGAGCAGGCGCATATGCTGTGCCGCTATGTGGAGCATTATGGCGGCCGCAACGTGATAGTGTGCGGCGATTTCAACGATGTGCCGGGCTGCTATACTTTGCGGACGCTCGCCGATATCGGTATGCGCGAAGTCTGGCCTGAGGTGGGATTCGGACCGGTGTGGACGTACAACGACAATCGATTTTATTTCCGCATAGACCATGTGCTGTGGCGCGGCGACCTGCGCCCGGTGGATGTGGAGCGTGGCGGAAAGCGCTATTCCGACCATTACCCGCTGCTCACTACTTTTGTGTGGGACAGCGATGCTGCCGACAATAGATAAATCACATTAATAATATAAACCAAGAGCTAATGAAACACAGTCTTACAACCGCCTTGCTGGCTGCGGCCCTGGTCGTGGCTCCGGGCTGTAAAAAGCAAGAAATGCATCAGAACCCGTTTCTGGCGGATTACACCACACCGTACGAGATTCCGCCGTTTGACCAGATCAGCTACGACGACTATATGCCTGCTCTGCAGGCCGGTATCGAGCAGCAGAACGAGCAGATAAAAGCCATCACCGACAACGACTCGGTGCCCACGTTCGACAACACCATACTGGCACTCGACCGCACCGGCGAGATACTCGACCGCGTGGTACTCGTCTTCGCGGCCCTTGAGGAGAGCAATTCCTCGCCCGAAATGATGGAGATAGCCGAGAAATTCTATCCCGCTTATCAGGCCCATGCCGACGAGATGATGATGAACGACAAACTGTTTGAGCGTGTCAAATATCTGTACGACCGCCGCGACAGTCTTGATCTGGCGTCGGACCAGCGTCTGGCTGTGGAGAAGATGTACAAGGACTTCACCCGCAATGGCGCCCTGCTGGATGCCGAGCGCAAGGAAGAGCTCAAGGCCATCAACGGCGAACTGGCCGACCTCTATCTGCAATTCAACAAAAATCTGCTCAACGCAACCAACTCTTTTGCTGTAGTGGTGGAAGATGAGGCCGAAATCGCAGGTCTGCCTGCCAGCACAGTGGCTGTGGCTGCCGAAGAAGCCGAAGCGCGCGGCGAAAAGGGCAAATGGGTGTTCACGCTGCATGCTCCGAGCCGTCTGCCGGTGCTGCAGTTTGCTGAAAACCGCGACCTCCGCCGCCGCATCTACGAGGGCTACACCACGCAGGCCACCGAAGGCGAGTTCAACAACCTTCCCGTAATCAACAAGATACTCCAGGCACGCTCCAAAAAAGCGCAGCTCCTGGGCTTCAAGGACTACGGCTCGTACATGACCGACAATGTGATGGCAGGCAGCGTTGAAGCCGCCGAATCGCTTCTGAAGCAAATCTGGACCCCGGCAGTAGCCAAAGTCAAGGAAGAAGTGGCGGAGATGCAGGCCATAGCCGACAGCGAAGGCAAGGGTGTGAAAATCAAACCGTGGGACTACTACTATTACGCCGAGAAAGTGCGTCAGAAAAAGTACGACCTCGACGAATCAGCCGTAAGGGCTTATTTCGCCGTCGACAGCGTGCGTCAGGGCATATTCGGCATGGCCGAGCGCCTTTATGGCATCAAATTCACCGAGATGCCCGACGCTCCCAAATACTACGATGAGGTAAAGGTCTACGACGTGACCGACGCCGCCACAGGCGAGCACATCGCTGTGTTCATGACCGACTATTTCGCACGCCCCAGCAAGCGTCAGGGCGCATGGATGAGCGAGTTCAAGGGTTCGTGGACCGAGCCCGACGGCACCTCTTCGCGTCCCGTGATATTCAACGTCGGCAATTTCACCCGTCCCACAGCCGAACTGCCCTCGCTTCTTACGCTCGACGAGGTGGAAACCATGTTCCATGAGTTCGGCCACGGCCTCCACGGCATGCTTTCGCGCGCACGCTACAAAATGCAGGCCGGAACAAACGTCGACCGCGATTTTGTGGAGCTTCCTTCGCAGATTCACGAGCATTGGGCCATGGAGCCCGAACTGCTCCGCAGCTATGCCCACCACTATAAGACCGGCGAGGTGATTCCCGACGAGCTCATAGAAAAACTGCAGGCTGCCGCCACCCACAACCAGGGCTTCGCCACCGCCGAACTCGCAGGTGCCGCGCTGCTCGACCTCCAGTACGGCAAGCTTAATCCCGAGGGCGACGTAGACGTGCTCGCTTTTGAGAAAAAAGTGGCCGATGACCTCGGCATGCCCGCCGAACTCACATTCCGCTATCGCTCGCCCTATTTCAAGCACGTATTCGGCAGCGACGGCTATGCCTCCGGCTACTATACTTACCTGTGGGCCGAGGTGCTCGACACCGATGGCTTCGAACTTTTCAAGGAAAAAGGAATCTTCGATCCCGAAACAGCGCGTTCGTTCAAGAGCAATGTGCTCGAAATGGGCGGCAGCGCCGCTCCCATGGAGCTTTACGTGCGTTTCCGCGGCCACGAGCCCGGCGTAGAGCCTCTGCTCCGCAACCGCGGCCTTATCAAGTAAATGAACCCGCAGGGCCTTTGGCCCATACACGCACCCGGACATCCGGCCACTTGAAAGGGTGGCCCGGTGTCCGGGCTTGCTTTTCGTGCGCTTCCCCCGAAAAATATAGAAAATCGTCCCGACAGGCCGAAAATGTCAGGAAAAAACGCTATATTTGCGAGCCGAAATATTGAAATATAAATTTCTAATCATATTTTAACTTAATCAATCACATGCAAAGCAAAGGAAAATTGGGCACGGTCGTTGCCGGTGTCATTGCTGTTTTCTTGGCGGTGGTGTGCTTGTTCTATCTTTCATTCTCGCTGATTTCCAGCAAGCATGAAACGAAAGCAGAGCAGTATGCCCTCGTTGAGAGCGGTGACAACGACGACGCTGCCTACAACCAGGCTTACAAACACTACATGGACTCGCTCGGCGAGCAGAAAGTTTACCTCGGATACACCCTCAACGACGTACGCAAATGGGGCGTTGGCCTCGGCCTCGACCTCAAAGGCGGTATGAACGTCATCCTGCAGGTCGACATGCCCGACATGCTCCGCAGCATGAAGAGCGGCGACACTGATTCCGTGTTCGAGTCGTCCATCGCTGCCGCACAGGCTGCCGTAAACGCCCACGAAACAGACGATTTCGTAGGCGCATTCGTGAGCGACTATCGCGCAAAACGTCCGCAGGCTGATTTCTCGGTTGTGTTCCAGGGTCTTGTCAACTCCGGCGCAGGCGACGATGCCGTGCGCGACAAGCTCAAAGCCGAAGTCAAAGACCGCGTGGACAATTCGGCCACCAACGTGCTCCGCAACCGTATCGACCAGTTCGGTGTGGTTTCGCCCAACATCCAGGTGCTTCAGGGCAAGGACGGACAGATTCTGCTCGAACTCCCCGGTGTGAAAGACCACGAACGCGTGCGCGACCTGCTCCAGCGTTCCGCCAACCTTGAGTTCTATGAAACATACACCGTCGACCAGATTGCAGGCGCACTCGGCAACACCGCCGCACGCCTCAACGCCGACACTCTGTACAACGCCGCTCCTCTGATGGCGCTTCTGCAGAACCCCGGCTACGGTGCCACCGTGGGCTTCGCCCCCGACGCACGCGCCATGGCAGCTATCGACGAACTCCTGGCCAGCCCCATCGCCAAGACCCTCCTGCCCAGCGACCTCAAACTGCGCTGGAGCATCAAGCCCGATGTGCGCACCGACGCCAACGGCAAGGAAGTGAGCCTCGGCTATGCTCTCTACGCCCTCCGCGCTCCCGGCGGCAAGCCCGCCCTCGACGGCAAGGCTGTGAGCGACGCCAGCAGCGATTACGATCCGCTTCGCGGCAATGAGGTGTCGATGCGCATGAACCCCGAAGGCGCACGCGCATGGGCCCGTATCACTGCAGCCAATATCAACCGTCAGGTGGCAATCGCTCTTGACGACAAAGTGTACTCCGCTCCCAACGTCAACACCGCCATCGAAGGCGGCTCGTCGAGCATCACAGGCAATTTCTCGCTTGAAGAAGCTAAGGACCTCGCCAATGTGCTCAAGAGCGGTAAGATGGACGCGAAGGTGCATATCATCAGCGATATGGTTATCGGCCCGTCGCTCGGCAAGCAGGCCATTGAAAAAGGCTTCACCTCCTTCCTCGTGGCTCTCGTGCTCCTCATGATTTTCATGATGGTGTTCTATGGCGTGATACCCGGTCTGGTGGCCAATATCTGCCTGCTCTGCAACCTGTTCTTTACTCTCGGCATCCTGGCTTCGTTCCAGGCCGTGCTCACCATGAGCGGTATCGCCGGTATCGTGCTCTCGCTCGGTATGGCAGTCGACGCCAACGTGCTCATCTTCGAGCGTACGAAAGAAGAACTCCGCGCCGGCAAGAATCTGCGCACTGCCATAGCCGACGGCTACAGCAACGCGTTCTCCGCAATCTTTGACTCCAACCTTACCTCGATCATCACCGGTGTGATTCTGCTGCTCTTCGGCACAGGTCCCATCAAGGGTTTTGCCACCACGCTCATTATCGGTCTGGTCTGCTCGTTCTTCACGGCCGTATTCCTCAGCCGCGTGTTCTTCACATGGTTCAGCAAGCTCGGCGCTTTCCAGAACATGACCTTCACCACCGGCATCTCCCGCAAGATGTTCGTTAACTCGCACATCAATTTCCTCGGCCAGCGCAAGCTCAGCTTCACAGTTGCAGGCATCCTGGTGCTCGTTGTCGTGGCTTCGCTCTTCGTGCGCGGCCTCAACCAGGGCATCGACTTCTCGGGTGGCCGCAACTATGTGGTCAAATTCGAGCAGCCCGTCAACACCGTGGAACTCCAGGATGCTCTGGCAGCAGAATTCGAAGGTGCTTCCGTAAGCGTTATCACCATCGAAAGCTCCAACCAGGTGCGCGTATCGACCAACTACAAGATCAACGACGAAAACGAAGGCACAGAAAAGGAAATCACCGGCAAACTCTTCAACGTGCTCAAGCCCTACCTCCGCGAAGGCATGAGCGATGTTGAGTTCTCCACCACCGATGCCAGCCAGGGTATCGTCAGCTCGCAGAAAGTGGGTCCGACTGTGGCCAACGACATGCGTACCGACGCCTACATTGCTGTAATCATCTCGCTCATCGCAATGTTCCTCTACATCCTGCTCCGCTTCCACAACGTGGCGTTCTCGCTCGGCGCACTTGCAGCCGTGGCCTTCACAGCCTTCAGCATCATAGGCCTGTACTCGCTGCTCTATGGTGTTCTGCCTTTCGCTATGGAAATCGACCAGACGTTCATCGCAGCTATCCTCACCGTTATCGGTTATCAGATAAACGATACTGTAGTGGTGTTCGACCGTGTGCGTGAAAACGTGGGTCTGTATCCCAAGCAGGATTTCTTCACCACCATCAACTCTTCGATCAACAGCACTCTCGGTCGTACCATAATGACCTCCGGCTCCACGCTGCTCGTGCTGCTCTGCATCTTCATTCTCGGTGGCGACGCTATCCGCAGCTTCACGTTCGCGATGCTCCTTGGTGTAATCGTAGGCACGCTTGCCACAATCTACGTGGCTGCTCCCGTGGCTTACATCTCCGACTCGCGTCGTGCCGCCAAGAAATAACAGCTGACGCTGTCAGCCGCATAATACTGAGCGGCCGCTTCCATCACGGAGGCGGCCGCTCTTGCCATGTTGTGGCGTGCTTGCTCTTAATCTATGCAACTGCAGGCTGTAAAAGCGCACCTCTGCATGTGCCGGACGCGTTTCGCAATAAAGCCATATTCTTGTGCCCGTTGTGTGCGGCAAGAATATGGCTTTTGTTAAAAGTATAATAGGGGAGGATTATAAGTCGTCTAAGGCGTTTGCTTTTGCGGCAGCTGTATTTATCCTGTCCCAATACTGGAGCTTAGCAAAGCTGGAATATAAAATGTGGTATTCTAATGATAGCTTAATACTTCCTTTTGGGGTTTCAAATAAGGTTGAGTAAGTGCATTTATCCGATTGTAACCGAATCAGTTTATCTCTGTTATCTCTCGGCGGGTTGTAGCCTTGGAATTCTTCGACACATTCGGAGGGCTCGCCATACTTCTCAGTCAACATCATTTTTAAGTTCTGATAGTCTTCTTCCAAAGAAGACCATTCACTTTGCTTTGGAAACAGAACGTCGATGGTGTTGACAATATCTGATTTTTTGAGTGTAGAAACGCTGATTACACACCCTTTAAACCCTGCAAAACCTCCTTGCAGTAAAGCTGTGCCGTCTTGTGTGCCGATATACGATAGTCCGGCGGATTTCATTTTAGACACGTATTCACTTAGAGTGCCATCAATCGGAACTCCTTTGAACGTCATATGCTCATTTGCTGTTTGTGCAGTAGATGCCATATAACAAAGCATCATTACAACAATGGAAACAAGTTTGCTCATTTGATTGTATAACGGTGGTTAGTGTGAAGATTATTTGATTGGTATGATTGCTTGATTTTCAGGCGTTGTTGACCATTGTACTTGCCAACTTGTGCCTTCTGCTCTATCAAGCAGTATGAAATTGAACATGTTTCGCGTAGGGTAGAGTTCAAATCGGCCGCTGATTGATTCGTCCGCCAGCGCAGTTGTATTTAGTGGTATTTCAAAGCGGTAGTCATCTCCTTCTATACTATATTGCACTTGCCACATTTTGCCATTTCGCGTATCCAGTTTGATAAAAGTCCACATATTGTCCGTTGGATATAGTTTGAACGGAAAACTCACCGTTGGCCCTTCTTTTAGCAGCTCTTTTTCGGGAGGAGTGGGATTCGCACAGTTGGTAAACCCGACTGAAATCAGGATTAACAACATCACAGACAGTTGCTTCATAAGCATAATAGGCTCTTCAAGTTCCAAAAGAGTAGTTATATGATACACGAAGCGTGGAACTGCAATGCCGCGTTCGAAGTCGGAGGCCCAGGATAATACCCTTTTAAGATAAATGGCGATTGCACCCCACGTAGTAAGCGTGAGAACCTCTATGCGCACTCTCTTAAATGTCTTGAATCCCTACGTTCACGGCTTCGAGATGAACATAACGCTTCTGATTAAAAAAATGTTGTGATTGGATATCTCTCTGTCAACCGCAAATATACAACATTTTACTGCCCATGGCAATAGCTTACATAAAAAAGTTTAGCACGGTCTTATAGTGTACTATAAATAATGAGTGTGTCTGCAATTCAAGTGTTGAGTGTTATCTGTCGGCATAGGCCGGCAGAGGGGACCGACGGCGCAGCATAGCGAAGCGCCTCCCCGGTGCCGGATTGTGCCGGCGCGGCGGGGAGGCGCTGATGCAGGAGGGGGCGTGCGGCTACAGCCCCAATATAAAGCCTGTGGAAAGCGTGGTGAAACCCTCAAGGGCGGGGCAATTGCGCAACACGCTCTGAGGCGACCAGCGCACGTATAGGCCCAGTCCCTCGAAAAGGGCTACGGAAGCGTAAAGGTCGACAGTGAAACGGCGCTGGCCAATGGAGTTGACTGTCTGTGTCTGCTTGCGGCCGTCGGCGTCGAGCCAGCGGCTTTGCAGACTCGAGTGCGTGTTGAGGTTCAGTACCGGGCCTGCCTGTATGGCAGCTCCTTTAAAACCGGGGATGTGGAAATGATGGGTAAACAGGATGGGAAACGACAGGCTGAACACCTTCAGGCGTGAGTATTTAGGTGTGAACTCGCCGTCGAAAGGCTCAAAACCGGCCACCGAGCCTTCGCCCGCGATAAGGCGCATGCCGGTGGTGGTACGGTAGTTGCGCCATGTGATGCCGATACCGGCGCTTACACGGCTGCGGATAGACTTGATTTTGCATGAGAGCGACAAGGTGTTGAGCCAGCTGATTTCAAATGATTTTCCCATTTCGAAATCAACGTCGCGCGGCGCTCCCAGAGCGTTTGTGAATCCAAACATGAGTCCTCCGCTTATTAGTTCCCACTCCACCTGCCGGCTGTGTCCGAGTCTGGCGCCGAGTGTGCGCATGCTGCTTTGGCTGCTTTTGATTACGGCATCGGCGGGGTAGGGTTCGGTGACGCTCACGGCGAACGAATCGGTTCGGGCGTCGACACGCAGCCCCGCTACGGTTTCGGTGATTGTGACGTCGGCGGCATGTGCATGCAGCAGGGTATCGGGTTGTTCGGTGGCAGCAGCAACGGCCGGCAGCGCAGAGGATATGAGCAGTGCTATAATGTGTTTGCGAAACATGTTCAGTCGATTTTTAAGGTTAGACCTACGGAAACGGTTTTGAAATCGGGACCCCAGCCCGTGCGGAACAGTCCCTGCTGACTATAGCGCACATAGATGCCAAGTCCGCACGGTGTGTAGGCTTCGGCTGTGATGTCGGCTGTGAGTATGCGCTGGTGCAGGTCCTTGAAGGTCTGTTGTGTCCTGGTGTTGCCTATGGTGTATGAGGTAGAGGCCGGCACATAGCTGTTCAGATTTATAAGTGCTCCGGCAGATACGGATGCCTTGCGACCCAGGTGCACGGTGAGCATGGCCGGGAAATGCAGGCGGAACACCTTAAGGCGCGAGCTGTGCTTGGCGGTGCCTTCTTCGCGCGGCACAAGCAGCAGGCGCTGGTGGGCGGCGTCAAGGCGCATGCCGTCGCCTACGGCATATTGCACATAGCCGAGGCCGGCGCCTATGCTCAGGCTCATACTGTTGCAGAAACGCAGCTGCCAGTCGGCCACGCGGCTCAGTCCAATCTCGAACGACGCAAGCATAGGCGTGTTCCCAACGGGTATTGACGTGCCTGCATACAAGGCCGGCTTCAGGCGCACTCCGGCACGCGGAAAGCGACCCGTCGATGAGCTGTTGCCGCTTTTTATGTAATTGCCCAGGATGGGAATGTGCAGCGCCGGGCCGGCGGACGTAGTGCTGTCGGTGGCGTATTCCGACATGTATTCGTAGTAGAAGTCGGGGTTTTCGGCCCGGCCGTCGACCACGATTTTAAGACCGTTGGGGGTGCGCGTCACGGTGAGTTCGCGAGCGTCGGCTATGGAGGCTATCGTGTCCGGCGCCTCTTGTGCAGCCGCACAGGCTGCGCATGCAAGCAGTGTGAGTGTAGTAGCGATTGTTTTCATTTCAGTAATTCTCTTATTTGCTTGGCGCTCAATGAGCTTTCGATGTATATCAATATCAGTTGTGTCCCTCCGGCCGGTATCTGGTTGAGATATAGCAGATAGCGGTGCGTCTTGTTTTTGTCGGGGAAGGTGTAGAATCCGTAGTACAGCTTGCCGTCGCGGAACTGAACTTCTCTTGATGTGGCCGCGGCACCGTCGCGTTTCACGGCTGTTTCTATTTCGGAGGCGCAGTCGTTGTCGGGATTTTCAATACTCAGGCTCTTGAACACCCGCACAGACTGTTTGCCGAGTCGGCCGTTTTCCATCATGGTGACTCGTGCGCCCGGGGTATCGTTGAAGCGTCCGTCAAACAGGCTGTTGATGGCGGCCGGAGTGGCGGCGCGCAGTGGCAGCGCGGCCAGTGCCATGGCGAGCAGGAATATCAGATGTGTAGCGTGTTTCATTGTGTCAGTGTGTTTTCAGAGTTGAGTGCGGCGCCGAAAGCGGCTATGTTGGCTTCTATAGAGTGGTCGATGGCGTCGGCTGCCTGTGCCACGGCGCCGAGGTCGGCAAAAGCCATGGCCATGACGGTTTCCGGGTCGGTGATGGTGTTGCCGTCGTGATATGCTATGTATGAGGCCTCCCGCTCCGTATGCCGCGGAACCGCCATAAATACAGCGCCGATGATTGCCGCCGCGACTACAGCCGCCGCTGCACGCCACAGCTTGGGTCGCGACGTTTCCCGCACTGCGGAGTCGCGTCTGCACCTTGCCGCCGCGAATACTCCCATCACGGCGCGTGCCTCGTCGGCTGCTGCGCCGGTGTGGGCGGGGTCGGCCAGGGCGTGGCGCAGTGTGTGCTCTTCGGCTTCGGTGGTCAGACCGTCGAAGTAGAGTTCTATCAGTCGGTCCAGTTCCTGTTGGTTCATATCTCGTTGTTTTGGCGTTGTCGGTATAATTCTCGTATGTGTTTGCGCGCGCGGCTCAATATCATGCGCACATTGGCCTCGCTTGTGCCGTGGGCGGCTGCAATGTCGGCTATCTCCCATCCGAAGCGGTCGCGCTCGTAGAGTATCTGTCGGTCGCGGTCGGAGAGCGATTTGTCGATTAGTGCGGTGACCTCGCGAAACAAGTCGTCGCGGTCGCCGTGTTCGTCGTCGTCGGCAGTTTCAGGCACCCCGGCGTCGACGAAACGCGAGCGCCTGCGCATGATGTCGATTCCGGCGTTGCGCACCGATGTGTAGAGCATGCGCTCAGCCTGTTCGTGGTTGAGTATGGTCTGCCGGTGCTTCCACAGGCGGAAGAAGGCTTCCTGCAGGGCGTCGTCGGCATCGTCGGACGTGCCGGTCAGCTTTCTTGCCGAAAGCCGCAGGCGCTCCGAGATACGTCGGAATGTCGATGTGAGTCTGTCTTCTTCCATGTCTGTACTATAAATACGGAGAGTGTAGCCGATTGCAACACTCTCCGTTGATTTTTTTTAAAAAAAAAGTTCATGGCTGGTCCTGATGCCTGATAATCATTTGCCGCGAGTGGCCGGACCGAACAGCCGCCGTATGAGGTCGGGACGGTGCAGCCGGTGCAGGCTGCGGGTGATTTCGGCTCTGTAGGCGCGGTCGTACCAGAAGAAGAAGCGCCTTTGGGCCGTTTTCTGTTCGGGGGTGCGCGCCGTGTACACACGTTCGAGTGTGTACGGATGATAGCCGGTATAATATATTTCGGTGGCGACGGTCATGGGCGTGGGCGTGAAATCCTGCACCTGCTCAAGATGGAAATTCAGTTCCTTTGTTTCGGCGGCGAGCATGGCCATATCTATCTCGCGGCATCCGGGGTGGCTCGAGATGAAGTATGGTATGAGCTGCTGCCTGAGTCCGTGCGACGCGTTGACTTTGTCAAACAGGCGCTTGAAATCATGAAACAGAGCGAACGAAGGTTTGCGCATCACGTTCAGCACGTCGTCGCAAGTGTGTTCAGGCGCCACTTTCAGGCGGCCGCTCACGTGGTCGGCTATCAGTTCGCGGCAGTAGCGCAGGTTGGTGGCGTCGATGGTGCTGTCGCCGGTGCGGTGCATCGCCAGGTCGTAGCGCACGCCGCTGCCCACAAAGCTCTTGCGCACGCCCGGTGTGGCGTCGGCGCTGTGGTAGATGTCGAGCAGCGGCCGGTGGTCGGTGTTGAGGTTGGGACACACCTTGGGGTGCAGGCACGAGGGACGCCGGCATTTGGCACAGATATTCTTGTCGCGTCCGCCCATGGCATACATGTTGGCCGAGGGGCCTCCGAGGTCGCTGATATACCCCTTGAAATCAGGCATGGCGGCCACCTGACGCACCTCGCGCATGATTGACTCCTTGCTGCGTGAGGCTATGAACTTGCCCTGATGCGCGGATATGGTGCAGAACGCGCATCCGCCGAAGCATCCGCGGTGCATGTTGACACTGTGGCGTATCATTTCGTAGGCAGGGATGCGTTTGCCGCGGTAGCGCGGGTGCGGCAGGCGGGTATAAGGCAGGTCGAACGCCGCGTCTATCTCGCCTTGTTTCATGGCCGGCCACATGGGGTTCACCTTTATGGCCATGTTTCCCGTGGCCTGCCATATGGTGAGGCCGCCGTCCATGCAGTTGCTCTGCTGCTCGATGTGTCGGAAATTTGCAGCTTGACTCTTAGGGTCGCGCTGGCAGGTTTCAAACGGCGCCAGCACTATGTTGGCGTCGTCGGACGCTGCCGGCATTTCGGCAAGCGGCCGCAGCAGTGCGGTCTGACGCAGGTCTGTGATGTCTTTCACCGACTCGCCGGCGTCGAGGCGTCGGGCTATCTCGAGCGTGGTGCGCTCGCCCATGCCGTATATCAGCATGTCGGCATGGCAGTCGGCCAGTATGCCCGGCCGCAGCCTGTCCTGCCAGTAGTCGTAATGGCTAAGGCGCCGCAGCGAGGCCTCGATGCCACCGGCTATGACGGGCACATCGGGAAAGAGGTGGCGCAGTATTTCGGAATAGACCACGGTAGGATAGTCAGGGCGCATGCCCGCGCGTCCGTCGGGGGTGTAGGCGTCGTCGCTGCGTCTGCGCCTTGCGGCGGTGTAGTGGTTGACCATCGAGTCCATGGCTCCCGGCGATATGCCGAAGAAAAGGCGTGGCCTGCCGAACTTGCGGAAATCGCGAAGGTCGTCGCGCCAGTTGGGCTGGGGGACAATGGCCACACGGTAGCCGGCAGCCTGAAGCGTGCGCCCGATCACGGCCGCGCCGAACGCGGGGTGGTCTACGTACGCATCGCCGGAAAACAACACGACGTCCACGCTGTCCCAACCCATGGCCTGCATCTCCTTGACGGATGTAGGCAGCCAGTCGGTGGGGCGCAGTGCGGCATACTCCGCCGGAGTCTGTGGTCGTTTTAGTTTCTGTTCCATAATCTATCACATTGTTTCGAGGCGTTGCTCCATTTTTATGACCGCGTCGCGCAGTCTTGCCGCTTCTATGAAATCCATGTCTTTAGCCGCGCGCAGCATTTCGGCACGTGTGTGGGCTATGTGCTTCTCGAGCTCTTCGCGACCCATGTAGGCCACTACGGGGTCGGCCGCCACATTGCCGCTGCCGGTGCTGTACTCCTCGGCGTATGGCACCGATGCCATGGCGGCCTCGCGTCGGCGCGAGCGCTCCTTGGCAGAGCCTTTGGCCTGCACGCGCGCCGTGCGTGCCGTTGCGGTTTCCTCGTCGAGGCGTGAGTCCATGCCTACAATGACCTGTCGCGCCTTGACTATGGCCTGCGGTGTGATGCCGTGGGCCTCGTTGTAGGCAAGCTGGCGCATGCGGCGGCTTTCGGTGGCGTCGATGGTGCGCTGCATCGACTGTGTGATGCGGTCGGCATACATTATCACCTCTCCGTTGAGATTTCGCGCCGCTCGGCCCACGGTCTGCGTCAGCGAACGGTCGCTGCGCAGGAATCCTTCCTTGTCGGCGTCGAGTATGGCCACCAGGCTCACCTCGGGCAGGTCGAGCCCCTCGCGGAGCAGGTTGACGCCGATGAGCACGTCGTACACGCCCGAGCGCAGGTCGTCGAGTATCTTTATGCGGTCTATTGTGTCCACATCGCTGTGTATGTATGCCGTCTTTACTCCGAGTTTCAGGAAATAGTCGTTGAGCTCTTCGGCCATGCGCTTGGTGAGGGTGGTCACGAGGGTACGTTCGCCGCGCTCTATGCGCAGCTGTATTTCCTCGAGCAGGTTGTCGACCTGCCCGGCGGTCGGGCGTACGCGTATTATAGGGTCGAGAAGTCCTGTGGGGCGTATTACCTGTTCCACCACCACACCCTCGCAGCGCTGCAGTTCGTAGTCGGCCGGAGTGGCGCTCACATACATCACTTGCGGCGTAAGAGCCTCGAATTCTTCAAACTTCAGCGGCCTGTTGTCCAGCGCGGCGGGCAGCCGGAAGCCGTATTGCACCAGATTTTCCTTGCGCGAGCGGTCGCCGCCGTACATGGCTCTGATCTGCGGCACCGTCACGTGGCTTTCGTCTATTATGGTCAGGAAATCTTTCGGAAAATAGTCGAGGATGCAGAAGGGGCGGTCGCCCGGCTGCCTGCCGTCGAAATAGCGGGAATAGTTCTCGATGCCCTGACAGTAGCCGAGTTCCTTGATCATTTCTATGTCGTAGGTGGTGCGTTCGTAAAGGCGCTGCGCTTCCAGCTCCGCGCACTCGCGCCTGAAAAACTCCACGCGTTCTCCCAGGTCAAGCTGAATCTGTGCTATGGCGGATGCCTGGCGCGCCGGCGAGGTGACGAATATGTTGGCCGGATAGATTTTAAACTGATTGTGGCTGCCCAGCGACACATTGTCTATGGGGTGGAACGTCGAGATGCTCTCCACCTCGTCGCCCCAGAACACTATGCGCACGGCTATTTCTTCATACGCAAGGCAAATGTCCACAGTGTCGCCTTTTACGCGGAACGTGCCGCGCTTGAATTCCACCTCGTTGCGGGAGTACAGCGCCGCGACGAGTTTGCGCAGAAACGCATTGCGCGCTATTTTCATGCCCACGCGCACATCTATAAGTGTGTCGTTGAAATCGTCGGGATTGCCTATGCCGTAGAGGCACGACACGCTCGACACCACCACTACGTCGCGGCGGCCGCTGAGCAGCGCCGATGTGGTGGCGAGGCGCAGGCGGTCCAGCTCTTCGTTTATGGCGAGGTCTTTTTCTATATATTTGTCGGCCGAAGGGATATATGCTTCGGGCTGATAATAGTCGTAGTAGCTTACGAAATACTGCACGGAGTTTTCCGGGAAAAACTGCTTGAACTCGGCGTAGAGCTGCGCGGCAAGAGTCTTGTTGTGGCTTAGTATGAGCGTAGGTTTCTGCACGCGCTCAATCACATTGGCCATAGTGAACGTCTTGCCCGAACCCGTCACGCCGAGCAGCGTCTGCGCGTCGGTTCCGGCGTTTATTCCGCGCACAAGCTGCTCAATGGCCTGCGGCTGGTCGCCGGTGGGCTTGTATTTCGAGTGAAGTCTGAAATCCATAAAGCATGTATTAACTTGCAAAAATACTTAAAATCCATGATATGGCAATGATGAGGCTGCCCGTAGCACGCATTATTCATGTATTTTATGCTTTTTTCTGCATGTTGGCAAACTATTTTGCCATAATTATGTTTTGATAGTATAAAAACTTTAAAACACACCGCCTCTACGATTATGAAAAAGCTATTCTTCTATTTACTTGCCGCTCTGCCCCTGTTTGTGTTCAACTCGTGCTCAGATGACGACGACCTCCCCGATGTGGATTTCAAACTTGATGTGACCGATGGCGTGAGCGTGGACGGAGTGCTTTATGTGGTGCGTGGCGAAAGCCTCGTGATAGACGGCATCACTGTGGTGAACAACGAGAAAAACAAGACTGCGATTATAACAGCCGCCACTTACTACTGGGATGCCTTCCGGCTCGGCACATCGGCAGTGGCCCCCTATGGCTTCACAATCTCTACCACCGAGCAGACTCCTCTGGGCCATCACGAGCTGGCTATAGAATGTCCCGTCTATGCAGTAGACAAGAGCCCCGCCGTGGCCAATCTGTTCTATAACGTAGAGGTGGTGGCCGACGAAGCCGACATCCCCGAGGGCAATACTCCCGGCACCACCAGCTTTAGCATCGAAAGCCATCTGCTGGCCAACTGACGTACACTACAGGCAATATTTTAAGAGATTATCATACTTTCATCCGTGGTCGCGGTCCGGCATCATATCAGGTGATGCCGGGCCGCACTGTTGTCGGGGCGGAGCTATTATGGCTGGATTTGAACCATATACATAAAAAATGCAACCACCCTCCCGAGCGATTGCATCTCTAACCTATGATTCACTTATTGTTTTGCGTTTATGCTATGCTTTATTCACGATGCAAAGGTAAGAAAGTTTTTTGAATTAGAATCATAAATTTACAATATTTTTATTTTATAAACAAAAATTTAGAAAACCTGCTGCCGATATACGCAAGGCAGAACAAATGATAGTCCATAATGACAAATTTATTATTTGTGAGTATCGGTTTTTTGGACTACTTTTGTGGTGCTGTAGCAAGCAGACAATACACCTAACAAATCAAATACATACCTTATGCGCCTGATTATTCAACCAGATTACGAGCAGCTGTCGCTTTGGGCCGCCAACTATGTGGCCGCACGCATCAACGAGTTCAATCCCACGGCCGAGCGCCCGTTTGTGCTCGGATGCCCGACCGGCTCGTCGCCGCTTGGTCTGTACCGCAACCTTGTGCGCCTCAACAAGGAAGGCAAGGTGTCGTTCAAGCATGTTGTCACGTTCAATATGGATGAATACTGCGGCATACCGCGCGAGCATCCCGAGAGCTACCACAGCTTCATGTGGAACAATTTCTTCAGCCACATAGACATACCGGCAGAGAATGTCAACATACTCGACGGCAACGCCCCCGACCTGAAGGCGGAATGTGCCCGCTTCGAGGACAAAATCAAGAGCTATGGCGGCATTGAGCTGTTCATGGGCGGAGTAGGCCCCGACGGCCATATAGCCTTCAATGAGCCGGGCTCGTCGCTGACTTCACGCACCCGTCAGAAGACCCTCACGCGCGATACTATTATAGCCAATTCCAGATTCTTCAACAACGATGTGAACCTGGTGCCGAAAACCGCCCTTACGGTGGGAGTGGGCACTGTGTGCGACGCCCGCAGCGTGCTGCTGCTGGTCAACGGCCACAACAAGGCCCGCGCTCTGCGCCACGGCGTGGAAGGCGCTATCTCGCAGATGTGGACCATCTCCGCTCTTCAGATGCACCCCAAGGCCATTATCGTGGCCGACGACGCTGCGTGCGAAGAGCTCCGCGTGGGCACCTACCGCTATTTCAAAGACATTGAAAGCGCCAATCTCGATTCCGCAACCCAACTCTGATGCGCAGACCACTGTTGATTCTTATTCTCGCCACCGTGTGGGCAGCTACTGCCGCCCGCACGGTGGCGCCTCGCTT
The DNA here is from genome assembly GCA_947177185.1 of uncultured Porphyromonadaceae bacterium. Classification (GTDB taxonomy): domain Bacteria; phylum Bacteroidota; class Bacteroidia; order Bacteroidales; family Muribaculaceae; genus CAG-873. The sequence goes on along the minus strand of CAMWTJ010000003.1, from coordinate 40,647 downwards.
CGGCGACGAAGCCCGCGACACCACACGCCTCAACGAAATGCTGGCCAAAGGGCTCGCACAGCGCTTTTCCACTCCGCAGGAGCGCACGGCTTTTTTCGCGCGCATGATGGAAGGCACACCCTATGGCGCGCATACGCTTGAGGCTGATACAGAGCGAGTGACAGTAAGGCTCGACTCCCTCGACTGCACCACGTTTGTGGAAACCGCCATGGCATTGAGCTACACGGCAGGCGAGCGACGCTCGTCGTGGCGCGATTTTGTCTACAATCTCGAGCGTTTCCGCTATCGGGGCGGAAAAGTCGACGGCTACCCGTCGCGTCTGCATTATATATGCGACTGGGCCATAGACAATGCGCACAGAGGCAATATCGAGGATGTGACAGGCCGGCTCCCGCGCTGCGGCTATATAGTCAGGAGCATAGATTTCATGACCACACACCGCGACTCCTATCCGGCGCTGAGTGATTCGGCCCACTATGCCCGGATGAAAGCCGTGGAGGGAGGCTTCCGCAACCATCGTTTCCCATATATCAAAACCTCCGACGTGGCGTCGCGGGAGGTCAGGGATGCACTTCGCACAGGCGACGTGGTGGCCCTGGTGACCAAGATGAAAGACCTTGATGTGACCCACATGGGCATAGTGGTCAAGGATGAGTCCGGCATGCCCCGCCTTCTGCATGCGTCGTCGAGCCACGGCAAGGTAGAGGTGACGAGTGTGTCGCTGGCCGATTTCCTCAGGCGCAATCCTTCGCTGGCCGGTATTCGCGTTTTCCGTCTTAAGGACTGATTTGTCGGGTAAAAGCCCGTTTTTGACCCACTTTTTTCAATGTATCCCCGGATATATTGAAAAAATGTTTAGAATCATTAAAAAATGTAATTTGGTGTTGTGGTTGTGGTTTTTCATGATTAAATTTGTGACTCAAAACCACAACACCAATGAAAACCAATTTAAGTTCGCAAATCAGTCTGGAGCGCATACCCAAGCGTTATTACGCTCCGCAGGGCGACCTCGAACTCGCAGCATTGCGCCGCGAAGAGAAAATCTACACCCGTATCTTCGACACCATGAACGATGGCAGCGCCTATCTGGCACGCCACGTCGTGGAACTTATAAAAAAGAATATTGCTGCCAAGAACCGTTGTGTAATCGCACTCGGCGCCGGCCGCTCCACACACAGCGTTTATGCAAATCTCATTGAGATGTACGAACGCGGAGAGGTGTCGTTCGACCGTGTGATAGTGTTCAATCTCTGCGAATTCTTCCCGCTGCAGCCCGACGGCCCCTCGACACTGGCGCGCCTGCGCGAGGTATTCCTCGACAAGGTGAACGTGCGTCCCGAAAACATCCACAGCATCAACCCGGCTGCCACGCGCGAAGACATGTTTGACTATTGCGTGGAATACGAGCAGCAGATAAGCGACTGCGGCGGCCTCGACCTTACGCTGTGTGAGCTCGGTCCGATGGGCTCGCTCGGCTTCAACGAACCCGGTTCGGTGTCCACAAGCATGACACGCCTGGTGCTGCTGTCGCCCGAAGCGCGCCACGACATAGCCCGCGAGTATAAGAACGGCGTGACACCCACCACGGCCATCACGCTCGGCATGAAGAATATCCTCAACTCGTCGCGTGTGATGACAATGGCGTGGGGTGAGGACCGTGCCAAAGTGGTTGCCGAAGCCATGGAGGGCCCCATCACCGACAATGTGCCCGCATCCTACCTGCAGCTTCACAACCATGCGCGCATAGCTCTTGACCTGCCCGCAGCCTCCGACCTCACGCGCATCTCGCACCCGTGGAAAGTGACCTCCTGCGAGTGGACCGACAAACTCATACGCCGTGCCATAGTGTGGCTCTGCCAGCAGACAGGAAAACCGATACTCAAGCTCACCAACAAGGACTACAACGACAACGGCCTCGGCGAGCTCGTAGCGCTCTTCGGCTCTGCCTACAATGTAAACATCAAGGTATTCAACGAACTCCAGCACACCATCACCGGCTGGCCCGGCGGCAAACCCGGTGCCGACGACACATACCGCCCCGAGCGCGCGCTGCCTTATCCCAAACGCGTCATTGTGTTCTCGCCGCATCCCGACGACGACGTGATATCCATGGGCGGAACGCTCAAGCGCCTTGTCGACCAGGGGCATGATGTGCACGTAGCTTATGAAACCTCCGGCAATATAGCCGTGGGCGACGAGGATATGCTGCGCTATTTCATGATGATGGACAAAATAGCGCCCATGTTCGGCTTCAATGTCGAGCAGTACGAAAAGCTGTCGAAGGACGTGCGCGAATTTGTCAAAGCGAAAAGCTCGGCAGGCGATGTCGATTCCGGCGAAATACGCGAAATCAAGACCATGATTCGTCAGGCCGAAGCCACCATCGCCTGCAACTATATAGGCGTGAAGCCCGAAAACATCCATTTCCTGCGTCTTCCGTTCTATGAAACGGGCACCATCAAGAAAGGCGACCTTACGGAGCGCGATGTCAACATAGTCAAGAACCTGCTGCAGGAGGTAAAGCCCCATCAGGTGTTCGTGGCCGGCGACCTTGCCGACCCGCACGGCACACACCGCGTGTGCACCGACGCTGTGCTCGCTGCCATCGACGAACTCAAAGGACAGAAATGGATGAAAGACTGCCGCATATGGATGTATCGCGGCGCCTGGGCCGAATGGGAAATCGACCATATTGAGATGGCCGTGCCTATCAGCCCCGAGGAACTGCGCTTCAAACGCAACAGCATACTCAAGCATCAGAGCCAGATGGAAAACGCGCCCTTCCTGGGCGACGACGACCGCCTGTTCTGGCAGCGTGCCGAGGACCGCAACCGTGCCACGGCCGAACTCTACAACTCTCTCGGCCTGGCCTCATACGAGGCGATGGAGGCATTTGTGGAGTACCATCCGCTGTAATTCTGTCAGTAGTTTTACGACAATTTAAGAAAAAATGTCACATTTCGAATGTGGCATTTTTTTTGCACTTTGTTTTAGTAGTATAAATACAAAAACAAATTTCCGACATATGCAAAAAGGCAAAATCGGGGTAACGACTGAAAACATCTTCCCCGTAATCAAAAAATTTCTTTACAGCGACCACGAGATATTCCTCCGCGAGCTCGTGAGCAATGCCGTGGACGCTTCTCAAAAGATACGCACCCTTTCCGGCTTCGGCGAGTTCAAGGGCGAACTTGGCGAACTCGACGTGCGTGTGACCATAGACAAGGAAGCCGGCACACTGACAGTGAGCGACCATGGCATAGGCATGGACGCCGACGACCTCGACAAGTATATCAATCAGATAGCGTTTTCGGGTGCTGAAGAGTTTCTTGCCAAATACAAGGACAGCGCCAACCACATAATAGGCCATTTCGGCCTCGGCTTCTACTCTGCATTTATGGTGGCCAAAAAAGTGGTGATCAACTCGCTGAGCTATAAGGAAGGCGCCGAGGCTGTGCGCTGGGAGTGCGACGGCTCGCCCGAGTACAGCATGGAGCCCGGCACGCGCACCGAGCGCGGCACCGACATAGTGCTGTATATCGACGACGACAACAAGCAGTTTCTCGAACAGGCCCGTGTCGACGCGCTTCTGAAAAAGTATTGCCGCTTCCTGCCTGTGCCCGTGATAAGCGGCAAGGAAGAAGAGTGGAAAGACGGTAAGATGCAGCCCACAGACCGCGACAAGGTGGTGAACGCTACCGCGCCGCTGTGGCTGAAGAAACCCTCAGAACTGAAGGACGAGGACTATCTGGCGTTCTACCACGAGCTGTATCCCGGACAGGACGACCCCATGTTCTGGATTCACCTTAACGTTGACTATCCGTTCACGCTCACAGGTGTGCTGTTCTTCCCCAAGCTCAAGGACAATTTCGAGGTGACGAAAAACCGCATCCAGCTGTACTGCAACCAGGTGTTCGTTACCGACTCCGTGGAAGGCGTGGTGCCTGAATTCATGATGCTGCTGCAGGGTGTGATTGACTCTCCCGATATTCCTCTCAACGTGTCGCGCTCATATCTGCAGAGCGACGCCGCGGTAAAGAAAATCTCAGGCTATATCACCAAAAAGGTGAGCGGACGTCTTGCCGAACTTTTCACTGCCGACCGTGCCGGTTTTGAAAAGAAATGGGACGACATCAAGATATTCATCGAGTACGGCATGCTCACAGACGAGAAATTCTGCGATGCCGCAATGAAGTTCACACTGCTGCGCGACACCGAAGGACATTACTTCACGCTCGAGGAATACAAGACTCTCGTGGAGGCTGCGCAGACCGACCGCAGCGGCAACATAATATACCTCTATGCCACCGATGCGGAGGCGCAGCACAACTATATCGAAGCCGCTACTGCCCGCGGCTACAATGTGCTGCTTATGGACGGCCGCCTGGACACCCATTTTGTGGGCCTTCTCGAACAGAAACTCGAAAAAACACGCCTGGTGCGTGTCGACACAGGCAGTGTCGACAGCCTGATCGACAAAGGAGACAAGAAGGCTACCGGGCTGAACCCGCTGCAGATAAACGAACTTACCACTGTGTTCCGCTCGCAGATGCCGGATGTGAACAAGGCCATGTTCATGGTCGAGTTCGAGGCACTCGGGGCCACATCCATGCCGGCCATGCTCACGCAAAACGAGTTTATGAGCCGAATGAAGGCCATGGCAGCCATGCAGCCCGGCATGGACATGTATGCCGGACTGCCCGACAGCTACAACCTTGTGGTAAACACCGAGCATCCTGTGGTGCAGCGCATCGTGAGCGACGCGTCTGCCGCTCTCGACGAAAAGATACAGCCGCTCGCCGACCGCATCGACACCGACAACGCTGCCATAGGAGCGCTGCGCAACGATGCCCCCGACGGCAAACTCTCGCCCGACAACGAACAGCGCGTGGCCGACCTTGAGAAATCGGTATCCGAAACCCGCGCCGAGCAGGAGAAGATTATAGCCGACTATGCCGCCACGCAGCCCGTGGTGCGTCAGCTCATAGACCTTGCGCTGCTCCAGGCCGGCCTGCTCAAAGGCGAGCAGCTGAGCCACTTCGTGCGCCGCAGCGTCGAGATGCTTTAAGACCCCTGTGGTCAGAGAATGAAGTCCCCGCAGGATTCGGTTCCAAAACCGTTTCCTGACGGGGATTTTTTTGTCCGCGGATGGCAATATATGGCGTGATGCCAACGTTCATACTATAGTATGAAACAGTTTCAGATCGCACTTATGCTTATAGCGGCGCCGATGGCAGCGGCGGCCGTACATACCGTGAAATCGCCCGACGGCCTCACCGCTGTGGCCGTAGAGAGCGACGCGGCCGGAAAGGTGACTTACGCCGTGACACACGGCGGCAATGTGATGCTTCAGCCCTCGCCGCTCGGCCTCTACACGAATATAGGAGATTTCGCCGACTCCATGCGCATAGTGTCGGTGGACACGTCGTCGGTGTGCCGGCACTACACACAGTCGCGTATCAAGCACTCCGAGGCTACGTACGAAGCCCGCATAATGAGGGTCGCGATGGAGAACGCCGCAGGCGATACCATTGGCGTGGAGTTCAGCGTGTCGGCCCATGATGTGGCCTACCGCTACCGACTGCCACGCGTTAATGGCGGAGAAACCGGGGCTGTGACCGTCTACGGCGAGGCTTCAGGCTTCGCGCTGCCCGCGGGCTCTACCGCTTTTGTCACGCCGCAAAGCGATGCGATGACGGGCTGGAAGCGCACCAAACCTTCTTACGAGGAGGTGTATGCGGTCGACGTGCCTGTCGGCACTCCTTCGCAGTATGGCCACGGATTCACTCTGCCGGCGCTGTTTCGCACAAGCGGCGGCGGATGGGTGCTTGTGGGCGAAACCGGTGTCGACAGCCGATACGTGGGCAGCCGCCTCAGCGATGCCGACTCCGCAGGAGTCTACCGCATAGCGTTTCCGATGGCGGAAGAAAACAACGGCCACGGATCCGTATCGGCTGCCATGTCGCTGCCGGCAGTAACTCCGTGGCGCACGATTACGGTGGGCACAACACTCGCTCCCATAGTGGAAACCACTGTGGCCTGGGACTTGGTGGAGCCGCTTTATGCCCCGGTGGCGGAAGTGGAGCCCGCGCGCAACGTGTGGAGCTGGATTCTGTGGCAGGACGGCAGCATAAATCTTGCCGACCAGAAGGCTTATGTGGACTTCGCAGCCGCGATGGGCTATGACAACGTGCTCGTGGACAACTGGTGGGACACGAACATAGGACGCGAAGGCATCGAGGAACTGGTGCGCTATGCCGCCCGACGCGGGGTAGGGGTGATGCTGTGGTATTCCTCCAGCGGCTGGTGGAACGATATAGTGCAGGGGCCGGTCAATGTGATGTCGAGGTCCATAGAGCGCAAGAAAGCCATGAAATGGATGCACGATATCGGCATTAAAGGCATAAAAGTGGATTTCTTCGGTGGCGACAAGCAGGAAACGATGCGCCTGTACGAAGACATCCTGTGCGACGCCAACGAATATGGCATAGCCGTGATTTTCCACGGCTGTACGATGCCGCGCGGATGGGAGCGCATGTATCCGAACTATGCGGGAAGCGAAGCCGTGCTGGCGTCGGAAAATATGATTTTCTCGCAATATTTCGCCGACAATGTGGAGGCGGTGCACGCCACTCTGCATCCGTTCATACGCAATTCGCTCGGCTCTATGGAATACGGAGGCACTTTCCTGAACCGTCGGCTCAACCGTGGCAACGACGGCGGAGTGCAGCGCCGCACCACCGATGCCTTTCAGCTGGCCACGGCTGTGCTGTTTCAGAATTCCGTGCAGAACTTCGCTCTTGCTCCGAACAATCTGACTGACGCGCCGCAGGAGGCGATAGACTTTATGAAGCGCGTGCCCACGGAGTGGGACGAAACGCGCTTCGTCGACGGCTATCCCGGGCGTTACGCCGTGGTGGCACGCCGCAGCGGCAGCCGTTGGTACATAGCGGGTGTAAGCGCAATCGACCATCCCGTGACACTGCATCTCGACTTGCCGATGGCGGCCAAAGGTGACCGCCTGCAGGTGCTGCGCGACGCCGATGCCGCCGGCACTCTCGAGCGCGCGGAGCTTGCCGTCAGGAATCCTGCCGACGTAAAGATTGTGCTTCAGCCCAAGGGCGGTTTTATAATAGAAAAATAAATTGATGAAGCGTATATTCATTTTTATGGCGCTTATGGCGTCAGTGGCAGTATCGGAGGCCCGCACAACCCCGAAACGCGAGTTTCGCGGAGCGTGGCTGCACACTGTCTACCAGGATGTTTACGCGCGTCGCACCACCGCGCAGAATCAGGACTGTCTGAGGCGACAGCTCGACAGTCTGCACTCGGCCGGTGTGAACGCAGTGATATTTCAGGTGCGTCCGCAGGCTGATGCTTTCTACGAAAGCTCGCTCGAACCGTGGAGCTGTTATCTCACACGCGACGGCAAGGCGCCCAAGCCATACTGGGACCCGCTGGCGTTTATGGTGGGAGAGTGCCATGCACGCGGCATGGAGCTGCATGCGTGGCTCAACCCCTACAGGGTGACGGCGGGCGCGCGTCAGATACCTCCGGCAGGCCACATATATCACGAGCACCCCGAACGCTTTGTGCGCTACGACGGCAAGATATATTTCGACCCTGCGATACCCGAAAACCGCCGCCATATAGTGGCCGTAGTGTCGGATATACTCGAGCGCTACGATGTGGACGGCATACATTTCGACGACTATTTCTATCCATATCCCGTACGAGGCAAAGAGTTCCCCGACGACAAATCGTATGCCCGCTACGGAAAAGGCATGAAGCGTGCCGACTGGCGGCGTGCCAATGTCGACAGCCTTATAGCCGACGTGCGCCGCGCCGTGGATGCGAGCCGGCGTCCGTGGGTGAGGTTCGGTGTTAGTCCGTTCGGCATATGGCGCAATGCGTCTACCGACCCGCGCGGAAGTGCCACTTCCGGCCTGGAAAACTACGACGGTCTTTATGCCGATGTGCTGCTATGGGCCGAGCGCGGATGGGTAGACTATCTGCTGCCGCAGCTATACTGGGAACTGGACCATAAGGCCGCTTCCTACCGCACGCTTATAGATTGGTGGGCGGGCAATACCTGCGGCCGGCATCTGTATGTGGGGCAGGATGTGGACCGTACCGTACGCGCCGGGCAACTCGACACGAAACTCGGCATGCAGCGCGCGCGTCCCGAAATCGAGGGACACTGCTGGTGGCCGGGCTATGCCATATGCCGCAACAGTGGCGGTGTGGCCGATTCGCTGGCGGCGGAACTCCAGCACACGACGGCTCTCGTGCCGTCCTATCCGTGGATTGTGTCTGAAGGGCCATGGCCTGTGGACGGCATAACGCTGGATGGAGCGAAACTGAGCTGGACGTCGGCGCCCGAGGAAGGTGTCGTGGAAGACGCCGTGCGGTTTGTGGTATATCGTTTCGACAATGCTTCGGACATAGACGTGAACGATGCGTCTGCCATAGAGGCTGTGACTCCGCACTGCTATTTTGATGCGGAGCGCCCGGGCTACTATGTGGTCACGGCCCTCGACCGGGTCAATAATGAGTCGGCACCGTCCCAACCCGTTTGCAAGCCATGAAAGTTTCCATAATTGTTCCTGTATATAACGTCGAGCCATATCTGCGCGAGTGTTTAAGCAGCGTTATTGGCCAGACGAGGTGCGGGCATGACTATGAGGTGATACTCGTCGACGACGGCAGCACCGACGCCTCCGGCGCCATCTGCGACAGCACGGCCCGTAGTGTAAATGAGGCCCGGGGCGACCATATGCAAGGCGGCTCTATTGCGGTGCGTGTGATTCATAGCAAGAACGAGGGACTGTCTGCGGCGAGGAACAAAGGTATAGACGCTGCGAGCGGCGACTATCTGACGTTTGTGGATTCCGACGATGTGATATCGCGCGATTTTGTGCGTCGGATGCTCGACAAATCCCGCCCGGACACCATCGTGTCGTGTGGTTTTCTCAGGGCGGAAGGCTTGCCGGCCGCTTCGCGCCCCCGCGGCGGCGAAAACGACTTATCCGGCAAGGACAGCCGGAAGGAGCACGTATATAGCTCTGACAATGCGATTGAACACTATTTGTATCAGAAACGGCATATTTGCCCGTCGGCGTGGGGACATCTCATCCCAAGGGCGCTGTTCGGCGACGACTTACGTTTCCGCGAAGGCATAATTTACGAAGATCTCGACTTAATGTACAGACTTTATGAGCGGGCTGCACGTGTAGTGCATATGGATGCGCAGATGTACATGTATCGTATACGTAGCGGCAGTATAATTGAAACCTGGAACCCCAAGCGCCGCGACGTGCTGGAGGTGACATCGCGCATTGAGGAGCATTATGCCCGGAATCCGCGTTTGCTCGCTGCCGCACGCGACCGCCGCATGAGCGCCGCGTTCAATATTTTTGTGCTTAACGAGAAGCAGGGAAGGGGCTGCGACCCGGCCCTGTCGGAAAGCTGTTATGAAATCATTAAGAACCGGCGTGCGGGAAGCCTGTTCAGCCGCCATGTGCGCCTGAAAAACAAGCTCGGCGCACTCGCTTCTTACCTTGGCCCCCGCTTTATTTCTATGTTGGCGAAGCTATGAAAAAGGTTGTGACTCTCGACCCTGAGCGTTTTGGCGAAGCGTGCGCATCGCTCGGCAGACTGGTGCTTGGCTCGGGCTTCGAGCCGGATGTGGTGTTGGGCATAGAGTCGGGCGGGCGATATGTGGCCGAGCTCATGATGCCCGATACCGAGCATTGCTATGTGGCATTGCGCCGTCGCGGCACTAAAGCGAAGTCGGGCATTGCCGCGTCGGTGCTGCGACGGCTGCCTTATGTGGTGTCCGACGCGCTGCGGCGCCTGGAGTCGAGGATAGCGCGAGCTGCGCGTCGCACGCCTCCCGAGGCCTACGCCGGTCCGCTGCCGGCGATGCTTAAAGATGCGCGGCGCATATTGGTGGTCGACGACGCAGTGGACAGCGGTGCCACCATGCACGCTGTGTGCGAGGCCGTGAGGCGTTTCAGTCCGTCAGCTGATATCCGCACGGCCGTTGTGGTGCGCACGCTCGACAATGCTATTGTGGCGCCTGATTTCTTTTTGTATGACAATGTTTTGATTCGTTTCCCATGGTCGGCCGACATGAAGATATAGCCAGGGTGGCGGTGGTGGACCTTGATGGCACGCTTCTGCGCGCCAATTCGTTTCGTATATACGTGCGGTGCGGATTGCGTGTGCTTGCGCGACGTCGCAAGGCTGTGTCGCTACTCCGGGTGCTTTATGGAGCGCTACGGCGAAAGTCAGGACTTATCAGCCATAACCGCTATCGCGAGATTTGCGCGCGCCATATAGGTTTCGGCCCCGAAGTGCTCCGTGCCGTGGCGGCCGAGGCCGCGTGCGTGCGCTCGCAGGCTGTGGCCCGGTTTATTGAGGAGTGCCGTGCCGAGGGCTATGGCGTGTTGCTGGCCACGGCTGCGCTGGAAGCGTATGCCGCAGTCTTGTGGGAGGGTCCTATGGTCGCATCGTCCATGAAGCACGGCATTGTGGTCGACGATTGCCGTGGCGCACGCAAGCTAGAACTTGTGCTTGAGGCGCTGGGCGGACGCACGCCGGCCTATATGCTGTCCGACCATCGCGCCGACCTGCCGCTTCTGCGCCATGTGGCGCAGCATGGCGGAAAGGCTGTGCTTGTGAATCCTTCCGCGGCCGAGCTACGCTTTTTCCGAGAGCTCGAGCCATCGGAGCTCTTTGATGTCGAGCTCCTCCTGGACAGCAGCGAACCGCTCTGAGCGCGCGGCTATATCGTCAATGGCCTCACCTGAGGCGAAAAGAGCGGCAAGTGCCTCTTTTTCGGCGGTCAGCTCTTCTATCTCCTTTTCGAGTTCTTCGAATTCCTTACGCTCTTTGAACGAAAGCTTTTCCTTGCGCTCGGTGCGCTGTTTCACGCCTTTGGGGGCGGTGTCGGCTGTGGCGGTATCGCTTTTGGCCTGTTTTTTCAGCCATGCTCTGTAAGAACTGTAGTTGCCGGGGAAGTCCTTGACAATACCGTCGCCCTGCATGGCGAATATGTGGTCCACTATGTTGTCCAGAAAATATCTGTCGTGGCTGATTACTATTGCGCAGCCGTCAAATTCCGCCAGATAATCCTCGAGGATGCCGAGGGTCATAATGTCGAGGTCGTTGGTCGGCTCGTCCAGAATCAGGAAGTTGGGGCGCTGCATGAGCACCGTGGCAAGATGCAGCCGGCAGCGTTCGCCGCCGCTCAAGGTCGAGATATATTTCTGCTGGTCGGCGGGGCTGAACAGGAATCGCTGAAGCCACTGCATAGGGGCAAGACGTCCGTTGCCGGTGTCAATTTCTTCAGCGAGTTCGGTGATGGCGTCGACCACTTTTTTGTTGTCGTCAAATGCTATGCCGTCCTGGCTGTAGTAGCCGAACCGCACGGTTTCTCCTACGTTCCACTTGCCGCTGTCGGCCTCAAGGAGCCCCTGCAGCATTTTTATGAACGTGCTTTTGCCCACTCCGTTGGCGCCGACTATGCCCACTTTCTCGCCGCGGGCGAAGGTGTAGGTGAAATCGCGCAATATCACCTTGTCGCCAAACGCTTTGCAGATGCCTTCGGCCTCGAATATTTTAGAGCCGATACGGCTCGAGCGGGTGTCGAGCTGCACGTCGCGTTCGGCGGCGCGTCCGCGCGCACGCTCTTTCAGACCATAGTATTGCTCTATGCGGTAGCGGGCTTTTCCGGCGCGTGCCTGCGGCTGCCTGTTCATCCAGTCCTGCTCCTTGCGCAGCAGGTTTCGGGCACGTGCGGCGTCGGCTTCCTGAGCCGCTATGCGTTCGTCGCGTCGGCGCAGGAAGTAGTCGTAGTTTCCGTCGTAGGTATAGGCCGTGCGGTCGTCAAGTTCAAGAATACGCGTGCACACACGGTCCAGGAAATATCGGTCGTGGGTCACCATCAGCAGGGTGGTGCGTGAGCGCATAAGCCTGTCTTCGAGCCACTCTATTATTTCTATATCGAGGTGGTTTGTGGGCTCGTCGAGCACAAGCATATCGGGATGCCCGAGCAGCATGCGGGCTATGGCTATGCGTTTGCGCTGTCCGCCCGAGAGATGTGCGAGCGGTGCGTCCGGCTTGTCGAGTCCGAGCTGCGAGAGCAGCCGTTCGCACTCCAGCTCATGCTCCACAGAGTGGTCGGAGTGCTGCATGGCGGCTTCTCTGATAGTGGCCGCAGAGCCGAAATCGGGCGTTTGTTCAAGATATCCTACACGTGTTCCGAGCCGCCACACGATAGCGCCGCTGTCGGGGCTCTCTTTTCCGCAGATTATGCGAAGAAGGGTCGATTTGCCCGTGCCGTTGCGGGCCACGATGCCGGTTTTGTCGCCCTCCTCCAATCCGAAAGTCACATCGGCAAACAGCAGTCGGTCGCCGTAGCTTTTGGTTAGATTGTCAATCTGCAGTATGCTGCCCATTGTAAGATAGTGTTAAAAGAATCATTATTTTGACGCAAAATTAGTGAAAAATTAGTAGATTTGCACAAAAATAGAAAGAATGGCTGCAATAATTGAATACCGCGACGTGGAGTTGCTGCGCAAGGAGCATGTGGTGCTGAAGCATGTGTCGTTCGACATCGAACCCGGCGAGATGGTCTATCTCATAGGCGCTGTAGGCTCCGGCAAGTCGACTCTGCTGAAATCGCTGTACGGCGAGGTGCCGGTGGAGTCGGGGAGTGCGCGCGTGTTCGATTATGATCTGGCCGGGCTGCGCCGCAAGCAGATTCCCATGCTGCGCCGCAAGATTGGAATCGTGTTTCAGGACTTTCAGTTGCTGATGGACCGTAACGTGTTTGCCAATCTTGACTTTGTGCTGCGCGCCACCGGCTGGAAAAACGCTGCGGAACGCGAGGAGCGCATCGACAGCGTGCTCGCCGAGGTGGGCATGGCCAACAAAAGCTACAAGATGCCCCACGAGCTTTCCGGCGGTGAGCAGCAGCGCATAGTCATAGCCCGCGCGCTGCTCAACAGTCCCGACCTTATATTGGCCGACGAACCTACCGGGAATCTCGACCCGGCCACCGGCGAGCAAATCATACGCCGGCTTTACGAAATCGCAGCCGCCGGCACTGCTGTGGTGGTGGCTACCCACAACTTGGCGTTGCTCGACCAGTTTCCGGGTCGTGTGCTTCGGTGTGGAGGAAAGAAACTCGAAATTCAAGAAACAATCAAGATAGACAGACTATGAAAAAGATTCATGCCATTGTGCTTATGCTTGCGGCCGCAGTGATGCTTGCGCCGGCGGCGCGTTGCGCCAATCCTCTCGACGCCCTGAAGGGTGTAATCGGTGCCGTGGTGGGCGGTAGCGGCACAGCCACCACCATACCGGCCGGTACATGGAAATACAACGGCCCGGCAGTTACCTTCAAAGGCGACAACGCCCTTAAGAATCTCAGCGGCGCCGCAGCCGGCACCGTGCTCGAGTCGAAACTGAAAACCTACTACGAAAAGGCCGGCCTGCAGAACATGGAACTCACCGTGGGCGAGGATTCCACCTTTGTGATGAAACTCAAGAAGGTGAGCCTTAAAGGACATATTACCTATGGCGAAAGCGGACAGTGCACGCTCAATCTCGACGGCATAGGCAAGCTCGTGGGTGGCAAATTCAACGGCCAGTGGCAGGTGATAGGCAACACGATGACTCTCACGTTCGACATCTCCAAACTCGTGGACCTGGTCACTAAAATTTCAGCCGCTACAGGTAAAAGCAGCCTGAAATCGATATCGAAAATGCTCGAGAGCTACGACGGCGCTTACGCAGGATTCAGGCTCGACAAACTGTAAGCAGCGCTTTGTAATATAATGGCCAGTGGCCGTCACACATCAAGCTCTCTCTGGAGGCGTGCGCTTTACCGCGTGCGCCTTTGGCGTTATAGCTTCGGGCGTTTCAGGCTGCATTTTGCGGCAGCGATACGCTCGGTGGCCAATGCGCTGTCGGTGCTTTCGGCCGTGGCGGCGCTGCTGTGCATAATCGACCTGTTGCTGTATTTCGGCATCGACCACAATCCGTCGGACATAGGACTGCTGCGCCGTGGCCTGCGCGTGGTGCAGGCTGTGTTTGCCATAGAGGTTGTGTTTGGTCTTACGGTGAACGCAGCGTCCACGCTGCGCGACGCGCGCCTGCTCAAATGGGTAGTCGACGCAGGAGTGGTGCTTGCGCTGCTCACGTGGATTTATCCGAGGCCTACCGAGCCGTGGCTGCCATGGCTCGACAGCTTGCTTTACAGCAGGGCGTTTTTGTTCAGCGTGCTCGCGGCATATTCTCTTGTCAGCCTGAGCACTATGGCCATAAGGCTGGTGAGCGTGCGCACCAACCCGTCGCTGCTGCTTTCGGCAAGTTTCCTGTTTTTTATATTCATAGGTTCGGTGGTGCTGATGCTGCCTAAGTGCACTGTGCACCCGATAAGCTATGTCGACTCCCTTTTTGTGAGCACATCGGCCGTGTGCATAACCGGGCTCACCACGGTCGACATCTCGTCCACGTTCACGCCTTTCGGACTTGCCGTGCTTTCGGTGCTCATACAGATAGGCGGTCTGGGAGTGCTCACTTTCACGAGTTTCTTCGCGTTGTTTTTCAGCGGCGGACCGAGCATCTACAGCCAGCTGATGCTCCGCGACATGGTCTATAGCCGCAGCCTCAACGCACTGCTTCCGACGCTGCTTTACATCCTGTGCTTCACGCTGGCCATTGAGGCGGCAGGAGCTGTGGCCATCTATTTCACAGTGCCTCCCGAGATGGGATTCGAGGAGGCCGACCGCATTGTTTTTTCCGCTTTCCTGAGCCTGTCGGCCTTCTGCAACGCCGGCTTCACCAACGTGGCCGACGGCATGTCCAATCCGGCACTTATGGGCGGCAATCAGTGGATTTACGTGGTCACGTCGCTCATTGTGCTGTCCGGCGCCATCGGATTCCCTATACTTGTCAATTTCAAGGACGCCGTGGTGCTCAAGGCCAGGCGTCTGTGGGCCAGGGTGCGCGGAGTGCGGTTTGTGTGCCCGGTGCATATCTACGACCTCAACACCAAGATAGTGCTCGCCACCACTTTTGCCATTCTTGCCATAGGCACGCTGTCGTTTTTCGTGCTTGAATACAACAACACACTTCGCGGCATGTCGTTATGGGAAAAATCGGTGCAAAGTCTGTTCAACGCGCTCACACCCCGCAGCGCCGGCTTTGCTTCGGTCAGTCCCGGGGCTTTTCTTCCCGCCACCCTCCTGGTGGTGATGGTGCAGATGTGGATAGGCGGCGCGTCGCAGTCTATGGCGGGCGGCATCAAGGTCAACACGATAGCCGTGGTGTTGCTTAACCTCCGCTCGGTGGCCCACGGTCACAGCGGTGTGGCGGCCTGGCGCCGCAGCATAGCCCTGCCGAGCGTACGCCGCGCCAATGCGGTGGTGGCTGTAAGCATAGCCGCTTTTTTGCTCTATGCAGTGGCCATGCTGCTGCTTGAGCCCGACCTGCGCGTGCGCGACGTGCTTTTCGAAGTGGTGTCGGCGCTGTTCACCGTGGGTTCGTCGCTCGGCATCACCGACCGCCTGGGCGACGCGTCGAAGCTGCTGCTTTCCACGGCAATGTTTGTGGGGCGTGTGGGCATCCTGTCGCTGCTCATGGGCATCGTGCGCAGCCGCCGCGACAGTTCGGTCCACTATCCCGAAGAACCTGTGATTATCAACTGACAGCATTACTATTGTCCAACATTTTACTCCAGCTATCACTACCATGCGTTATCTTGTAATCGGACTCGGAATCTACGGCAGCAACCTCGCGCGCAATCTCACGGAGATGGGCCACGAGGTGATAGGCGTAGACATCAATCAGACCAACATCGACGAAATAAAGGATTATATATCCACTGTCTATCTGATAGACAGCACGGAAGAGTCGGCGCTGTCGGTGCTTCCGCTGCGCAATGTGGATGTGGTGGTAGTGGCCATCGGCGAAAATTTCGGCGCCAGTGTGCGCACTGTGGCCCTTCTGAAGAAAATGGGCGTGAAGTGCCTGTATGCGCGTGCTATCGACAAACTCCACGAGTCGATACTCGAGGGATTCGACATACAGCGCATCATCACTCCCGAACAGCGGGCCGCGCGCGACCTCGCCCATGAGATGGAACTCGGCGCTCGCATACAGTCGCTGGAAGTCGACGACACGCATTTTGTGATAAAGTTCGAAGTTCCGGCCTATTTTGTGGGGCTGGAGATTTCGGATATGAAGCTCGACGAAAATTTCAGGCTGCATCTGGTGGCCGTGTGCCGCCTGACCGGCAGCACCAACATATTAGGTGTGGCCAGCCACGAGCCTGAGGTGGTGTATCCGTCGGAGTCAGAGTCGACCCTGCGCATAGAGCATGGCGATATCCTCACGGTCTACGGCTCTTTGCGCGATTTCCGGGCCATGTACCGTCACATAAGGTAACGTTAGCCGCTACTGCTGCTCCTGCTCGGGAGCGGGAGCGTTGGCGCGATGGTCGCGTGCTGTCTGCAACACGCGTTCAAGGCGCTCGCGCTCTATCAGGGCCGAGCGAAGGGCCTGCCGGGCCATGGCGTATTGCCACGAGCGCACCAAGGCGGCACGCAATTCAGCCGTGAGCTTGATTTCGACGGAACCGCCGGTGCCGTCGAGGTGCATTTTAGCCACGCCGTCGCCGGCTTGCTCGAGAGCTTCGAGCAGTGGTGTCACCTCTTCCTGCCTGAACATCAGCAGTTCGCTGCCCTCGCTGCTCACCCGGCGTCCGGCCTGAGCGGGTTCTACAGCCACTGTGCCGGCCGCGGTGGTGACACTCGCCGAGTTGAGGCCTATGCTCTTGCCTTTTACCACAGCCGCGAGTGTGAGATAGCCGTCGGCCCCGATGCGCGGCTGAACGCCTGTAGAGGCCGTCACGTTCTGTCCGGCGAGTTCGCGGGCCACGCTATATCCCTCCAGCCCGCGCGGTCCGTCGACGCTTACAAACAGCGCGGCGAGGCTGTCGGCGCGCATCTGTGCCTCGGCCAGCCGCTGTTCGGCGGGGCCGATTTGCTGCAGCGCGCGCCCTTCTATGGCCGCCGCGCGTGTGGCGAGGCTGACGCGTCGTGTGGCGGTCTGTTCGCGATAGGCGCTATCGAGAGAGTCGAGCAGGACTATCGCCTCGTCGTAGGCTCCCGACGCCACCAGGGCTTCGGCCTGCGTGTGAAGATTACCTGCTGCCGCCGCGCGGCGTTCTGCCTCGGTGGTGCAGGCCGCTGATGCCACGGCCACGAGAGCTATGATAGATATTTTACTTGCTGCGTTGCACATCTTTTACTCCTTTTACAGTTTTCAGTTTTTTTATGAGCAGGTTGAGGGTGGAGGTGTCGTTTACGCCCACTACCACAAAACCTTGAAACAGCCCGTCGTTGCTGTCGATGGAGATGCTTCGCAGCGACGAGTCCTTTTCTTTGTTGATGATGGATGTAAGATTGGTCACGATGCCCAGGTCGTCCTGTCCGACTATGCGCAGCGTGGCCGCGAACTGCGCCCCGGTCTTGCCGCTCCACCGCGTGCGTATCAGGCGGTAGGGATAGTTGCGGCGCATATTGTCGGCGTTCGGACAGTCGTTGCGGTGTATTTTTATGACACCTTCGGCCGACACGAAGCCGAACACATCGTCGCCGAATATGGGGTTGCAGCAGCGCGCCATGCGGTAGTTAATGCCTTTGATGTTGTCGCCGATTACGAGTATGTCGCTGTTCTGCGGGTTCTGTCCGGCGTCGGCCAGCGGGTCGGGCATCACGTATTCGCTTGCCGACACGTGGGTGACGCCGGCGGCGGTGTCGTCGGAGGGCCTGTCCAGAGCGAGGTACGCGTCAATGGCCGCGTTCACGTCGAGGTCTTCGTCGGCTATGGCGGTGTAGAAATCGGTCACGTTCTTGTAGCCGCTCTTGGCTATAGCCCGCGACAGTGTGGCGTCGTCCACATCGATTTTTCTGTTTTTAAAACGTCGCAGCAGCAGCTCTTTACCCAGCTCGGCGCGCTTGCCGGCAAGTTCTTTGAGCGCCACGCGTATCTTGTTGCGCGCCTTCGACGTGACAGCTATGCCGAGCCAGTCGGTTTTCGGAGTCTGGGCCTGCGAGGTGAAAATCTCCACAGTGTCGCCGCTGCGCAGCCTGTAGGTAAGGCGCTGGTTTTTGCCGTTGACGCGTCCGCCGGTGCAGTGTGAGCCCACGGACGAGTGTATGCTGAACGCGAAATCGAGCAGGGTGGCGCCCATGGGCAGCTTGTACAGGTCGCCTTTGGGAGTGAACACGAACACCTCCTTGTCGTACACGTCCATGCGCATGTTTTTCATAAGCTCGAGGGGGCCGTCGGCGCCGGCCTCGAGGATGTCGCGCACGTTGTTCATCCATGCGTCAAGGCCTCCTTCGCTCTTGATGCCCTTGTAGCGCCAATGCGCAGCGAGGCCCTTTTCGGCCACGAGATCCATGCGCCGCGTGCGTATCTGCACTTCGACCCAGCGTTCTTCGGGGCCGTACACGGTGATGTGCAGCGACTCGTAGCCGTTGCTTTTAGGGATGCTTATCCAGTCCTTCATGCGCGCGGGATTGGGCCTGTACATGTCGGTGACTATCGAATACACGAGCCAGCACTGGCTCTTTTCCATCTCCGGCGGCACATCGAGTATGATGCGGATTGCGAAAAGGTCGTAGATGTCGTCGATGTCGTTTTTCTGCTTTTTCATCTTGTTCCATATCGACGATATGGACTTCGTACGGCCTTTGATGTCGAAGCGCAGGCCTTCGCGTTCGAGGCGCTTGCGCACGGGCTCTATGAAATCGGCTATGTATTTTTCGCGATGGGCTTTGGTCTGATTCAGCTTACGGGCAATGCGCGTGAACATATCACGGTTGCTGTACTTGAAGGCCATGTCCTCCAGTTCGCCTTTTATGGCGTAAAGGCCCAGGCGGTGTGCCAGAGGAGCGTACAGATAGCTTGCCTCCGCAGCCACATGCCGCACTGCTTCTTCGTCGGGGTGATGGTTGATGGCCTGCATGAGTGCGAGGCGGTCCACAATCATGATTATGATCACGCGGATATCCTCGGCAAACGTAAGCAGCAGTTTTCGGAAATTGTCGGTTTCCACAGACGCATGGCGGCTGTAGAGAGTGGCCACATTGAGCAGGCCGTCGACCATGCGTCCCACGTCGTCGCCCCATCGCTCAGCCACGCTGCTTCGCTCCACCACTCCCGCGCGCACGTATTCGTAGACCATGACAGCGAGTGCCATGTTGCGGTCGGGGCTGAGGCGCTCGGCCAGCAGGGCCGCGGTGTGCATGTGGCGCACGAGCGGGTGAAGCCCGAAGCGGTCGCGACGCAACGCGCCGGCATAGGCTTCGTGCATGCTGCGCACGGCAGCAGCATCGCCATCATGGGCGACGGGCCGCATCAGCTTCATGAGCCGTCGGGTCAGGCCGAGCACTTCGCGGCGCTCTTCGTCGGTGAAATCTATAGAATCCATAGGCAAAACATGTTTCCGACCTCAAAGTTACAAATTCCCCCGCATAAAAACAACAGAAAAGCACGGCTCCTGCAGGAACCGTGCTTTTCTGCGATTTATTATGCGTGAGTCTTACTTTTTGCCTGCAAACACAGCCTTGTAGCACACGGCGGCGAGGATGGCGCCGACCACAGGACCTACAATCATGATCCAAAGGTCGCCCATACCGTTGCCGAACACGGCGGGACCGAACGAGCGGGCGGGGTTCACCGAGCAGTTGTCGACGGGTATGCCCACGATGTTCACCAGACCGAGAGCAAGACCGATGGCGGCTCCGGCCAGGTTGCCTGCGCCGCGCTTGGAGTCGGTGGCGCAAAGTATCACGAACACGAAGAAGAACGTGAGCAGTCCTTCAGCCAGCAGGGCCATGCCTGTAGTGGCGCCGGGCTGGAGCACGTTGGCGGCCAGTGATGCGTCGCCGGCAGCGGTGGTGCCGCCGAAGTTATAGCCCGGAGCGAGAGCAACGAACGCTGCCAGAAGGCCGGCACCGATAGTGGCGCCTATGAGCTGGCTTACGATGTAGCCAAGACATTCGCCGGCTTTCATGCGGCCCGTGAACAGCATGGCGAGCGAAACGGCAGGGTTGACGTGGCAACCCGAAATGTTGCCGATAGCATAGCACAGGCCGAGCAGAGTGAGGCCAAAACATAGACCGATTCCGAGCACGCCTATCGACGGGCCGGCCAGTACGGCGCTACCGCAGGCGAGAAGCACCAGAAACATCGTGCCTACGCCTTCTGCAAAATACTTTGTCATTGAATAACGTTTTATGTTAGAAAAATAGGAACTTGTTTGTATCTTTGTGCCAAAGATAACCGTTATATTTAAGAATAACAACTTTTACGCGATTTTTTCTATGAAAAATGTGGAAAATAATGGCGATTTGCCTGTAGAGTGTCATCCTTGGCCGCCGTTTGTGCCCGATGGCGCCCGCGTGCTCGTGATGGGTACTTTTCCGCCCGGCAACCACCGCTGGAGCATGGATTTCTACTACCCCAATCCCACCAACGATTTCTGGCGCATATGCGGTCTGCTGTTTATGGGCGATTCGCTTGCGCTGTACGACGCCGACGCGCGATGCTTCCGCCTCGACAGCATAAAGGAGCTGATGGCCGAGCGGCATATTGCGCTGCACGATACGTGCCGCCGCGTGCGGCGCCTTCAGGGCAATGCTTCCGACAAATATCTCGAAGTGGTGGAGCCTGTTCATCTCGAATCGCTGCTCGCGCGCATGCCCGAGTGCCGTGCGCTGGCCACTACCGGCGAGAAAGCGGCCGGCATACTCGCGGAGCTCACCGGCACAGCCGTGCCGCGCATGGGCGAGATGCTTGTGGCGCCCTCTGGCATGGAAATATGGCGCATGCCCTCCACTTCGCGCGCCTATCCGCTGCGGCTCGACAAGAAGGCTGCGTATTACGCTACGCTTTTCCGCCATCTCGACATACTCTGAGAGCCCTTATAATGAATTATACGCAGTTCAGAGAGAAGACCATAGAGCATTTGTCCCATTGGATTTTTGCGCGTAATCCGGGCATTGCCCGCGGAAAGTACAGAGGCAAGGCGTTGCGGCATGTTTTGCCCCTTGCCCCGGGTATGAAGCGGAAGGATGCCATATTGGATGCCATTTGCAGGTATAATGTGCTTACGGACGCTGTGACCTTTGACAAACGCGTATTTCCGCCGGAGAGGCTGCACTACCTTGCCAACCATCTTACGTCGTCGCAAATCCTGTGCTATAATTTTTTCAGGCTGTTTTTGCCTGAGGCAATATGCACCGGGCGGCAGATAAGAGTCACCCCCGCGCTGCGTCAGTGGCTTGCAGCCGCTCTGCCTGAAGGCGTACGGCCGGTAGCCGACAATGCGGTGTGCGAGTTTGAATACGTACTTGATGCCAAAGAAGGCACATCGTTTGATTTCTGTATCACCGATGGCACGACCACCATTCTTTTTGAGATAAAATACACGGAAAACGGTTTTGGGAAGGAACGTGACGACAAAGGGCACAATGCCAAGTTCAATCGCCTTTACAGCGTACTTTTGAAGTCGCAGCGCACGCTGCGGCCCGATATCGGAAAGGATGTTTTTTTGAAATATTATCAGCTGTCCCGCAATGCGATACATACCAACGACGATACATGGCTGGTGGTGATATTTCCGGCTGCCAACGCGGCATGCCGCAAGCAATTAGAGGAATTTCGTAAAGAGTGCGTGGCAGAGCATGCCGGGAATCGTATACTGAGCCTCACATGGGAGGATGCCTTCACCGCCTCTGAGATTTCTGAAACGTCCGAACTGAAGAAAAAAGCCCTCATAAGCACATCCCGGTAGCATAGACGGCACGAGGCATCCGCCGGGTGGCGGACGCCTCGTGTGAAATAGTGTTCAGGGAGTGGGAGGTATCAGTAGTTTTCGGCCTTGCGCTCGAAGAAGCCTTGTTCGGCGCCGCACACGGGGCAGCGTTTGGGAGCGCCCTTGCCGTTGACCACAAATCCGCATTTGCGACATTCCCAGTCCACGGGCTCTTCCGTGGCGAATTCCATGCCGTTGGTGAGGCGTTCGAGGAGGCGGAGATAGCGCTGCTCATGGTTTTGTTCGGCGCGGGCCACGAGCTTGAAAGTATTGGCTATGTTCGGAAAACCTTCTTCCTGAGCTGTCTTGGCAAAGCTTTCGTAGAGGTCGCTCCACTCTTCGCGCTCGCCGGCGGCGGCTTCGGCGAGGTTTGTCTTGGTGTCGCCCACTACGCCGGCCGGATAGCCTGCGGTGATTTCGACAGTGCCGCCTTCGAGGAGGGAGAAGAATGTGCGGGCGTGGGTGAGTTCCTGGTCGGCGGTTTCGAGGAATATAGCGGCTATCTGTTCGTAGCCTTCTTCACGCGCTTTTTCAGCGAAGAGTGTATAGCGCGAGCGTGCCTGGCTTTCGCCGGCGAATGATGCGAGGAGATTGTGTTCGGTTCGGGTACCTTTGATGCTTTTGGTGTCCATAGTCATAATGTCGTGAATCGAAATTGGAATGTAAGTTTTATATTGAAACACGTGACTATGGTTTTTGTTCAGCGCGCGGTGGCGAAACTGTCCACACTCATGCTCACTTCGAACGGCGCCGCGGCCGCCTGCACGCGTCGCCGCGGTTCGCTGCCTCGGTAGTAGTAGACTCCCTGGCGGTCCCAGGCCGGTATGTCGATGCGGCGCGTCTGTAGCGGCGGCACGTTGCACCGCACGCGTGTTCGGCGGCTGTGCAGCTGACGTCCGGCGGTGTCGTAGTAGTGGATGCTGAGCGCGAGCCATACTATTTCGGCCGAGTCGGAAGTGTTGGTGACGAAAAAACTTTCGCGGCGCGACGCGAGAGTCTTGTCGAAGCCGCTCAGCACTACGGTGCGGGCGTAGGCGCTGCTGTCGGCCACGGCCACGGTGTCGGCCACCTCGACGGCTGCCGGGCGCACCATGCCGGCCTCGGGCCTCGGGCGGTGCCGGCGCGTGGTGTGCTGCGCAGAAGCGAACACAGCGGCTACGAGTGCGAGCAGGCAGAATATACGTTTCATAGTGTGCGGTGGCGTGTGAGGTCGCGGTGGTCGGTGCGTAGCGCGCCCTCTATGTCGGAGGGTGCCTTGTAGCCTTTTTCCACGGTGACGCGGAACAGGTATGGTATCCACCGCCACAGGTTTATAGTGCGTCCTTTGGTGTACGGCTCGAAGCTGAGCGCGCCGTCGGGGCGGAGCGTGAGCACCATGCGGCGCGTGCGGTGCAGAGGCGAGGAAGGCTGCGTGCGCATGGCGGCCACATAGCGGCCGGGCGTGGCTGTGCGTGTGGCCGTGCCGATGTGCATGCCCTCGGGCATCGACATGTCGTGGCTGCTGAGCAGTGTGATGTCGAACCCGTCGGGGTCAGTGGCCGACCGCCGGATTTCTATTTCGGCGCCGGTGGATATGATGCGCCATGCGCCTTCGAGCGGATGGGGCGCAGCGGCAGTCGCCGGAAATATGCAGGCGAGCCATAGCAGGAGCAGTGTGGCGAGGCGTGGCATCAGCGTCGGGCCGGCTGTAGGACATACGGCAGAGGCTCGCGCATGGCCACAGGTGCGGCGCGCTCAAGCTCGTGCAGGGCTGCTGCGGCCGCTGCAGCATCGGGCTGCCATGAGGCCACCACATAGTAGTAGGGTTCGGCCGTATTCACCACCGACGCCTCGGTGTAGCCCGTTTCGTGCAGGCGGGCGCACAGCGAGCGGGCGTTGAACAGTTGTTTGAACTGTCCGGCCACGATGCCGTACGGGGCCCGGATGGTGCCCGGAGTGCCGTCGGCGGCAGGGGTGGGGCTGACGTGCAGCACGCGCACCGGCACGGTGTCGGTGCCGGCCACGAGCACAGAACGCTGCATCTCGCGCCGCATTTTGCCATATACGGTGGAGTCGAGCGGTGTGGCGTCGTCGCGCACTGCTACTGCTTTTTCATAGGCGGCGCGGTAGTTGGCCTCGCTGGTGCGGCAGGATGCGGCCGCGAGTGCGAGAATGGCGGCTATGGCTGCTGCGGTGTGTCGGAGGGAGATAGTCATGGTGTGTATTGTTTGCCGAGTTCGATTACCTCGAGGTCGCGTATGTCGGGCCCGTCGATGGTGAAGCGCACGAGGGTGCGCACTTTTTGCCATCCGTGCACGCCTGCGGCCCCGGGGTTTATATATAACAAATCAAAGGCAGGGTCCGGCATCACCTTTAGTATGTGGCTATGGCCGGCCACGAGCAGACGCGGACGCTTTGATTCGAGCACGGCGCGGAATCCCGGCGCATAGCGACCCGGGTAGCCGGCTATGTGGGTGAGCAGCACATCGACATCCTCTACCCGGAAATGCAGCAGCGACGGCAGCAGGCGCGCCACCTCGCCGTGGTCTATGTTGCCGCGGACTGCACGCACCACCGGCGCGAGTTCCTGAACGCGACGCAAGAGGGCGGCGTCGCCGACATCGCCCGCATGCCACACTTCGTCGCAGTCGGCGAAATGGAGGGCATAGCGGGGGTCGTAGCACGAATGGGTGTCGCTGAGGAGTCCGATGCGTTTCACTTGCGGCGCTCTATTTTGCGTGCGATGTCTTTGGAGAGTGCTTTTTTGTTGACGAGCAGGTTGAGGGTCTTGGCCATGAAGAACGGTTCGGACACGTATATGTAGCCGTCGTATTTCTGGTTGGTGTCCCAGGAGTTTTTCACCTTATAGTAGCGGTTGCCTTTCTGGTCGCGTGCGGTACCCACGATTTCCATGCCGTGGTCGTCGGTGGTTTCCTGGCTGTCGAACATCTGCTGCCTCGATTCCTGTGTGACGTCGATTTCGTCCACCGGGCCGGTGAAGGCATATTTTTCGTTTTGACGGTCCTGGTCGCTCAGTTTTACCCATCGCGAGAGTTCGGTTCCGTCCATGTCGCCTTCGTTTTTGCCTTTGGGCATGAGTGCCACGCCGTCGGTCCATTTGAAACCGCCTTCGCTCACATCAGCCGCCCACGCCACGGTGTAGCCTTGCTCGAGTGCGTGGTCCACTACGGCCTTGAGTTCGTCGAGAGGTATGTTAGTGTAGCGCGCCCAAAGCCAGTTGTCGGGCACTTCGAACACGAAATCCTCGTAGAAGGGGTGGTGCGTGAAGCTGGTGAGGGCTATGTAGCCTTCGGGGTCGATGCCGAGCGACTCGGCATAGCTGCGCGGCGTGTAGGTCTTGCCTTTGTAGGTGAATGTTTCGGGTACGGTGCCGAGATATGCGTCGAGTATGCTTTCGAAGCCCTTGCGCCAGGCAGTGGTGACTTTCTTGCCGGGTTTGCTGACCACGGCGTCGACATAGGCCTTGAGTATGGCGTCGAGTTCGCCGTGCACGTGTTTGTCCTCGCCGTAGTTGAGCCCGGTATATACTTCTTCGGGAACGGCACCGTAGCGCGCCCATACGTAAGGCACGTCGAGTATCGAGCCGCCGGCGGCGAAATTGGCTGCGCCATACATGCGCACGTATCTGTCGGCCTTGTCTATGTAGCAGTGACGCACTGTGAACATTTCAGAGATGTCGAGCGAGTCGCCTCCTGCCTTGCGTATTTCGTTTTCAAAAAACGAGGTGCCCGAGAAGCACCAGCAGGTGCCGCTCTTGTTCTGGTCTTTTACGGATGTGACGGGGATGGTGATTTCGTCGGTGAAGATGAATCCGGCCACGGTGTCGGCAGCTGCCGTGTCGGTCGGCTGCTGTGCTGCCGCAGAGGCTATGGCCGAAGCTGCGATGGTGGTGAGTATGAGATGTTTCATGCTGTTTTGCAATGAGTATTTAGATGGTATTTAACGTTCTTGTTTGATGTACCAGTCGCGCCAGTCAGAGGCGAGGTCGAGTGCGAACTCAAGCATGGTGTCGGTGCCTTGCAGGGCGAGCTCGGGGTCGAGGTCTACGCTGCATCCCTCGCTGGGTGCCACGCCGCCTTCCGCGAGCTGCATTTCGGCGTCGTAGATAGGACAAGCCGACATGCGCACGCCCCATCCGCAGGGTATCTCGGACGAAAACGGCATGCCGCTGCCTCCGCCGGTGCGGTCGCCCACGATGCGCGTGTTGGGAAGCAGACGCATTATTGACACGAAATTATTGGCAGCGCTGAAGGTGCTGCGGTTGGTGAGAATCACTACAGGTCTGAGCCAGCGCACATGGCCCTCGGCCGTGTCGTAGTGGAAGGCGTACGGCTCGGAGAAATCGTTGTGGCCGGGCCCGGTCTTATGGCAGATGTAGCCCGCGAGGGTGCGGCGCGAGATAAACCGCGTCACGAGCTGCTCGGTGGTGGTGAGCATGCCACCGCCATTGTCGCGCACGTCTATGACGAGGGCGGGGCAGTCGGCTTTTGCAAATTCGAGCAGTGCCATGTCGAGCGCACCGTTGGTTATGCCGGATGCCATTGAGCTTACGAGCATGTAGCCGATGCTGTCGTGCAGCACCTTGTAGCTTAGCACGCCCGACTGGCTGTAGTCGAAATCGAGGTAGTGCTCCCTGACGAGGCGCAGGTCGAAATTCTGCGGATAGTCGCTCCACCATTTGCGGTAGTAGGATGTGTTGAACGACGACGTAAGGTTTACATGGCCGTCCTTCAGCTCGTCGAGCATTTGGCCGAGCAGGCGGAAATATTCGGTGGTTTCCATGCCTTCGGGGTCGATGCGGCTGCGGTATTGCTCCCGTATCTGCTGCCAGTCCACGTCTTTTTCGTCGAAGAAGCAGTAGTGTTCGTCGACAATGGTCCATAGGGCGTCGAAATTGCCATACAGGCCGCCTTTGTAGCTGTCCACTTTGTGGCAAGCCGCAAGCATAGCGAGCGCTATGGCGAGTGCGATGGTTTCAGACAGGTGTCGCATGGGCTAATAGATGGCGGAGATGATACGGGCGTGAGGGTCGATGCCGCGGCTGCGGCCGATGGTGATAAATTCGGTGGTGACTCCGATTATGAATCGGTGCGAGATGTCGCGTGCCACTATTCCCGACGTTTTCGACGAGAAGACACCGCATGCGTAGCCGAGGCGCAGGGCTGTGTTGCCGAGATGCAGGTCGGCCGTGAGTGTGTTGTCGAGCTTGAAATAATTGCCGGGCCACGCCGCGTGCACGAGCCCGGAGTGGTTGCCCAGGTATATTTCATAGTACAGTTCGCCGTAGTCGGGCGAGAAGAACGCTCCTGTCAGCGGCAACGCGGCCTGGTAGCGCAGCGTCACGGGCAGGCGTCCGATGCGTGCGCGGCATACGGCCATGGCGGTGACGCCCACCGTGGCTGCGGCGCGTGCCTGCACGGGATTGTTGCCGTTGCGCGCGAGCATCAGTGCTCCTGCATGCGCTTCGGCATAGCCGCCCGCATACAGGCTCAGCGAAGGATATGCCGGCAGCTGCGTGCGCCACATCATGGCCCATGCTATCCGCAGGTCTATGCCGTTGATGGTGGCGTTGCGGGCCGGGTTCTGCGTGCGGTCGAGGGTGAGCCGGCCGTCGAGCTGCATGACCCACCGCTGCGGATTGAAACGCATGGCCTGCAGGCGTTCGTAGCCGAGGGCGGCGCTCCAGCCGTCGTAATGCAGCGGTGTGAGGTAGGTGTCGCAGACGTGTGCCGAGCCCACACCGAGCGTGTAGGCTGCGGCCACGGGTCTGTACGGCGGCACGCTGTCGGTGTCGGCCTGTGCGTGCGCCGCAAATGCCGTCAGGGCTATGATTGCTGAGAGCAGAAACTGTCGCATCAGAAAAGGCGTTGCTGGCCGGTGAGTTCGTCGCGCACCTCGTCGTCGCTGGTGTCGGGAGCAGTGTCGGGCGCGTCGTCGCTGCCGGTTTCAGACTCTGCGGAGGCTTCGGTTTCGGTTTCGCTTTCGGCGGCCGTGACTTTGGGCTCGAGTTCTTCTACGGCGGCGAGCGTCCATGTGGTCAGGCGCTTGCCTTTGGCCTTGAAGCCTTTTACGGCGATGAACTCTTCGGCGTCGACCACGATAGGGTCGCGATAGTCGTCAGGCGCGCCGAACGTGACGCGGAACATCGCTCCCGGCTTGTCTGACAGCGCTATGAGTGTCGAGGCTTCGTTTTCGCCGAGGAAACGCTGACGCCTGGGCGACGGCTCAAACTGGAAGCGCTTGATATAGGGATAGCCCTGGTCGGCGTCGTTGAGTATTGCTGTCCATACGGTGTCGGGCCGGAATTTCTCTATGCGCAGTATGCCCTCGGTGTAGTGGTTGGTGGCTTCGAACGACGTGGTGTAGAACTCGCCGTTTTTCATTATGACGAGTATGAGGTCGTCGCCCTTGAACTCGCCGAGGTATTCGCCGCGGCCGTCGTAGTTGATGCGCAGCACGTCGCGGTCGAACCACACGTCGCGTCCGCCGAGTGTGCTGACTCCGCGCTCCTTCAGAGTGAAGCGAGCCACCTCGTTTTTGGTGACGAGGTTGCCCAGCGACTGCTTGCCTTTAATGGCGAGCTGCGAGAAGTCTACATCAATCTGCAGCTTGACGAGTCGTGCCTTAGGTTTGAGCACTACTTTGACCGTTTCGGCCTCACCGTTGGGATTGGCCGAGAACCATACGACGCGCGAGCCCGGGAGCGCTTGCGTGATGTTGTACTCGCGGTCGCGCGTGATGCCTGTGACGGCGAAGCGCTTCATGTAGTACGCTCCTCCGCGGCCGTTCTGGTAGATTACGTTGTAGATGGTGCGCGTGTCGTTTCGTTTGAAAACACCTATGTGCAGCACGTTCTTGTCGACGAAGAGTTTCTCCTGCACTTTTACCACTTTGTAGCGGCCGTCCTTGTAGAAGATGATTATTTCGTCGAGCAGCGAGCAGTTGCATATGAACTCGTCTTTTTTGAGCGCCGTGCCGATGAATCCTTCTTCGCGGTTGAAATACAGTTTTTCGGTGGCTTCGGCCACATTGGCTGCTGCGATGTTGTCGAAATTGCGCACGACTGTGCGTCGCGGGTAGGCGCTTCCGTATTTTTCCTTGAGGCCGGCGTACCACGCTATGGTGTGGTCGGTGAGGTGGTCAAGACGGTCGGCCGTGTCGGCGATATCGCTCTGCAGCGCCGAGATGATGCGGTCGGCCTCGTCGGCGCTGAAGCGGAGTATGCGCTTCATTTTTATCTCGAGGAGGCGGAGTATGTCGTCGCGCGTGATTTCCCGCACGAAAGCGCCTTTGAAAGGCTCGAGCCGTGAGTCGATATGTGCCACGGCCGAGTCGATGTCGGGCGCCTGTTCGTACTCGCTGTCCTTATAAATGCGCTGTTCGATGAAAATTCGTTCGAGCGATGCGAAAAGCAGCTGCTCGCGGAGCTCGCCGAGGCGTATGGTGAGCTCGTCGCGCAAGATGGCCATCGTGGTGTCGACGCTATGGCGCAGCACGTCGGACACGCCGAGGAATTCAGGCTTGTTGTCGCGGATTACGCAGCAGTTGGGCGATATGCTCACCTCGCAGTCCGTGAAGGCGTAGAGCGCGTCGATGGCCTTGTCGCTGGAGGTGCCGGGCTGCAGGTGCACCACTATGAGAGCTGTTTCGGCCGTGTTGTCTTCGACTTTGCGTATTTTGATTTTGCCTTTTTCGAAAGCCTTTAGTATGCTGTCGATTACCGCGCCGGTGGTGCGCCCGTAAGGAATTTCGGTGACGGCAAGGGTGCGGTTGTCTATTTTTTCAATTTTTGATCTTACTTTAAGCACGCCTCCGCGGCGTCCGTCGTTGTAGCGCGACACATCAATGAAGCCGCCAGTGAAGAAATCGGGCAGCAGCTCAAACGGTTCGCCACGCAGATAAGCTATGGCAGCGTCGAGTATTTCGTTGAAATTGTGCGGCAGGATTTTCGACGAGAGGCCCACGGCGATGCCTTCGGCACCTTGCGCCAGGAGCAGGGGAAATTTGGCGGGCAGCGTTACAGGCTCCTTCTTGCGTCCGTCGTAGCTGAGGGTCCAGTCGGTGACCTTGGGGTTGTAGAGCACATCGAGCGCGAACGTGGAGAGGCGCGCTTCGATGTATCGTCCGGCGGCGGCCGACGCGCCGGTGAGTATGTTGCCCCAGTTGCCCTGTGTTTCCACGAGCAGTTCTTTCTGACCGAGCTGCACGAGCGCGTCGTTGATGGACGCGTCGCCGTGAGGGTGATACTGCATGGTGTTTCCGACGATGTTGGCAACCTTGTTGAAGCGTCCGTCGTCGAGGGTCTTCATGGAGTGAAGTATGCGCCGCTGCACGGGCTTCAGACCGTCGTCGATGTGCGGTACGGCGCGTTCGAGTATCACGTAGGAGGCATAGTCCAGAAACCAGTTGCGGAACATTCCCTGCAGGCGGTGGCGCACGACGTCGGCCGTGGGGTCGAACGCGCCGTGTCCGGCTGTGTCAGGAGCTGTGGTGTCGGGCAGGATTTCGGGATTGTCTGTGTCGGTCATAGTTATTGAGGTTATACCTACAAAGTTAAGCATTTTTTTGCAAAAATAGGACGCCGGCGTGCAAAAATGCATAAAAACACCGTGCACACGCGGCGTCGGAGGCCGGGTGTGCACGGTGGGGGAGTACGGTGGCTGCCGGAGCGCGTCAGCGGCGCCGGCGAGCGAGCCAGGAGTATATCCAGAGCAGCACTATGGCGCCCACCACGGATGTGATGAGGCTTCCGATGATGCTGTCGGTGTGAATACCGAGTATTCCGAACAGCACTCCGCCGAGGATGCCGCCCACGATGCCGATGATAAGGTTGAGCACGACGCCGTAGCCGGAGCCGCTTGTCAGTTTGCCGGCGATGAATCCGGCGGCGCATCCGATGAGTATAAACCAGAGGAAAGACATAGTAGAGAGAGTTTTGGGGGTTATGTAGTTGATATTATTGTTCTTGTCGCTGTCGTAGCAATGGGTGCTCAGTCGGGCGGAACGGGCGAGCGCACCGACCCGGTGGCTATGTCGTAGACCACCGATGTGTTTTTGAGCCCTACGGTGTAGGTGGTGCGGTCGCGCTCCAGGCTGTACACATCGGCCGTGGTGGCCGTCTGCTGCAGGTATTCGTACAGTGCCGGCGGCAACTGATCGAACAGCAGCACCTGCGGTATCAGTTCGCCATAGCCGGCTATGGCTGTCCACTCGCAGGCGGCGTCGAAGGTGATGCCCGGCCCGTCTTTTATGCGCACGCGGTAGTCAGAGCCCGTGCGTGTGCACGAGGCGAGTTCGGAATTGGGGTAGTAACGGTTGAGGAAAGTTGCGATTTTCGGCGGCACGGAATCCCATACGTCGGAGTCGGAACAGGCCGGCGCGAGCATCGCAGTGATGGCGATAAGGATGATGGAGAGCGGTTTCATTTCGTGTCGGAATTTAGCTGTTGTTACAGATTCCTAACACTTTGAAACGATTAAATGTTCATGTCAGCGGCGCCAGAAAGAGGGCGCGAACAGCAGCAGCACGGTGAAGATTTCCAGACGTCCCGTGAGCATCAGAAGCGACAGTAGCCATTTGGCTGCGTCGGGAAGCATGTCGTAGGAGCCGCCGAAGCCAGTGATGCCCGCTCCGAGGCCTGTGTTGCTCATGCAGGAGAAGGCCGAGAAGAAGGCGTCGATCAGGGGCACGCCCATGCCCGTGAGGACGGTGCCGCCGAGGAGTATCAGGAGCATGTAGATGCAGAGAAAGGCTATTACCTTGTTCACGATATCGGGGCTGACCACACGTCCGTTGACGCGCACCGACATTATGGCGTGCGGGTATATGCAGCGGTATATCTCGTTGCGGCAGTTTTTGATAAGGAAGAGCAGGCGGTCTATCTTGGCGCCGCCGCTGGTGGAGCCGGCACACGCGCCGAACATCATCATGGCCATGACCAGAGCGAGTACGAGCGGACCCCAGGACTCGAAATTAGTGGGAGTGAATCCTGTGCTGGTCAGCGTGGACACAATCTGAAACAGGGGGTTGATGGTGAGGTCCTGCCAGCCGTCCCATTTGCCTTGCGTGAGTATGCCCACGACGAAGAGCGCATACATGAACAGTATGATGCCCACGTAGGTCAGAAACACGTCGTTTCGGCGCAAGGCGGCGAATTCGCCGCGCATGGTGCGGAAAATGAGCGAGAAATTCACACCGCCGGCAAACATGAATATGGTGAGCACCACCTTTACATAGACCGAGTGGAACATGGCTATGCCTTCGTTGTAGTTGCTGTAGCCGCCGGTGCTGATGGCGCCGAAGGCGTGGCATATGCTGTCGAACAGCGACATGGGGCCGGCCCACAGCAGCAGAATCAGTATTATGGTGAGCACGATGTATATCAGCCACAGGGCTTTTGCCGTTTCGCTGATTCTCGGCCGCAGCTTGTCGTGCGTGATGCCGGTGACTTCGGCGTTGAACATGAGCATGCCCCCGGACGAGTTGAGCATCGGAATCACGGCGAGGGTGAAAAGTATGATACCCATGCCGCCGAGCCATTGCATGGTGGCGCGCCATATGTGCACGCCGTGGCTCATGTGGCTGACGTCGCGCAGCACTGAGGCCCCGGTGGTGGTGAAGCCCGACATTGCCTCGAAAAAGGCGTTGCTGAGGTCCATGGAGTGGTAGCAGAACATGAACGGCAGCATGCCGAAGACGCTGAACACCACCCATACCATGGCCGTGAGCAGGAATCCTTCGCGCTTGCCCATGGTGTGGTGCTTGGGGCGTATGTAGCGGCTGAGGGCAAAGCCTGTGCCGGCTGTGAAGGCGCCTACGGCGGCAAACGGCTTCCAGTCGCTTTCGCCGTAGTAAACGCATGTGACGAAAGGAATGAGCATGAACAGCGCCTCTATCATCATGAGCCACCCTGCCACCCGCAGCAGCATGGGCATGTTGATTACGCGATATGTTTTGTGGCGGTACATCAGCTGAAGAGTCGTTCTACTTTGTGAATCGCTCCCTGAAGGAAGAACACGAGCACGCGGTCGCCGGCCTGTATGTGCGTGTTGCCGCCTATCAGCATGCCGTGGCCGTCGCGTATGAGTGCGGCGAGGGTCATGGAGCGCGGCAGGTTGAGGTCCTTCACCGGCGCGTGCGTGATGCGTGAGCCCGGGCGCACCTCAAGCTCGGCCACCTCGGCGTCGGTGAGCGCGAGGCATTTGGCCGACGAGGCGTCGGCGTCGAGCATGAGCTGGAATATGCTGCTGCTGGCGAGCAGTTTCTTGTTTATTACCTTGCCTATGTTCATGCCTTCGGCCAGGGATATGAACTGAAGGTTTTCCACTTCGGCCACGGTTCGTTTCACGCCCATGTCTTTGGCGGCCATGCACGCGAGTATGTTGGTTTCGGCGCTGCCGGTGAGGGCTATGAAGGCGTCGGCGTTGTCGATGCCTGTTTCGGTCCACATCTCGGGGTCGCGCGCGTCGGCCATTATGATTTCAGCGTCGGGGCATTTCGAGGGCAGCATGTGGCACACGTCGCGGTTGCTGTCGATTATTTTGAAACGGAAGCGTTCGTGGCCGAGGTTGTACACCCTGACGGCGATTTTGTCGCCGCCCATGATTACGACGCGCCGCACGCGGAAATCGGTCTTGCCGGTGAGTTCCTTGAGAGTGTCGGTGTGTTCGCGTGTGAAGGTCACGTAGAGTATGTCGCCTTCCTCCATGCGGTCGTCGCCGCGCGGAATGATGCTTTCGTTGTTGCGCTTGATAGCCGCTACGTGAAACTGATGGTTGGTGCTCGCGAACTCCTTGAGCTGCATGCCTATGAGCGGAGCGCCGGGGCGCAGCCTTATGCCGGCGAGTATGATCTGTCCGTTGTGGAATTCAAACCAGTATCGTGTCCAGGGGTGCTCGAGAGCCGTGATTATTTCTTGTGCGGCGAGGTATTCGGGGTATATCACGCGGTCCACACCCATCTGCTTCATGGGTTCCGTGTTTTCGGGCGCCATATAGCCGTAGTGGGCTATGCGCGCCACGGTGGTGGCGGCGCCGAGCGTTTTGGCTATGGAGCAGGCCACCACGTTGCTCGACTCCGATGGCGTAACGGCTATGAACAGGTCGCAGCCGTCGCGCAGGGCGTTGCGCAGATTCATGAACGACGTGGGATTGCCTGCCATCGTCATGATGTTGTAGTTGGCGTCGAGAAGGGCCAGCTTCTCGTCGTTGTCGTCTATGAGGAGTATGTCCTGGTCCTCGTTGCTGAGCAGCTTGGCCAGATGTGAGCCGACCTCTCCGGCGCCGGCTATAACGATTTTCATCAGTGTTGTCGGTTAATGGTTTCGGCTATGGCGCGTTCGATGCCGGCAGCGTCGGTGCCGCACAGCGCGGCGAGTTGTGCGGGAGTGCCCTGCGGTATGAAAGCGTCGGGGAGCCCTACGCGCCGCACGGGAAGGCTGTAGCCGTGGTCGGCGAGCCACTCGGCCACCGCCGAGCCCATTCCGCCGTTGGCTATGCCGTCTTCCACGGTGATTACCGGCAGGCCTTTTGCAGCCACCTCGTGCATGATTTCGTCGTCGAGGGGTTTGGCGAACACCATGTCGTAGTGCGCTATGCTGTGGCCTTTTTGCTCCAGCGAGTCTATGGCAGCGGCGGCTTCGGCCGCGATGGTGCCGAGGGTGAGCACGGAAGCCTCCGAGCCGTCGCGCAGGCGCTCTCCGCGTCCGATGCTCACCGGCTGCAGCGGGCAGTCCCAGCCGCCGTCCATGCGGCCTTTGCCGCGCGGATAGCGTATGGCCATGGGGCCCTCGGAGCTTGTGGCGGCCGTGTGCATGAGGCGCCGCAGCCAGTGTTCGTCGCGCGGGGCGGCTATGGTCAGGCCGGGCACAGTGCGCAGATACGCTACGTCGAACGCTCCGTGGTGCGTGGGGCCGTCCTCGCCCACTATGCCGGCGCGGTCTATGCAGAACGTGACCGGCAGGCCCGGCAGCGCCACGTCGTGTATGATGTGGTCGTAGGCCCTCTGCAGGAAGCTCGAGTATATGGCCACGAACGGGCGCATGCCGTCCTTGGCAAGGCCGCCGGCAAAGGTGACGGCGTGGCCTTCCGAGATGCCCACGTCGAATACACGGTGCGGCATCTCCCGCTGCATGATGCTGACGGATGTGCCCGACGCCATAGCTGCCGTGACGGCCACTATGGAGCTGTCCTGCCGGGCGAGCTCGAGCAGCGTGTGGCCGAACACGTCCTGATATTTCATGCGTCCGTCTGTAGCGGGCGCTTCCTCCTCGCGCCTGCCGGTGGCCGGGTCGAAGCGTCCGGGCGCGTGCCACGCCGCAGGGTTGGCCTCGGCAGGCGCGTAGCCCTTGCCCTTGACGGTGTGCAGGTGGAGTATGCGCGGGCCGTCCATGTCCTTGATGTCGGACAGCACGCGCACTACCGACGCCACGTCGTTGCCGTCGAAAGGTCCGAAATAGCGTATGTTGAGTCCCTCGAAAATGTTCTGGCTGCGGTGTATGAGCGATTTGAGGCTGTTGTTGAACCTCATGATGGCGCCCTTGCGCCGTTCGTTCACTATGTTGAGGTCGCGCAGCGTGCGGTATGCTTTGTAGCGGAAATTGTTGTAGCCCTGCGAGGTGGTCAGGCGTGCGAGGTGCGAGTTGAGCGAGCCGACGTTGGCGTCGATGCTCATGTCGTTGTCGTTGAGTATGATGAGGAGGTTGTTCGGCGTGTTGGCGGCGTTGTTTAGCCCTTCGAAGGCAAGGCCGCCGCTGATGGATGCGTCGCCGATTACGGCCACCACATTGCGCCTCGGCGACTCGCCTTTGAGGCTGCTCGCCAAAGCCATGCCGAGGGCGGCCGATATGCTGTTGGAGGCGTGGCCGGCGCTGAAGGTGTCGTATTCGCTTTCTGCAGGCGTAGGGAAGCCGCTGATGCCGTCGAGCCGGCGGTTGCCGCGCGCGAAGGCGTCGCGGCGCCCGGTGAGCAGTTTGTGCGGATATGCCTGATGGCCCACATCCCACACTATGCGGTCGTAGGGCGTGTTGAACACGTAGTGCAGGGCCACGGTGAGCTCTACGGCGCCCATGCCCGACGCGAAATGCCCGGGGTTCCGGCTCAGGGATTCAATCAGGAAAGCCCGTATGTCGGCACAAAGCGCCGGCAGCTGGTCCACGGACAGCCGCCTTACGTCGGCAGGCGATTCTATGGCGGAGAGCAGGTTTGGCATATTGTTGGGAGCGGTAGGCATCACTTATGCTTGTTGTCCTTAAAATATTTGCGATAGAGCGGAACGAAGATGATTATGCCCGAGGCTACAATCACGAAAGCGGTGTAGAGAGTGAATCGCGGGGTGCCTGCAATAATCAGGACCACGAGTCCCAGCCAGAGCAGGAACAGGAGGATGAGTCCGGCTATCGTAGATTTTTTCATTGTCATACTGCGCAAAATTAACAAAAAAAGTGCATATATGAAAATCGGGCAGCGTCGGCGCGCTACTCCGGGGTGGCGCAGCGCTCGAGCCACAGGGCGGCGGTGGCGTCGGAGGGCATGCGCCAGTCGCCGCGGGGCGAGAGGCACACGGAGCCTACTTTGGGACCGTCGGGCAGACACGAGCGTTTGAACTGCTGGGCGAAGAAGCGGCGGTAGAACGTGCGCAGCCACCGCGCTATCGTGGTGCTGTCGTAGGCGCCGTCGAACGCCTTGCGGGCCATCGCGAACACCCGCTCGGGTCCGAAGCCGTAGCGCAGCATGTAGTACAGGAAGAAATCGTGCAGCTCGTAGGGGCCCACGAAATCCTCCGTCACCTGGGCTATCTTTCCGTCGGCTGTGGGCGGCAGCAGCTCCGGCGATATGGGTGTGTCCACGATGTCGAGCAGCGTGTCGCGCACGCCGGCCGAGGAGGCGGTGCGAGCGAAGTAGGCCACGAGATGCGCCACGAGAGTCTTGGGCACGCCTGCGTTCACGCCGTACATAGACATGTGGTCGCCGTTGTATGTGGCCCATCCGAGCGCGAGCTCGGAGAGGTCGCCGGTGCCCAGCACCATGCCGCCGGTCTGGTTGGCCACGTCCATCAGTATCTGTGTGCGTTCGCGTGCCTGCGAGTTTTCGTAGGTTACGTCGTGCGAGGCAGGGTCGTGGCCTATGTCGGAGAAATGCTGCGTCACGGCCGCCGCGATGCTGATTTCGCGCACCGATATGCCCAGCAGCTTCATGAGGCGCATGGCGTTGCCGCGGGTGCGCGATGTGGTGCCGAATCCGGGCATGGTGATGCCGGTGATGCCCTCGCGCGGCAGCGACAGGCGGTCGAACGCGGCCACGGCCACGAGCAGCGCGAGCGTGGAGTCGAGTCCGCCGCTTATGCCGACTACGAGGCTCCTGCACCCGGTGGCTTCCAGGCGCCGGCACAGTGCGGCCACCTGTATGTTGAGAATCTCGTCGCAGCGCGCCGCGAGGTTGGCGTCGTCGGCGGGCACGAAGGGATGCGGGTCGATGGCGCGGTACTGCAGCGGGTCGGGGCGCAGGGCGGGCGTTGTGGCAGGCACTGTGGCGTAGCCGTGGCTGCCGGTGCGGCGGGCGCAGTCGTGCCACGAGCCCGTGTGCATGCGGTCGCGCTCTATGGCGCAGAGGTCCACGTCGGCTATGCTGTAGCTGCTGTCGTGCTGCCAGCGTGCTGTCGCGGCGAGTATGGAGCCGCGTTCCGCCACGATGGCTTTGCCGTCGAACACGAGGTCGGTGGACGATTCGCCGTAGCCGGCCGAGGCATAGGCGTAGGCGCAGTTGCATCGGGCCGACTGCTGCGCTATCAGCGAGCGCAGATACTGGTATTTGCCTATGAGGTCGTTGCTCGCCGAGAGGTTCACCACGAGGTGTGCGCCGGCCATGGCCGCGAAACAGCTCGGCGGCGCGGGTGTCCAGAGGTCCTCGCAGATTTCGGCGCCCACGAGCGCGTCGCCGCAGGCGAAAAGCTGGCGGGTGCCGAACGGCACGTCGCGTCCCTGCAGGCTCACTGTGAGCATGTCCTGCGGGGCTTCAGCCCACCAGCGCTTTTCGTAGAACTCGTTGTAATTGGGCACATATGTCTTGGGCACCACGCCCACAGGGTGGCCTCCGGCTATGGCCACGGCGCAGTTGTAGAGAGCGCCGCCCGCGCGCAGCGGCATGCCTACGAACACGAGCGCGGGATAGTCCGCCGTGGCGCGTGCTATGTCGCCGAGCGCCTCGAGCGCTGCGTCCAGCAGGGTCGTGTTGTGGAAGAGGTCGGCGCAGCTGTAGCCAGTGACGCACATCTCGGGAAACACTACCACGTCGGGGCAGTCGTGTCGGAGAGTGTCGAGCATGGCGCATATGCAGCGGGCGTTGGCCGCGGGGTCGGCGAGTGCTACTTTGGGCGTGGCCGCCGCCACGCGCAGGAATCCGGAGTTTATCATGAGCTATGATGGGGGGTGTGTTATTTCTTTCGTTTTTTTCGGCGCAGGCGTGCGGCGGCGTCGCGGTGTATCTCAGCGTCGTCGGGCATGTCGAGCGAGTCGTATAGTGTCGCGAGCGAGTCGTGCAGCTGCACTTCGGCCGGAGCGGCCTCCAGCGCCTGCAGCAGGCAGTCGAGTGCTTCGGCCCCGGCGTGCGAGGCCATGTATATGTCGGCCAGCGCAGCCAGCGCCTGCCAGTCGTCGGGAACGGCGTCGGCGGCCTGTCGCAGACAGCGCTCGGCGCCGTCGTAGTCGCCGCACAGCGCCAGCGCCCGTCCTTTGCCGAGCAAGGCCGGGCCGTGGCCCGGACTGATGCGCAGGGCCTTGTCGTAGTTGGCTATGGCGGCTGAGCAGTCGGCAGCGTCGTCGATGCATTGCTGTCCGAGGGCCACATATTCGTCGGCCAGCGAGCGGAA
The DNA here is from genome assembly GCA_947177185.1 of uncultured Porphyromonadaceae bacterium. Classification (GTDB taxonomy): domain Bacteria; phylum Bacteroidota; class Bacteroidia; order Bacteroidales; family Muribaculaceae; genus CAG-873. The sequence continues at coordinate 1,880 of CAMWTJ010000003.1, read as the reverse complement.
GCGGGCTTCGGCTTCGGCGAGGCGTGCGCGGAGTTCGTCGGCCTCGGTCTGCAGGTGGCCTATGATGCCGAGTCGGCGCGCCACAAGGCGCCGCACGCCCGGCGAGCGCAGCAGCGCGGGCCGCGCCTCGGCTCCGATGGCGAAATTGTCGACAGCGGTGGCGTAGTCGCCCGTGGCAAATGCTTTCGAGGCGGTGGCGAGGGCGGCGTCGGCGCGGGCGGAGGCTATGGCTTCGCTGATGATTTCCGTGCTGTTGAACGTGCGGCTGAACTGCACCACGGCCGGATGCACGTAGATGTCGCGCTCGGCCAGTGTGCTCAGCAGGCGTATGCCGTCGAGGCTGCGGCACCTGCTCAGCGCCACATAGCTCTGGCCGCCGGCGAAGGCGCCGCGTCCGAAATCGAGCACCACGTTGTCGAACGTCATGCCCTGGCTTTTGTGCACGGTCAGTGCCCAGGCGAGCTTGAGCGGATACTGCGTGAAGCTGCCGAGCTCCACCTCGTTTATCTTATGAGTCTTTTCGTCGTATTCGTAGCGGATATTGCTCCACCGCTCCTGCTCCACGGAATGTAGCAGGCCGTCGGACGTGCGCACTGCTATGTGGCCGTCGTCGGGCATGTCTTCCACAAGCCCTATGGAGCCGTTGACCCACCGCCGCTCGGGGTCGTTGCGCACAAACATCACCTGCGCGCCCGTTTTGAGTGTGAGCTCGAGGTCGGTGGGCAGCGACGACTCGGGAAAATCGCCCTCTATGCTGCCGCGGAAGGTGACCGCGGGTGAGCGCAGTGCGGCCAGCCGCTCGGAGTTGATGCTGTCCACGAGGTCGCGGCGGGTGGCTATGGTGACGGGCAGCTCGCCCGATTCGGCCGGGCGGTCGTACACCGCGTCGCGCGTGGTAAGGCGGCTGTTGATGGTGTGCAGGTCGGCCGGGGTGGGGTGGCCGTCGCGCACGCGGTCGAGCAGCCCTACGAATCCGGCGTCGGTCTGCCGGTACACTTTGCGCAGCTCCACGGGCACAAGGGCCATCTCGCGAAACACCTGCGCGTTGAAGAAATAGGGCGTGCCATACGTGCGCGCTATGATGTCGCGCGTGTCGGCCGTGACCACAGGCTCCAGCTGAAACACATCGCCCACCATCAGCAGCTGCTTGCCGGCAAATGGGCGCCTCATGTCGCCGCAATATACGCGCAGCAACTTGTCTATGAAGTCTATGGTGTCGGCCCGCACCATTGATATCTCGTCGATGATGATGAGCTCGAGCTGCTTCAGCAGCTTTATGAGTTCCTTGCCGTAGCGCATGCGCTTGCGAAGGATGCGCGCGGCGAAATCGGGGTCGTCGGGCATGGTGGGCTTGAACGGCAGGCGGAAAAACGAGTGCAGTGTCTGTCCGCCCACGTTTATGGCCGCTATGCCGGTGGGCGCCAGCACCACATGCTTTTTGGCCGTGTTGAGTGTGATATAGCGCAGCAGAGTACTTTTTCCCGTGCCGGCCTTGCCTGTCAGGAACACCGATTGCGACGTTTCCTTTACGAGCTGCCACGCGGTGAGCATCTCGGCGTTGTCGGCGTCGAGTGTCATGCGTCGTGACTGTTCGGAATCGTTGCTCATTTCGTGGAACAAAAATACAACAAAATGTGTTAAACGCAAAATGGGCGCACCAAAATTCGGCGCCGCTATTAAGACCCCGTTCCCCAATATTTGTTAACGCTGGGGCGGTCAAGCGTCGAGCAGATGTGTTCGCGCAGTGAGGGAGCAATGCGGTTGCATTGTGACCGAAACAAGCGGACGCAGATGCATGACGATTGGCCGAGGCGAAGGTAATTTCTGCCACGGACAGCTGAGAATAAATATGTCTGTGATGAACTCGGGATGAAGCTGAA
>CAMWTJ010000002.1 GCA_947177185.1 uncultured Porphyromonadaceae bacterium | reverse complement strand
AAAAGCTGTTGGAGGATTCCGACCTCGCCGCTAAACTTGTGGATGAATTTCAGTCACAGAAACCTGAATCCATTGTTCCGGCATTACTAGCGTGGTTGTACTTCGGCAACAGTTGGGAGTTGATGGTTGCTATAACGAGGAACTGATACAGGACAAGAACAGCAGTTTCTTCTACCGCTGCATGGCGCGTATGCTAATCCGCTTCGTAATCAAGCGGAGCATCAAGATTGAGCACCACACCAAAGAGGACTGGGAAAATTGCAGGAAAATCCAGAAGTCAATGGGCAGTCTTGTCCCGGAAACCGATGATGCCATTGCAGTTTTATTTTCTGCAAAGGTAAAACTTTTCTTATTCTGACACAGGGTTATTACTATGCGCCGAGATTTCTCATTTTAGGAATTTCTCTGATACAGTTCCTGTCTAAAAGCCGTAAACGAAGAAGCACTCTCCAGTGTAAGGATTCTGTTTTACCTAAATTTTCTCAACATTGTGCTGAGTTTTGGAATCCTCAATTGAGAGGGTTTCAATGAAATGTAGTATTTCCATACTTTAGTGATTTATTGTTGTTTGTGGTAGCATTTCAACTGCTGATTATTGTTTGCGTAGTTTCACTAGGCACCACATTATCCTCATTTTGTTGCCTATAGGGGGGCAACCCCGCATCCAATGTATAGGGGGAGTGTTGTTTAGATTAGAATGTACGAGAGGTAATACGAAAGCATTCAAAAATTTCAGAAAAAATTTGGAACGTAATCATCATTTAGAACAAAGCATTGACAAGTTCATTCAAAATTATTAACTTTGTAAAATAATATTGTACGATATGATTTCATATGCATCACAACTTAATTCTCTAGTTGACGAGATAATTTCAATATCCGATAGTCGCAACTATTGGCTTATTAGAACACAAGCAGGTGCTTTATATCCGGTATTTACTGAGAAAAAATATGTTTCTATTGGGCATAAAGAAGCTACTCTTTCGTTCCTAGACGAAAACAAGAAGGCATACCAACAAAATTCCACGCTAGTAATAAATGCAATTAAAGATAAGATTAAAGCACATCACCTTTTGGAACAATATGACAAGAGAACGATTTCTTTGATTGCGTCGCAAATTGCAAAATTTGCATATGAAATAAAAAAAGGTGACATCATCATTATTCCATCAAACAATTCTAATGATATATGTTTTGGAGTTGTAGAAACAGGCAATTGGATATATGAAGACTATACCCAATATGGTGATTCTTCGGTCTTGAAAAAATCAGTCCGATGGGTTAAAGAGATTAAACGCAGGAAATTAGACCCATACCTTTACCGAATGTTTACTGCTCATCAGGCTGTAAATAATGTGAATGAATATGCTGAAATTATAGAACGTTCAATTAATGACATGTTTGTGTTGGATGATGAAGCGCATATTGTTATTAATATTGAGTCGGAAAAAATTGCAGCAAAAGATTTATTTGGGTTAGGACAACAGCTATTAGATTTAGTAGATGTGGTTTCTTATCAATTTGATTTTGGTGTTAGCTCTTCAGATTTCCAAGTTTCCATTAATGTCAATAGCCCAGGCAAGATTGATATAAAGTCAAAAATAAAAAAGGCTACATTTATATTAGGTGCAATACTATTGATTTGTGGTGGTGGCTATGAAACATCCGATGGAACTAAAATTTCCACAGATGGACTTCCGGGAGTAATTAGGGCTATTGATGTTTTTTTATCAAATCAACAGGATCGCGAACTAAAAAAAGATATATTTGCTTCATATAAAGACAGTTTGCAAATAAAACAGCCTGAGGACATGATTCTTCTTCTGAAACAAGTGAGTAACAATAAGGATAAACCGCAATAATAATGAAAACGTTGCTCAATATAATATCAACCTTATCTGCATTTGGCTTTGGCGTTGGATGCTTATATATGTTGATGGATGCAACATTGGGGCGTTTAAAAATCCTTAAATCTGAATTTGAATGGTATGGTCTTCAAATTAAGGATATAATATTTCTATTATTATCGGTTTTGATTTTCATTTGCAATGTATCTATTATATCGCCATATTAATTATTCATCATTAGTAAGAATAGTTATCTATTATTAATTGACATCATATGATAATCCTCCAATAATCAGTTGAAAATTGGCGGATTATATACATTGTCATTCATACAGCTTCTCTACTCCAAGCATTTCGCCAGCTATAGAACATAAAGTATTCTTGCATAATGCTGTGTCATTCTGAAGCTTGAATGCCCAAGCATCTTGGATACATTTTCTATGGACACATGATTAGCAAGTGTTACTGTTGTGGCAAAAGTATGGCGCGCAAGATGTGTTGTCAAGTCTTTTTCAATGCCAACTATCGCAGCAATCTCCTTCTGATAAGCATTCATTTTCTGATTGGATAACACTAGTAGTACCTTGTTTAATCCAGCCAGGACTCTTTCGTATTTGGCGAGAATATCACGATCAGGCTTAATTAATGGGATATGACACATTACGTTTGTTTTATGTCTGGCTTTTCTTATCCACATCTGACCGTCCTCTTCAATTATGTCATCACTAGTTAGAGAATGAACATCTACATAGGCTAGGCCGGTATAACAGCAGGACAGGAAAACATCTCTTACTTGTTCAAGTCTGAATGTGCCAAATTCTTATTCTGCAAGTTTAGCCAATTCGCTTTTGCCACCCTATCCACAGGTTCAATTCATAATTTTAGCTCTTCCAAAGGTGATATTTGAATCAGCTTCTTAATTACTGCCTCGTTAAGAACTTTGCCAGATTTCTGAGGTATTTGACTGTGGTGTTATTGTCGTTATGCCTTACAGTCATAAAATAGTGCTGATACTTTCTCAGCATATCCACATCAACCTTATTTATGGGGAATATCTTTAGCATTGTACTTGAACATCAGAAATTCTTGAAAGAGTTTCATTAAAGTTTCGTGTCTTTTGTTTGTTCCTATGGCATCCGATATACCAACAAGTTCTTTTTGCTCCTGATTATGCTCAGCCTACAGAGCCAATACACCAATCATTAGCACATTGATACTCTTATATCTGTTCAAGATTTCTTTTGCGCTTAGCCGCTTACCCTCTCTTTGGATTTGGAGTGTCAAATCATGGAGCGTGTATTCCATTTGGTCAAGAAAGGCATTGACCTGTTTTGTTTTAAGGGTGTTCCATTTTGCTCTGCCCTTCGTTGACACCCACTTGGAGGGCAGAACACTCTTACCTGTTGCAACTTCGGCTGAATGTTTGCAGAATGTCACTCTCACAAAAATGGACGCTGCGCCATCTTTTAGTAGTTTCTTTCTTTTGATAAAAATAGGATTGATTCCATTTTACACTATGATTTTGTTGTTAAACTCAATAACACAAAAGCCTTGACAATCAACGAATTACTAAAATACAAAGAAATAAACATCAGTGAAGTAGTAGGAAACCTGTTGGACTTTGAGCATTGAACTTTACAAGTCCAACCGACATCGTTCCTCCATGTTCATTTTATCTCTAATCCTGTAATCTCACAGGTCTGCTCTCCCGAAGACGGAGAGCTATTCTATATGTTACATGAGAAAGGAGATGGCGGCGCACCAGTAGTAGCTGTTTTCTAAAGATGTTTCCATAAAAAAGAGGCTGCTCATAATTAAGGTTTACAGTGCCGCCTCGTAAGCCTTAATTGTGGGTTTATCTTATATGTCGGTTATTTTACACCTCCCATATTTTATCCATTATAAGTTTATAACCTTTTACTCCGTAATGGCCTATCTTCAATCCGTAGAAACGAGTGCCAAGAGTCTTTTCCTTGTCTATTTTCTCCATAGTGGAGGGATTTGGAACAGGGAACTCAAAGTCTGAAACAATAAGGACATCGGCCATCTCGTATGTGCCTTTTTGCAGAACGCGAATAGCCTCGGCAAGCATCTGTTCGCCATCGGTTCCACCGCTGTAACTATTCTCCAAAAAGTTATCAATCTTTCCCCAGTTACACGGTTTGGCAAGGTCAATAGACTTTGACATGACAGAGAAACTGATTAGATAACATGGTCTTTTCTGTTTCTTTGCCATCCGCAGCAACTGTTTGAGCAACGAGAAAGCAATCCGTTGAGGTCGCCCCGACATCGAACCGCTGGTATCAATACTTACGATAATGGGGCCTTTAGTCAATCGTGGGTCTTTGCAATGTTCCTCAATCTTTTTCGGTTTGTCCTTGCTGCGACTTGAAAACTGCTGGAATCCCTTTGTCGCATATTTCTTGAAGAAGAGATCTTCCGGCATGGATAATTCCACTGGAAGGACTCGCTCCAGATTGTCGCCTGACTCTACTCTGTCAATCTCTTCGACTGAGCTGTTTTTAGCTACAGTGGTGGGCAGGAAACGATACACTATAGTATCCCTTTCTTCTTTCGATGAATCCTTATCGCGCCCAATCATATCGACAATCTCTTTCAATTGCGGATAACGATGAACATAGTTCTCTACCATCTTTTTATCCTCATAATCCCGTGTACGGCCTCTCGACTGAGTTGTTCAAACTGTATTTTAGCACAGTTCAACATCTGACGCTTTTTCCGGTCGAGCTTTGCCTTACAAGCATTCTCCCAATCACTGGTCAATGCCAAAAATACTGCATCCTTGTCGTCAGTCTTGAACTGCGCAGTGTACCCGGGGAGATTGACATCGTATTTCGAGTAACCCGCTTCAATGGTGTTGCACACCTCCTGCCACATCATGCGCTTTTTCTCAATCGGCGATTCGTTGAACTTAGCAATCAAGGCAATTTCCTTCATCGCCTCAAGCTGCAATGCGCTAAACTGTTCCAGCAAAACAGTGAAGAATGAAATCAGGTCATCTTTCAATACCGCCACCCATGTCGGGTCTGAACCGTCAATCTGAGGATTATTATCAATGACCTCCTGCATATATCCTGCGAGGCAATCATCGGGCGGCATGGATGGAGGCATCTCTCCACATTCCATATAGAGGTCAAAAGCCTCGCTATATTCCTCCAGCTTGGCGTCAACGTCGGTATAGTCAATCATTTTAACAGCTCAACTACGTTATTGAGTTTTACCTCAATGGTCTTTATCTGTTCATTGACATCCTTCAGCATCTTGTCAACCAATGCAAGATCATCGGGAGAAAGGAAGATATTATCACAATCGGTCCAGTTAGACGTCACCGACTTCTCCCACTCTTCAACACAAACTCTGAATAAATCCTGAATCAAATCGACACGCTTATATACAGGCAATGTCTGTAAAGATTCCGAACTTGTTGCTGATTGAGCAGCTTGCCTGCGGAAAGCGTATGGCGTACCATCGATAATCGCTCCGTTATGACACCTCTGAATCTTGACCTTTGTCAGATTTGAGGCATTTTGCGATTTGGCATCAAACGGTCTGCCCGGAACAATGGTGTGAATGATGTTTTTCTTACGCTTACTGTCGTAATATCTTACACCATCACGTGTCTGGTTGGATAACGCCGCGTAGTCCCATTTGAGAAATAGGTGTCCCCGGCCCAATAATTCTCAACAAGGTAGTAAAAATAATCATACTCCACAAAGTCATTTCTGTCAGAATTTAGTCGAGATGGAGCTGCTTTCTGAGCTGTCTGCTGTTGTAGAGTCATAAACTGGCGAATTGACTTGTCTATCTTAGTCAATCCTTTCAGTGTCGTTTCAGAAATGCTTGAAGTAAAGGCATTGAGCACATTGGGGATACACTCCACGTCATTCTAGAAATTATGTATAAGCAATATATAGTCCGAAAGATTTATCTCACTGCGCCCATTCAGATATGCCGAGGTCTGCATCAGCCTGTACGCTTTTCGCCACCGACGATCAGAGATGTAATACCGCAGCTGATTTCCGTCCCCTTTCTCCAGTGCGGCAAGACTCTTACGAATATTTTTTATGGCATTGACAACGGAATCCTGAATACCAACGGCCTTTGATTCGTTTTGCCAGCCGGAATATATTTCATCAGTGATGTATAACGGTTCCGGCAATTCCGAAATATCAACACCGGCACCCTTTATCATTTTGAAGAAAGAGGCATCATTCTCTATGCAGTTTGAAACCATCCTCACAAGAAAGCGGTCCCACAAGGCTTCGAGGCCCTCATCCTTAGCAGGGAGTTCGTTGGAGGCCGCGGTAAGCACTTTCATCGGGGTGCGCATAGTCTGTCCTCCATTATGGAAGATATGCTCGTTTATTACAGTCAGAAGGGTGTTCTGGATAGACGGCCCCGTTTTCCATATCTCATCAAGGAGCACGACATCCGCTTCCGGCAAATATCCGGCGGTCAGCCGTTCATAACGGTCATCGTTCTTTAATCGGGAGATTGAAATGGGCCCGAATATTTCATCAGGAGTGCGACTCCTTCGGGCGATTGTATAGTTTTCATTTTGACGCCTTGAAATTGAACACCGGCCGTATCACCGCGTCGAGGGTGACGGTGTCGCCGATGTTGGCAATGATTTCTTCCGCAGGCTTGTAGACCATGGGCGACTCGTCGCGCGTGAACTCATTGACCGACTCGGAGTAGATACCTTTCATGGATGTTTCGAAGTCTTCCATAGTGATTTTCTCGTAAGCCTGAGTTCGACTCAGTACTCGTCCGGCCCCGTGAGGTGCCGAGCAGTTCCAGTCGGCATTGCCCTTGCCGGTGCACAGCAGCGAGCCGTCGCGCATGTTGAGCGGTATTATGCAGCGCTCGCCGTGTGCGGCCGATATGGAGCCTTTGCGTATTATGTTGTCGTCGCTTATATAGTTGTGCACCGACTCGAACTCCTCTTCCGCCTCCACATCCGCAAAGAAGCGCATGAGCAACAGCGCGATGAGCCGACGGTTGAGCACAGCCCACTGCTGGCAAAGGCGCATATCGTGGAGGTAATGCTCCCGTACCTCGCCCTCGACATAGCACAGAGCGGCGGGCAGAGCGGGCTCTGCGTCCTGATATTCTTTGCGCATCTTCTTAATGACGCTCTGCAACTCCGAGCGACGCCCCGCGGCCTTGTATTCCTCTATGGTGCGTTTGATTGTTTCCTCAAACTCGTCGGCACCGTCAGTGAGATGTTTTACGGCTTTTGCCTGATAGATGTCGGCCACCTGCTTGCCGAGATTGCGCGACCCCGTATGTATCACCAGATACACACAGCCTGCATCGTCCTTGTCGAGCTCTATGAAATGGTTGCCGCCGCCGAGTGAACCGATAGCCTTATTGATACGTCCTGAGTCTTTAATTTCACGATAGCAGTAAAGTTCGGTCACGAGTCGCTTCGCCTCACGGTAGATTTCCATCTCCTCGCCTGCGAGCGGCCTGAAGCCGCGCTTGTCTTCACGCACCCACATGCCCGAAGGCACATTGGCCAGTATATGCGCATGAAAAGCGTGAAAATCTATGGTCCCGAGGCGGCCCAGTTTCAGCACGCGCATGCCGCAGCCTATGTCCACGCCCACTATGTTGGGTATCACCTTGTCGCCAAGGTCGCCCGTGAAACCTATCACGCACCCCGCCCCGGCGTGCACGTCGGGCATGATGCGTATCTTCTTGTCGGCGAACACATCTATGGAGAGCAGCTCCATGATTTGCGCCAGTGCGTTTTCCTCGATTCTGTCCGTGAATATCTTCACGTCGTGTCCTTCTATCACCTTCATATCAATACTTGTATAAGGCCTGCGGTCAGGCCGGTCAGACGAACCGCCCGTGCGATTCGGCGACAAAGGTAGACACCGGCTGCGCAATCATTTTGCGCAGCGCCGGAAAACTACAAAAAAAATCACACACCGGCATCGCCGTAGCGCGCCGCGGCCTTGGCAACACTTTGGGCTATGCGGGCGCGGAATCCGGGAGGCGACACCACCTCGGCATGACAGCCGTAGCCGAGAATCAGCCTCTCCAGCTCAAAATTTATCACCACCTTCAGCGACACCTGTATGCCGCCGTCGCTGAAACGCCGCTCCACCGTCTGCGACTTGTGGAATGGTTTCGACTCCACGTACGGCGCCTGGTCACTGTCGATATTTATGACCACGCGGCGCGCCCTGTCGCTGATATTCCGGGTCACACCTATCGTGTCGTCGAAAAAATGCGCCGGGTCGAAATCCACGCATTTCCGAAACGGGCACTCCGGGGCGAGAGCCACCGACAGTATGCGGTCCAGGGCGAAGATGTTCACCTTCGGCACTCTATTGGCCGACTTCTCGCCTATCAGAAACCAGCGGTTGCGGTACTCCTTAAGCAAGTAAGGATACACCGTCAGCGCCTCCGGCTGACGGGCCTTGAACGGCTGATATTCGATAATTATAGTCTGCTGCTTGCGCACAGCATCGTATATCGCCCCGATGTGCCGCGCGCCGCGATAGTCCGGCACACACTCCATGTCCATCGCGGGAACGGACGCGCCGGTGTGCCGCGAAATCCGCTCGTTGAGTTTGCTGATTATATCAATCGACGAAGCCAGCTGCGGAAACCCCTGAAGCTGCCGCAATACGTCGAGCGCCGAATTCAGCGCGTCAAGACCATCGGCGTTGAGCGGCAGATGCGTGATGCTGAAGTCCGGGTCGGCATATTCATAATATCTGTTGTCGCGCACCACTATCGGAGCATTATAGCCGAGGCGGTCGCTGCGCATCAGCGCCAGATCGTTCTGAAACGTGCGGCGGCTCACCGGGTTGTCGCGTCCCTCAAACTCCGCCAGCGCCTCGGTGCAGGCATCTATCAGGTCGTTGATAGTCCAGCGGCGGTAGCGGTTTTGCAGACAGCGGTCTATAGTAGATATACGTATGAGTGTGGAGCGGTTCAGAGGCATGGTATTATTTTTTTGCAAATATAGCTGATTATTCCGCACGTCGGAAATCAAAAAGACTGTTGGCCAGATATTCCTGCATGGCAGACACCCGCCCTACATCGGCAGCCATGTACAATTGCATATCAAAATAATACAACGGGCCTTTAGCCCATTAAGGAATTTTCCGAGCCGCATCGACAAGTCAACGCTGAAAAAATCCCGAATGAGCCAAAAGCCAACCTTTGGAATCCTCTCCTTAAAGAGTGCTTTCTGAAAAATCCAACTCGTATTTTACGCACCCGTTTTCTCCTTTTGAGAATTTGCCAACACAAATTAGTTCGGGAAAATCCTTCGTCCAAAAAGGGATTTCAATAGGCTTCGCACCTATTTCAATTTTCAAACATAGTTTCTCGGCCTCGCTTTCGCAAAGGCGCTTTAATTTCTCAAAACTATCATCAGGATTTCCACAGTGAACTGTTAATTCTTTATTGGATTTCATATTTTCGAAATTGTAAGATAAGATTAATTTTGTCTTTTAGAATTGAACAATGGTTTAAGGGCGCTCTGGATTGCTTTCCGAACGTCATCAGCTTCTGTTTCACCTTGACCCTCTGCCGTGCAGGTGCAAATTGGACGCTGTGAATATGCAGATATAAACTGAATTGTAACCTCTATGGAATATCCGAGGTTGACGTTTCTGCGGCCAGTTTCTCCAAAGTTCACAATCATTGTTTCCTTAGCATTGTTAGGGTTCACCTCATTGACTTGGATAAATCCATTCTTAAAAAGAATACCCGATATTAGAGAGGCTGGATTTATAGATTTGGTGGTCCCTCCGTAAACACCATATTGATTGCCATACACTCCGGAACTTGATGTGTAATCGCCCGTGGGCGATATATAGAAATAACGATAATTCTCAATTGAATCATCATAAGTGTGTATAACAGGAGGGCGCATAGATACGCACCCGCTCAACATACAGGCTGACAATAAGGATATTAGGCTTGTGTAGACGTATTTATAAATCCTCTCCATCCGCACGGTTGTATTCGTTATCATAGAACATGGTTATGTAATATTTACCGTAATGGTCAGAGATCATGAACCATACAGGTTTTTTTGAGCATAACTCCATCATATATTCAAATGACATTTTTATCAGCTCCTTCTCCATGTCCTCTGTTGGATTGGCAAGTTGCTCGGGAGTATATTTCTCCAAGATTATGGGCATTAGTTTTTCTTGCAATAATGTCGTGTCTGACAATTCTGCCGGGCGCTGATAGAAAATAGCCTGATAACGCTTGTTATTTACGTTGATATTGTAGGATATGTCTTCATCATCGGGTATAAGTTCATTCCCTAAAGACATATATTTAGGGTTCTTTTCAAACTGCTGGATTAGTCGGTTGAATCGAATTTGGATTGAGCGCTCGCCTGCATTATTGGCATCGCATACCATTATTCGGCACACCTTATCGCCATTTGTAGCAATGTAGACATTTACGTCCATCCCATTAAATTTCCCCTCCAAAACATCCTTGTTATAGGAATTGGCATGAAATCCCTTGGCTTTTAACTTTTGAATCATTTCAGATTTAGGGCCATCAATAGGGATTCCGAGAAACTGGGTTACATCATTTTGAGCGTATGCAGCACAAATGGTAACCAGAGCCAAGATAACACCTGTTATTATCTTTTTCATATTCTGATGTAAGCGCACCTCAGCTCCAATAAGTGCAGTTAAAAAATTAAGAAGCGTGGAACTGTAATGCCACGTCTTAATGCGAAGGTGGTAGGAGAACCTTGATGAGCAGATGTGGGAATAACAGCCCCACGCATATGCGTGGAGTCTATTACGCCATCTCTTGCTCATGTGAATAAGTTTCCTACGCTTTTCGCATACAAGAAGAAGACATAACGCCTCTTTTTCAAAATGTCGTGATGGGATTGCTCCCAATCAACGGCAAAGTTACGACTTTTTGCATTGCAAGTCAATAGGCTGGGCAAAAAAAATTGGTTTTGTTCTATATGATATATAAACCGAAACAAAACTATATGGATATGCGGCGCACAAGAAAAATATCCGCATTGTTTCTTACGCAAATATAGCAAGCCCGCTCAGCGCGACGCCTTGTTGCGGTGCTCGATGTCGGGCAGCAGGCCTGCCACAATGCCGAGAAGCGGCAGAAGGGTGCTCAGCTGAAAGACGAATTCTATGCTTGTCTGGTCGGCGAGCCATCCGAAAAACACGGATGCTATGCCGCCGAGCCCGAAATTGAGCCCGAAGAAGAGTCCTGCTATCATGCCCACCCTGCCGGGCTTCAGCTCTGTGGCGTAGACGAGTATCGCGGAAAATGCCGACGATATCACAAGCCCTATCACTATGGCGAGGATTATGGTCATAGCGAGGTTCACATACGGGAGTGCGAGGGCGAAAGGAGCCGCGCCGAATATCGACCACCATATCACAAGCTTGCGACCGTAGCGGTCGCCTACGGCTCCGCCTATCAGAGTGCCGGCCGCCACAGCCGCGAGAAATGCAAAAAGACACAGCTGCGACTGCCTTATGTCTACTCCGAACTTGTCCATGAGGAAGAAGGTGAAATAGCTGGTCATGCTCGCCATGTAAAAGTATTTGGAGAACGTCAGCACGCAGAGAATGAATAATGCCTGGCGGATGCGGCGCGCGGACAGCTGTCCGACGGCAGGAGAAACCGCGGTTTTCGTGTCCGACCGCAATGCAGTCTTATACCACCGGCCCACATAAAACAACGCCGCGATGGCCACAATCGCCGCGATGGCAAACCACGATATGGATTTTTGCCCGAACGGAAGTATTATTATGGCGGCAAGGAGCGGTCCGAGGGCTGTGCCGCCGTTGCCACCCACCTGAAATATCGACTGTCCGAGTCCCTTCTTTACACCCGCCGCGCTTTGCGCTATGCGCGAGGACTCCGGGTGAAAAACCGCCGAACCGATTCCGACAGTGGCCACCGCAAGCAATATCAGCCCGAAGGTGGAGGCCACAGACAGAAGCAGTATGCCCACAAGCGTAAACATCATGCCGGCAGTCAGGGAATAAGGATGCGGATGCCTGTCGGTGTACGCTCCCACAACGGGCTGCATTATGGAAGAGGTCATTTGCACTACAAACGTAATGATGCCGATCTGGAGAAACGACAGATTGTACTCATCTCTGAGTATCGGGTACACCGAAGGTATTACCGACTGAATCATGTCGTTGAGAAAATGGCCGAAGCTTATTATCAGCAATATAGAGTATATCGTGCCCGCGTTCTTTTCGGCAGCGCCTTTCGTCATGGTCAATTCTGTTAAATTACGGCCGCAAAGTTACGCATTTACACCGAAATTCCGATAGAGCGAGGACAAGGGAAAAGGGCATCTTTTCCTAATGAGGCAATGTTATACGGGGCCTTAATCTTTTATCTTGAATGTGCTTTGTGGCATTGTTTCATTTTATTGATAATTTCTTGACATCCGCGTTCTATTGTATTGAAACAGGTGCGATACACATATTCGGTCTGATAGTGTGGGTCAGGGAGGTCTGCCTGTTCTCCAAAGCAATAATCGTTGAAACGGACTATATGGCTCCAGCGGTCGTATTTCAGCAGACGTGTTACTTCATTACGATGGCGTTCTGTCATAACGATTATCAGGTCGGCTGAATCGAGGAGTTCCTCAGTCATGGGTATGGCTTTGCCTCCCATTTGATAGCCCTTTTCGGCTGCAATACGACACATCACATCCTCACGGTCGAGCCCATGAGGGACTTTTGTTCCGCAGGAAGCTACTTCAACACCCTCAATGCCACCGTCGACAAGCATCTTTTTCAACACGCACTCGGCAGCAGCCGAACGGCTTGCATTGCCTGTGCACACAAACAATATTCTCATGGTCAAAAGTCAAATAATTAATCTTCGCCATCGAGGCGGCGAACTTCATCAACGCCGTCGATGGCAGATATATGGTTGATAATAGTTTTGAGCTCAGCATACGAGTGGACGCCGAAACGGATTTTGCAGACTACTATGTTGCGGTCGGTCTTGGTGTTGAACGACTCCATAGAGAGATGGAACGTGTTAGTGATACAATCCACAAGATCCACGAATAGGTGGCTGCGGTCAACGGCCCGCACCCTCAAAGTCAAAGGATATAAGGTTTCGTCGGCCTTGTAGTCAACCGACACGACATCGTCGCCATACGAAGAGGCCATGCTGATTGCGTGGCGGCAATCGCGCTTATGCACGGTGACGAGTCCCGGGTCAAAATGATTACGGATACCTATGACTTCCTCTCCGGGAATGGGATTGCATGCCGAGCAACGGCAAAAGTCGGTCTTGGGCACGGATTCCAGATAACGCCGGATTGCTTTGCGTGCCTTGAAAGTATGGGCCAAGGTCAGCCAGTCCTGCCCGGGACGGGAATCCTTGTCAGTAAAAATCTCCACCACGTCGCCACGCCGCAGAGTCGTGTCTACGGGCTCCAGGCGACTATTGATACGGGCATATTTAGCATGGTCGCCAAGGTCGGAGTGTACCTCGTAGGCAAAATCTATCACTGTGGAGTTCTGCGGAAGTATTATTTTCTCGCCTGTAGGCGTGAACACCTGTATGTCATCGTTATAGAAGGCTGTAATAATGTCCTCCATATAGCGGTCGTCATGTTTGGAGCCGCTGATTGTGTCATGGAGCACCTTGCGGAACTTCTCAATCCACATCTGAATGTTGCTTTCGTTTCGCTCTGCCACACATCCAAGTTGCGACTGACGAATCATGGCCTCGCTGCTGATATGAACCTCCTGCCAGCGTCCGAAATCGGGAAGGAGTTTGACGTGGATGCTCTGATAGCCGTTCTCCTTAGGCGAGTCTATATAGTTGCTCATGCTGCAATGCTTCTCTTTGAAGCGGTCGGTCAGTATGCAGTAGATCTTCATAGCCATCTCCTTCTCGCTGAGTGCGGTCTGAGATTCATCGAACACAACCTCGACGAAATGGCGGTATTTCAGATGGTTGAAATCATCACCATACTTCTTCATCTTACGCCACAGACTGAACGGACGGCGGTAATCTACATAGACACGAGCCTTGATTCCGGCGGCCGAGAGTGTTTCTTCAATCTGACTGCGGAATGTTTCAAGATTATCCTTGTTGGCCTCCACATGACGTGCAATGAGGCTGGAAATCTCCTCATACTCGTCGGGACAACGGAAACGGAACGAGAGGTTTTCCAGCTCGGTCTTGATGTTGTAAAGTCCAAGACGGTTGGCAAGCGGCGCATAGAAATAGTCAGTTTCGCCGGCAATCTTCATCTGTTTCTCCGGCTTCATTGATTCCAGTGTCCGCATATTGTGCAGGCGGTCGGCGAGCTTAACGAGTATGGCACGGATGTCGTACTGCATGGAGTTGAGCAGCTGGCGGTAGTTGTCGAGCTGTTTTGACAGCTCATAGTCGTGCGTAGGCTTCTTTGTCACTACGCGGACAAGAAAAGCAACGTCATCGCCGAAGCGGTTGCGGATGTCGTCAATCGTACAGGACGTATCCTCCACCACATCGTGCAGGAAACATGCTATAATCGGATTCGCACCGAGCATAAGCTCCTCTGCCGCGATATTAGCAACCGCGATGGGATGGAAAATATACGGTTCGCCGGTTTTACGCTTTTGTGGTGCGTGAGCGTCCCGTGCCAGCTCAAATGCGGCACGGATTCGGAGCATATCCTCAGGCAATACGCGCCTTGCCATGGCATCGAAGACAATGTCGGCTCGCTCTTGAATGATTCGGTTGTATTCGTTTTGCATGATAATGGTTGTCGTTTAATCACCAAAGCTACTAAACTGATTTCCGAGAAAGATTACGGAAAATGAAGCGTTGCTTATCAGCAGTCTATCATTTCATACTCGACATATTCCGGAAACCATTTGTCGAGTTGCGCTTCGGTTTTGGCCGCCATTTCAGGAGTGATGTATTTCGACATTTTCTGTACGAGGACAGCGAGAGAAGCTACTTCGTCGAGCCAGCCGATAATTGGCAGGCGCTTGGAATCGAGAATGTCGATCGGGAGAATAAGGTAAGCCAATGAGCCGAAGATTGCCCATTTGTCTTTTCTCGGGGTGTCTTTGCTACGCATCACATACCACATGAGAAGAACGGGGCGTGTTGCGGCGCGACCTGCTTTGCGGCTCCAGTTGCAGATGCTCTCCCAAAGAGCATTGTGGTCAAGATTGAGTATTGCCATAATATTTCTGTCTTATATGTTCGGTATATAGTAATAGATGATAAAACAAGATTGCATCTATCTCAAAAAAGAAAATAAATGATATTATGGTGCAACTGCGCTCTCATGAAGTTTCTATAACTAAACATACGCTGTGACCGCTGTTCCGCAGTTATGCCATCTTATCGCGTTATGCCATATTGAAACAGATTCTTTTCCGTCCCATAATCAGACAGTTCTACAAGTCTGGAATATGCTTCTTTTCTGGTACGAAAAAACTCAAAATATTCAAACTTGTCACCAGAGCCGTTGGCACGCCTGCGCAACTTGAAGAGTCCCGGTACAGTCGTATCCTCGGGCGCGTCCTCGCAGATTCTTATCAATATGGCAGAGTAGTTGTCGTGGGCCTTTTCTTTGGCCACTTCCTCTGCGCCACTCAGCTGATATACACAATGTTCCTCAAGAAGTGCATCTTTCAGCGCACTCCATTTGCCATTGCCATACACTCCGTCGGAACAAATGAATATCATGTCGCCAATCTCCACCTCTATCTCTTTAATATCCGGCGTATAGCTATCGCGGCCGGTGAAAAAAGCACGTGTGATTATTGGCCATCCCTCAGGAGTCAATGCGACATGTTCAGTGGACTGGTATATGATTTCATGATTACGGATAACGCAGATTCTACTGTCGCCGCAGTGAGCGAGCAACGCCTTGTTGCCCTCGATAGCGGCCATCGCCATAGTCGTGCCCATCTCTACACGGGATTTGTTGTTATATGCTATCATTGTTTCATCGCAGGCATCAGTGATTTTCTTCCCACTGTCCCTGCGCTCTGGATTTTTTGTCCAATAGTCGCAGATATGCTCTGCCACAAACTTGCTGGCGACATCACCTAAATTGTGGCCTCCCATGCCGTCACAAAGCACAAACACAGACCGCCCCTGCTCCGGCATTTCTCTTACCGCGATATAATCCTCGTTCTTACGCCGAGGACCACAGTCACTGAATAATCCGTGATATATTTTCATCTCAATAGGTTTATTTATCGTCTTTTCTCAATTTTAGTTTTCTCCGTTCATATTTAGCCAGCATTTCCATAAAGGAAAACAATCCTTCACTCGCACCCTCGGGAATATATGTATAACCATGATAACATTCTTCAGGAAGTGATACTTCCTCCGGGTCTATAACGACCATGTGGCATGAGCCGGGAACGGCAGCGAGTAATGATGCCGCAGGATATACGAGCATCGTAGAACCAACCACCACAAACCAATCGGCTTCTTTCGTAGCCTTTACTGCTTCTCGCCATAGACCACCGTCGATATTCTCGTCAAAGTATATGATATATGGCCGCAGTTGTGAGCCGTCCGGGGCCTTGTCGCCCAAATGGATGTCGGGATTATCTCTGTCGATTGGAAAAGACAGTGACGGATTGGCCGACGAGGTATTCTTCAGCGCCTCGCCATGAAGATAAATCACTTTTGTTGAGCCGGCGCGTGTATGATAGTCATCTCCGTTCTGGGTAATGACTGTCACATCAAAATAATTTTCAAGAGCGGCTATAATCCGATGTCCGTCGTTAGGTTCATGTTGCAAAATGGCTCGACGCAATGGATTGAAAAAGTCAAGCATGGCCTGTCGGCGTTCCTTCACATTTTTGCGTTGCCGTCCGTACCATGATTTCAGAGTTGCCACCTTCTCATAGTCGATCTCGTTCCACACACCGCCTTCGCCGCGAAAAGTGGGAAGGCCACTCTCTCGGCTCATTCCGGCTCCAGTGAAAAATACTATCTTCTTCCTTTTGGCCATCGGTTTGTCGCTACTATCTTGTATTCTTCTCTTGTCCAATAGAAAATCAGGTTAAGTTCGCATATGTATAAATCAATACTTTCTTAATGGAGATATCCCACGGATTCTATCTGCTGACGTTTGCAAATATGATTACTTTGACAACATTATTAAGCGTGGAATCTTCTGCAAGCCCCCAGACGATATCGCATTTCTCTGAGAACCCTTTTATAAATTCGCTGATATATTGCATCTCCATCATTGTCAATGGCCGCTCAGCCTTGGAAGAACGTATGATGGTAATCATTACTGACGATGCGCGGTTTATTATTTCAACAACCTCATCAGACGCGACGGCATTACTGAGCGCGTATTTCACCCGGTCGTTCCATTCGGCACATCCCATAAACGAATGTTTCTCGCCCTCGCTATGTATAAAATTCAAATAGTCATGGTGGTCAAGTCCAATATATTGAGATTTGATATTCTCAAAAAACGACGCGAAATCAAACGGCGCGTGATGCTGTATTATATTTGCTGCCATAATGTATTGAGTGGAAGTAGCCTGAGCGGCACAATTGCCGTTCAGACTACAAAGTTAGTGATTGTGGTTCAGTATCAGATCAAGTGTCAATCCTTTTTATCGAAGAGAGAGGAGAATGTCATTTGCCATCGTCATCATCGAAATAATCGTCGGCCATAATTAATGGTGTTATTTTGCCCGCAAGCCGGTCTACCCAACGGTTTCTCGCCTTACGCTCACGAGCGAACATTGCCGAGGTTCCCTCTTCGCTGGCAGTAAAACACAATGTATTGGTAATTGAGATTGTGGATGCGACTGCCTCCACATCCTGATTGGCTCCGATGTAGGTGAAAATCCAGCCCTTGGATTTCATAGTTTCCACCAGCTTCTTGATTGCGGGTCCATTATACTCTGAGGACGCATTTTCATAACCGTCGGTGATTATGGTGACGAGCACTGCGTCTTCATCGGCCACACTCTTGCGAAGTGCATTGATTGCATTGCCGATGGCATCGTAGAGAGGTGTGCAACAGTTAGGCACATACTGCTTATCGGTCAGTTCCTCGACACGCTCCACCTCCAGTTTGTCATAGATTGTCTTGACCGCATCAGAGTTGAACGACACCAGTGATACAATGTGCTCTTGCCCGGGATATTTCCTTTGGGCGGCGCGTATGGTCTGAACTGTTTCGTTTACTCCGTCGATTGCCTGTTTCTCAATGCTGCTCATTGAGCCGCTCTCATCGAGGATAATCAGATTGAACACTCTTTGTTTCATAACATTGAAATTTTATTCGTTGATTTTTTCTCCTTTTGCATTTACCATGATACATTCCATGGTTCCGGGAATCTGACACTGATATACTCCCGGAGCTACAGATTCTATATGTGAGTACAGAGGTGGAGTGACAGGAACCCCATCACTGTTAATAAGTCCGTAGTAATTATTGGCCGAATAGCTCATCATTTTGTCTACTGCTTTCTTCTGATTTCCCTCTTCGTCAAATTCATTGATGTAGTATGCAAGGTGATATAATTCATCGAACACAAACGCGTCAAGCATTGTCCCGTCGTAATCATGGCGACTCTGTGAATTGTCGGCTTTCACAACCGTGATGCCGTTGTCGGAATGGATAAAAACATCCTTATATTCCATTGGAATCGCAAACTCTCCGTTTGTATCTATTACACCGCATTTGTTGTTGTTCATGATGTACCACATATCGCGGGCACCGATGTGTATATCTTCATATTCCGGCAATAGGGCCCATTCACCGCTTCTGTCAATAAGGCCATATTTTCCGTTTATCGGGATTGCGGCATAATTGCCGTGATAGACGTAGCTGTCGTATCCGCGTTTGCGGGCAAACCTGCGGTTATGTACGGGATTCCCGGAGTGATCAATGAAATAAACAGAGTCACCCTCGCATACACCTGCAACTCCATCCGTAAACGACCACGCGGCATCATATTTGAAAGGAACAACAGTTTCTGCTGTATAACGATTGACAAATCCACGCTTACCGTCTTTTGCCACAATAATAAGACTGTCACCGCTCTCGGGTACGGCAATCCAATCAATATCAGTAATCACCTTGTCCTTTGTCCGGGAATTGTATATGTATGACTTTCCCTTGTTGTATCCGTTATTGCGGTACTTGAAATCGGGACTGAGCTTGGAATCATATCTGTCCTCGCATGAATATCGGTATAATCTATGTCCAATAAACTCGTCATAGAAAGCATAGCCCAGCATGCATGTGACGGCAACTACGCATACTGTGATTGCAGCCCATATGACACGCCAGAATGGTGTCTTGTTTTCCCAAGAGAAGACGTTGCGTATGAATTGCCGGATGCCTCCGAAGAAAACAGCAAGCCACATCCTGAATGTAATTTTATTTTTCATGATTGGTTATTATTGTTATTCCTGTTCAAGTTCTGAAATAAGTTTCGCTTCTTCTTCAAGTTCGCGGTACTTCTGCATGAAGCGTTTCTTGGCTACGATCACAGATTGAAGCGACATTGTGAGAAGATATTCCATGTCATCTTCCGTCTTATAGAAGAACTCTGAGGCGATAATCAAATCAGCGTCGGTATCGATGTATAGTTTTACCTGAAGAAGATTGCAATTTATGTCATTGCAGGTACGCAAGCCAAGTAACATCTCCTTCTCATCGGCTGCCGAAAAGATACCGGTCAGTACGAGTGCCACAGCATTGGTATCCTCGCCCCAGCTGACATTAGCCTGTATGTAGCTCATCTGATAGCGAAACACAAGGCTGTTGTCGTTTTCATGAATAACGGGAAATTCCCATTTCTTCAGCACCTGTCTGATAAGCTCTTTAGTCGTCATTGTCATTGCCGTTTATGATGTTGTGGATTGTATTTGCCGAGAAAGCCAAAACGCGAACCATGTGCTCGATAAGTTCCGGCGTCACCTCGTTTTCTCCAAGATAATGATGGTAGTTCAGCCATACCTGATTCTCGAAAATGATGTGAGGCTGCACATACTTCATCTTTCCGCATAGTTTCGCCATAGCCTCCAGCACTGCGGCGCGGTTGCCGTCAGATATGGCGAAAACGTCAGGGGCCGTAAGGGTTATACACTGGGATTCTTCGTCGTCAATCGAGTAGATTGCCGTAAGTCCTTCATACTCGAAACGGTAGCCGAATCCTTCAATCTCTTCGGGGATAAACCCGAGTGCGCTGAGCGCTTTGAGTACATTGCATTTTATCATATAAGTTGAATTAAATCGTTATCGCCGTGCTGAAGCCCCGGTCTTTGCTTATAGAGATGTATTATTGTGGTGCTTTCTATCTCGTCAGAGTACAAATCCGACTCTTTTTCTTTCGCCGGACGGTTGTCTGTTCTCCATTTTCTCTTTGAGTTCGAGATATTCCCTGCGTTGTTTATCCGATATAGACGGTTGAGTATCTTTTATAACCTTCTTCAGACAATCCATTGAAAGCGGGAGGGGCTCATTGAGTCCACGGTCGAGAGTTTCTTCAAAACACAGCCGGGCAGACTCCTCGACAATGAAAGAAATATCGCTACAGGTATAGTATTCCGTGGCCGACGCAAGCTCCTCGTAATCAACATTTACAAATGGACGCTTCTCGATTTCAAGTCTGAAGAGTTCTTTGCGGGCCTCCATGTCCGGGAGAGAAACATACACCGTCCTGTCAACACGTCCTTTCCGCATAATAGCCGGGTCGAGAAGATTTGGACGGTTAGTAGTAGCCAATACATATATCCCTCTTGAAGCACAGTTATTTAATTGAGTCAACATCTCGTTAACCTCATTGGCCTGATTACTGTTGAGATCTGCGTCACGGTTGGGCACAATAGCGTCAAATTCATCGAAAATAAGAATCATCGGACCTTTCTTCTCCGCCTCGTCAAACAGTTCTGCGATTTTTTGCTGGGAGCCGTGTATGTAGATAGAGCCCAGTTCCGACGGGTTAACAATCTTGTAACTCAGACCTGATTCCTGAGCGGCCTTCTCGGCTATAAAGGTCTTTCCGCAGCCCTGCGGGCCGTAAAGCAACGTGCAGTTGCTCGGCTTTATGCCATAAGCCTGCGCCACACCAGGATTGCGCACAATCCGTATGAAATCCCTACGGAATAGAGCCTTCAACTCTGACATTCCGGCTACCTCGTCAAGACCACAGCCAGAAGCACCTCTCCTTATTTCAGGACGAGCCTCTGCAAGAGATTTTCCGCCGGAACGTGTCTTCTTATGCTTTTCCTTTACAACTCCACTTTCAAGACGAGCGATTCCGTCGGCACTCTTATCTCCGCTGTCCTCCGCATCTATGGGATTTGCCGGAGAGGTAGCCATACTCTCTACACGGTTCTGTGTAGATAATTTCCCCTTCGCCAGTTTGCTGACAAACGTACGAAAGCGACCAACTGTCTGAAACCGATAGGATGGATTCACGTCAGTTGCCTTTTCAAGTATCAGACGCTGCGCTGCCGAAAGTTTAGTTCGGTTTCGTTTCATAAACTGTTTGCGTAACAACATTGAGGATAATACGGAGAACTGCGAGTCGACATTATCGTTTTCTTCCTCACCGACATCTCCCGAAATCATCATAGTCATAACTATGCCAAGAGCATAAATATCTGTAAGATGGTTGAACACACCGTTGGCAGTTTCCGGCGCATGGAAACGCTTGTTGCGCGGCTCATAGGCAAAAGGAGTTGAGCCATGATATGATGTGCCCATATCCGACAGACCGATAAGATATACACCCTTAAGTTCATTCCCATCATAGTTCAGCAGGATATTGTCGGTCGTGATATTGTAATGCCCTCCGCCCCCTGTGTAGCGGGCCATTTCGTCAACAGCGGTAAAGAGAGCCTCCATTACCTTGACTGTATCAGAAATACACAGCCCTCGCTGAAGCCTAATTTCACTTGTCAGGCTGTTAGCATCTATATATTGCTGCAGCATCCAGCCAAGCCGTCCGTTACCAGCCCTCTCAATACCGCAGTCAATGACCTTCGGAAAGCACATTTCGGATTGTCGGCTCCGCAGAAACTTAACTTCCTCAATAAAGTCCGGCACACGCTTACGCGAGGAACCACCTACCTCATATCGCTTCGATTTGAGGTTGAACACTGTCAGAATACCATAATTATCCGGCACATCCACCGTCAGCCCGTCAACTACATCCTGACACTTGGTCAGATACACCTCCCGCTCACCATCGTGTCGCGTACTCAGCTTGCGAACCACCATCCGGCCCGCAAAATGAGAGTTATCTTGTATAAGTTGTGTCATGTCTTGTTATGTTTATTGGTTATATATGTCCCACCATGTCTTGATGGCGATTCGAAATTGTTTGTTAAGCCGGGAGAACACGTTGTCAACCCATGAATTGCGGACATGGTATTTCTCCGCGAGTTCCTTGGATGGCGTTTCAAAGATGAAGCGCTGACGCCACACATCCTCCTGAACTTCTGTCCAGCCAAGCGACTCTATGATGACATTTATGAGAGCATGCACATTGGCATCCCAATCCTCACATTTGAAGAGTTTCGTCAGAAGGTCACGAAAATCCTGATGGTTTCCGCTGACATCGCCCTCGACGATACAATCATGCCAACTTTGAAACTGCATTTCGGGATTGATAGCCCTCTTTGATGAGAGAGCCAGCTCGGCGAAAGGATTTTCGGTGTTGAGCAACTGTTCGATAAGAGTTTTTTCCGCAACCTTCAGTACCTCTCTGGCCTTGTCTTCGTTTCCCAATGTCTTGAAAAAATCATTGTCGGGCATTTTCTCGACATAGTAGAGCTCAAGTGCCTTATGCAGCTCTGGAACAAACACAAGGTCAACGATTGCTTGACGTAAAGATGTATTATCAATGCTGCGAATGGTCAGACGATAATCATTGGTCTTGGTGTTGCCAACTCCGTCGATATATCGCTCTTCAACCAGAAACTTATACGTAGCCTGGGATGCTATCCTGGCCACCCACGCGTGAAGAGTCGCATCTCCCTTAAAGGCACGGAGTTTTGCCCAATTATCCTCCCAACATGAGAGATAAGTTGCGCAAGCCACATCCTCTGCCTTAATATCGAGGGCGAAGGAGCGGTTGTAACTATCTGCCAACGCCGCCATCTTCGGGAACATAGTCTTGAAGAAAAACTCCTCTGCGGCACGCACATCAGAAATAATGCTGTTTACCTGTCGCAGCGCGTCTTCGGTACGCACAGCCTTCGTGTCGGCACTTTTCCCTTTGGTGCGACTCTTCTTCGGATTGTCTTCAGCATATTTCATAACAGATAGTTTTAAGTGGCATAGATAGAGAAAACCTCCACCTTTCTATCACAAAGGTAGAGGTTCCCCATAAGCGGTTTGTCGCTGTCGGCTTGCCGACAGATTGCCTCACTAACTATCTGATATACTCAATTATGCAAATTTGAATTTTGTTAATTTTTCATCTATGAAGATACGCTCCGGCATTACACTGAGGTGTCTTCCATGACCCACCTTAAGTGGAATACTATCAAAGTCACCAACAAGCTTCTCCAGTGTGTTGTGGATATCCTTAATGTAATCGTCGTAACGGCCCTTTCTCATCTTATCGGTATCTTCAACTTTGCGGTAATCCATGCCATCATAGAAATTATTGATGTTTCTGTCCGTCTCACTTAATATTGTCTTATACAGTTGACAGAATTCCTTACGAAGATTTTTCATAACGAGGTCTGTAACTTCATCGCCACGTTGCACACGGTCAATTATATACATCATGTAAATGCAATAGGCCGGATAGTTCTTGAATGTAATCGGACATTCCTTCCCTTTGGCATTCTTCAGATAGATACAATAGAGATAACGGTCTTTGAAGTCACTGCGATATGAACTTTTCCATGGACGGACATGTATCTCATATCGTGAAGACGCGCTCAGTGCAGTCGCATAATATTTCTGGAAGATTTCGGGGTTCTCACGATACATCTGTTCCAAAATAGCCATATTCTCCTTTGGCGTAAACATCGCCATCGTCTGTTTGGCAATCTCATAGTCATGAGTATTCTGTTTTTCAAACGTCAAGGTGAGCCTTTTGGGCAGATTGCTGAAAGCCTGTTTTTTGAGTTTTGCTGAGATGGTTCCAAATTTGGGCCTTTGAGTTTCTTTGACAATTCCGAGCGCTGCTTCGTGCATACTCGGACTGTTTCCGCTCATATCGGCATCTGCATCAACGTCTGCGGACTCACAGAGGTCCAGATTGTCATCGAAACTATCGATACCAAGAGCCATTCCAAGGGCAGCTCCGGCAACAGCGCCCATCGGCAACATACCGAATGGCGTGATGCCGTCCTTTGAATTGTCGTCGCCATGTCCCTCTACGATCACTTTGTCCACAACCGACATGAACAAATCAGGGTCCTGCATCGCGGCAACGACGACAGCCTCCTCTGCCAACTTCCGCATTTGTCCCTCCGCCTCGTTTATCACAGCAGAAACGGCAAGGTCAAGTTCATCGTATTCACATTTTGCAATGACGTAGAATACTCGCTCACTCACCGGGTCTTTGATGGGGCATACTATGTTGTAGTCCTCATTGCCGGATTCAAGTACCCGTAGTATATACTGATAAAATGTGGCTGAGCAGTCAAGATTCCCTATGATACTCGTTCGCAATTCGGCTATTTTGTCTGACAAAGCCGAACGATGCCCCAATATGAATATATTGCCGCACGGATTTTCGGGCAGATTAATCTCTATGGTCGATTGGCTTCTAATGTCAAATATGTTGGTCGGTTCCATCTTTATTTTTCCTTACTTGTTCTGCTCTGTGATTTAATACCGCTTGTTTCAAAAGATTGCTGTCAGGCAAATCCATGATGTCTATCGGTTTTTGCGGAGGTGCCTGCGGCGTGGTAAGAAATTTATGATACGAATAGTTCAATTCCTTTGAGTTCGCTATCAGAAATCGTGTCAGGCCGAGCATTGCTACCTCTGCGGTTGGCCGTTGTTTCTTACGGAAGAGCCATTCTGCAAAATCGAATCCGCTCTTTACGGCTTTTAGTCTAAAACTTCCGTCGGGATGGGTTGCAGAAGTCCTCATTGTGCTGACGGCGTATTTGTATTTTCCGGAAGCTATCATGTTTGCCGAACATCTGACACCTACTATAAAGTCGCAGGCAAGCTCGTCACACCATTGCCGGTTCTCACAAAAATTGAATCTTCGTCCGGCGACAAACTGATGCGACAGTTCGTGTGTAAGCATTGCATCAAAAGCGTCTACATTATTGATTCCTATTTCGTTCAGTTTCTTTGTGTCATATTGTAATTCGCTGCCGAGCTCCGCTGAATCGGAAAAAGTAATTTTAGCCAATGTTTCACATTCTCCTATCATTGTAGGAATTGGGAGATCAAAAAATTCCGATGCACGCTTCACTCTTACCCTTATGCCTTCCTCTGTCAGCGGTTCTATATCGTAAAACAGCGCATTAAACGGATTACATTCATGCCTTCGCAGAAGTCTGTAAAAGGCGTGTGCCTCAGGACTGCTGATATATGCAATCGCCTCCTTGTGACGTCGCTCCTTTTCTTCTGGTGATAGTTCAGTTGCTGCCGCTGAGTTATCAGTCTGACGTTTTACTGAAGAGTTATCCACATCTGTTGTCGAATAGGAAGCCTTGGAAACATCGGCTCTACCTATCCTCATCATTTCGTTGTATGTATTGCTGTCAATCATGAAATATGAATTACGTTACAATCATACGGAATGAATAATCCACCCAAATCTACTTATAATTTTTTAGAATTGGTAATGTTTACGCTGTTGATTCTGAATTTCCGCAAGATTCTGCTGACGGAAAGCCATAAACTCGTTGATAAGATTCTGTATAGTCAAAGGTATACCACGCCGTGACATTTCTGGAGCAACATACTGCCCATGACGGATAAACATCGCTCTTAAAGCGCCATCAGGATGGCTCTGAGAACCGTTAGTCAATAGTAGTCCGAGGGTAACTTTGGATATATCCATATTCCAAAGCCCTGCACGACAGCCCATAAAGAAGTCAGGGCATAATTCGGATTCCCATTGTCCGTTGTTGACTCCGGGAAATTGAGTGTTTTGAAGCACCCTATGGCCGCACTCATGGGTCATAACTAAACTGAACGCATCCTTGCTATCAACTTTCATATCTACAAGCTGTTGCATATTGAAGCAAATCACATCGTCGGCATAGCTGCCCCTATACCAATTTATAAAACAAGTCTGACCGTCAGGATGATTTGTCAGGTCTTGAATCAGTCTTGGCATAGGAATATTAAAGAAGTCGCAAGCAGATTTGATTCCGGCCTGAATCTCTTCCGGCGTCAATCCAAACTTCTTATACCGCTGACTGAGTTTAAGAAACTCATCCATGGTGGGGCGATGGTTAAACATCTGGTAGACCGGACTATCAAAGAAACTTTTCATACGCAATATATTAGTCAATTACCACATCGTCATTATCAAAAAAGTTGCTATTTCCATGGGGTTTACTAAAACCACCTTGATTTATCAAGGTGCCACTATCGCTCGGCACGCCTATTACTGATGGGGTATATGTCGCAAAATCATCATCAGCAGCTTCTTCCTCCGCACCAAACCATTGGTCAAGCATGGCACCTACTTGATTCTCTATCTGTGGTGTGACGAGTTTCTTCACCCTATTATATGCAAAAGCAAGTGTGACCCCGTTGTCAAGGAAACCGAGCAGTCCGAATCTGTCGCGAGGCATCAAATCTTCTGGCAGCAACTGATATGCAAGGGCCGCACCGATAAGCGTCTTGTCTATCATACCCGTGTTCGGACTTTTCATCACATAGAAAAGCTCAAGAACAGTTCTTGTCACTTCACGACTTCCTTTGGCTGCATACATCTTGATGTAGTTCCAAAGCTGTTCCGTACTGCCAAATTTTGATAAAATGTTATTGAGTTCGTCCATAATTTCTTGGTTTATGTTGGAATATCCTCCACGGTTAGTATACTCAGATCGTCATTGTTTATAGACTCCTTTACGGCGAGTCTGTTAGCCTGATTCTGTATTACCTTCTCGAACAGGTTTCTTACAAATCTGCCGTTGCCGAAATGTCTGTCTTTGACCAGCAATTTTCCGTCAATATAAGATTGCAAGGCATTAAGCGCGTCCCTCTTGATTTTATATTGTGACTTGCGAAGTGAAAGTTTGAATATCTCAACCAAATCATTGCCAGTGTAATCATCAAACTGGATATAACGATTGAATCTTGACTGAAGCCCGGGATTCGATTCTATGAAATCCTTTATCTCGTTGGTATAGCCTGCAAGAATAACCACGAGTCTATCTCTGTCATCCTCCATGCGTTTCAGAAGCGTCGCAATTGCCTCAGCTCCGAAATCATTTTCTCCACCAAGAAGGGAGTATGCCTCATCAATAAAAAGTACACCGTCAAGTGCCTCGTCTATTATTTTGTTGGTCTTTACTGCTGTCTGACCCACGTATTCTGCCACAAGTCCTGCTCTGTCTGTTTCAACCAAATGGCCGCTTTTAAGTACACCAAGTTCTTTATAAATGGCGGCTACAATACGGGCAACAGTAGTTTTCCCTGTTCCGGGGTTGCCGGTAAACACGCAGTGGAGCGAAACTGGGGTTGTTGTCATTCCCTGTTTGTGACGCAAGGCTTGAATCCTTACAAAGTTGCGAAGGCTGTCAATTTCACTTTTCACAGTGCCGAGTCCAATCAGCTTGGCAAGTTCTTCCTGTGGGTCTTTCACAACTGTGTGTCTTGATACGTGATTTGATTCCTCTTGTTTAGTATTTGCGGCAGGTTGAGAGTAACACCCATTTTGTACGTCCGTCATCAGGTCACGGGCGGCAAGGCAGTTGCATTGAGCCGCTCTCTGCAGCCATGCGAAGCCATTGTTGAGGTTGCGGCTTACGAACTTCCCCTCACAGAGGAGCTGACCGGCCATTGCCATAGCAAACACGTCACCTCTATGTGCAAGCTCGAAAAGTTGGTTTACAGCTTCTTGGGTCATGATTCGTTCAGTTGTTAAAGGTTATACAATTCTTTTGCTGCCTTGTCCGCCAGCTCATCGTATTCGGCTTCATTGATACATGATTGGTAAGGAACTTCATATCTGTCACCAATTTGTTTTACTGCATCGACTACCCCTTTGTTGTGATACAATAGCTTCAGTGATTCTTTGCCGCCCCAGTAAACCAAAGCGCCTACAACTATAAGTCCTATAGGGCTTATGACGAACACAGCCAATGCTGCGGCGAAGGCGAAATATGAAACATTAGACATCAGCCCGGAAAGGGCGTTGAAGGCCTCCCATCCTGTATTGGTGACGGCACCTATCATTTTGAGAATAGTGGACGGAGCCTCATACTTGTCGGACAAAGGGCGTCCACTCTTTTCAAATGATATTTTGTCGGCTCGGTTCACGACTTCTGTCATGAATTCTCCAAAAGAAGGTTTATTCTCCATCCTTTGGTTTCGGAAGTTTATCACTAATCCACTGAGCACCTTCTCCGAGTGCTTTAAACAGATTGCCGTTTAGCGCATTATACGCCAGAACGATTCCTAATACTGTTCCCATAGTTAAAAGTTTTTAGATAATATCACCAATGTTATCAATGACAACTTCAGCGCCATCCTTGATTGTTTCAATTAACGAGTGAGCTGCTTCCATGATTTCATCCCCGTGTTCAGCCCAAATTTCATGAGCTTTATGCACCCCATATTGGGCGAGTTTGCCAATTAATACGTACATATTGTTGTTTTTTTGATTTATGCTTAGAACCAATCTCCTATGAAACTTATAACATCCTCGACCTTGTCTATGATGTTTCCGCCAATTTCAGTAGCTGCGTCTACCACATCGGAGAGCTCAAATGTTCCGTCACCATCGCCATAGACTTTATCAATGACCTTTGGTACATTGACTATTTCAGAAGTTGCCACGTGTTCGCCGGTTGCAGCTCGCTTCGCAACGTTCATCAAGTACTTGCCGGCGATATAGGTAGGTGTTAGTATCATAATAGTACGTTTTTATTCTGTTGTTTCTTGTTTTGAAGGGGATTATGAGATTACTAACGCTTGTTATTACTATAATCTCTGATTGCCTTTTCTATTGCTCTTGCGCCAAGGACGACGACCAATCTGAGGATGTGGCTTGTATGCCTGATAAACTTAACAAGATTATCTTTACTTATTATGAGAAGATGTCTTCAATCCAGTCAGAGATACCAGTGTCTTCTGCCACTTCTTTCACTACCTCGCCTACTGCAAGGCTAACAATTGCGCGACTTCCTTCAACAGCAGCTCCGGCGAAATCACCGACACATACGTGTCCGACTGCCTTAATTCCATGTACTAATGCTCCAATGCCCATGATTTGATTTTAGATTAGAGGGTTGTTATTTCTTGTTTACACTGCAAAATTACGTTCAATTTATCTGCCTGTAAAATGATGTTAACCTTTACATAGATTCTGAGTCTGGGGATTACCATTGTTGTTAATCTTAACGTAGATGAGTTTCAGACCCCGTACTCCAATATTTGTTAACGGGGGCTAAGCAGATGGTATCCTCAGTCAGGATTTCCAAACGTGTTTTGCACCTTCTTTAAAAAGTTCGGCTGCTTTCGGCGCCGGATATGCGGCGAATGTTTATGTCGTTGCTCTTAATGCCTGTTAAAATTAACAACGCCCGAAAGTTATGTTTCCGGGCGTTGAGGTTATATTTTGAAGTTTTGACGTTTAATCCAATCATTGATTTGGACTTCTGTCTTATCGTATTCACTACGAATATAGACGATGTCAGGATTTATGTTAACCCTGATATAGCTTCCAGAATCATTGATGTTGTAGCTTTCTTTGTCCGTAAGCTTTTCCAACCCATTGATTTTCTTTTTCAGCCCCGTCTTAATCGGAGATAGGGACGTGTAAAGGTTAATGGGGTTCTCCGATTCAGTCGCTATTTTATATAAGCGTTCGTAATTGCTGACTATACGACGACATTCATCGGAATCATCTTTGCGTTTGCATATGCCGTTACCTAATATGGAGTATAGGATTGACAACATATACAGAACGGCTTCAGCCGGTTTAACTTTTACATCACCTCCGGCAACCCCAACGAACTTTATTCCTTTTTTCTTTCCTTGAATAGTAATAACTACCTTCTCCACAATATTCGAACTATAGCGATGTATTGCGTAATCAATGAGGGTTTTATGTATACCTTTACAATAGAGTTTCTCATTCAGGGTTTTCGTCACCACAGAAGTGATTGCTTCTGTATGTTCAAGGATATTATCAGGTAAACGCCTAACGGAATCAATGACGCTACCATTGATTGGCAACGCAATGAAATCGGTAAATTTCGTTCGTTTTATGTGATTGTCAGATCCCTGAGTATCTATTGTGGATGTTTTCACTTTGATTAACAGACAAGGAGGTAAATCCTCATCAAGATTGGCAGCTCTCGAAAAAGTCTTTGTAAAATCAGCTGTTGTTATCGCTTGTATGTCTTGTGCAAATGTTGCTGCCTGTTCTTTTGCTTGATAATAGAACGGATTTGTAAACATCAAGATTGGCTCTAACAATTCTGTCTTAGCCTTGGCTTTAAGAAATTCAACCACTGATGGAATATAAACGAAATCGTAGCCATATATAGAAAGTAAACTTTCAATATAACTGTTATTTTTCATAATATCATCGTTTATCTCTTTATCGTATTCACTTTCAAGATACACAACCTCTTTCCTCGCGAATTTAAGAATACGTTCTCTATACGAGATTGGAATCGCTCTCATATAAGAAGGTATTTTCTCATTCAAGCACAAACTTACTGCTACCAGAAGTTTGGCTTCGTTAATATCACGGCTGCCATCGCATCCAGAAATAACTCTAAGGTCTTCTACGATATTTTGAGTCTTGAAAATGGAGTTGGGATTGTATTTCACTTCATCCTTCTCTCCTTTTTCCAGCCAACTTATTAAGTGCTGAATGGCCGTAGCAGTAGTAATTTCGGTTGCTTTTGTAACATGTTCCAACTCTATGCCATACTTTTTACGCAATCCTCCAGCGCGGATAAGTTTATTAGCTTCTTTAGAGAAGTCGGGCAAATCTAATGTCTTGCCATTTTCATCTTTTGGCAGTTCATATTTACCCAACCCCTCCAATAGAAGGATTTCATTGTCTTCTATAACGCCATCGGCGTTAATCATGTCGAAGAACAAACGAGCGGCAGCTGCCTTAAATCCGTCTATGTTTATGTTCATTTGTCCCAAAAGTTTAAGCCGAGGTTGAGGCCACGGCGTTCCCATTCCTCATCGTCTTTCTTGAAGCGGCCAAGCATCGCTTCAGTATCAGAGATAAACTGATCCGTATCCTCCAGCAATGCCTGTGCCTTCAGACGAAGCTGTATGCGTTGAGTCACAAACGATTCTTCCCGGGCGTTTGCACCGATTTTGCTCATCACATTCTTAAGGCAAGAGCGAGAGTTATCAAGTTTTACTCCGCAACCTTCTATCGCACGGTCAAGCCGTTTCTGCCGGTCTGTTAAATCATTCCATGCCATATTTATAGAATTATTCATATTTACTATCTGTGAGCAGTTAAATTGTCCGCATCTATTTTGAGAAATTATAATTCAAGTTTTAAATCGCTGTATTGCTGATATTTAAGAATTATCATTCTTAATCATCCTATTATAGCGACGCCCGAAGAACATCCTGTTACCAACTTCCTCAAAGCCCATACTCTCGTAGTAGGCTTTTAGCCGGGGTTTTGCGACATCGACTAACAATGAAAATTTCTTATAGCCAAGTTCGCGGCCATGGTCAATAGCGGCTTCAATCAGCTTTCTACCGATTCCATAACCACGATATTCCTGTTTGATTGCCATGGAGTCGAGGTAATATTCCTTGGAACAAGCCTCAATATCTGTAGCACAGATTTTTTTCACGTCAATGTCATTACAAAGATTTTTCCATGTATATTGGCGAAGCTTGCCATAATTATCACCAGCGTATGAGATAATACTTCCCACAGACTTGCCATCAACATATGCAACAATCGATTTATTCCACGAATACATTGATATTTCATCCGCACAAGAAGTCTTAACCCAATCCAAATCATCTGCCTCCATATCCAACGCCGCCAAGACCGTCCAAGCAACGGTTTCTATATCTTTATATGAGGCCTTATGTATCAAAACATCCCGTCTTTCAGTAGAGTTAGATTCATTGAATTGAAGCTGAATAGGGCTTCCGTTTGATAATGCGTATAATGACTCCACAGAACCTCTACCTAAATTTAATTTCTCGTATAAATCAAGGCTTGAAGCGTCAAGATGCTGTCGGCAACAGTATAACTTAAGTACAAACTTAAGACGCCTTGTGAATACGCGAATTGGCAATATATAATCTAAATACCCTTTAGGCTGTAATATTGCGTCTTCATCAAAGCGACTTTCAATCCATATTCCAGAGGCATCCTTTTTATAACAATAAATATTAAGTCTTTTATATTCCATGCTGAGCATCTGAAATGCTCCGTAACTCATAAGGATTGCAGCAAACAGTGCAAGAACAAACAAACTAAACGATTTGCTGATAATCGCTGTAAGAATTGCAATTAATATTGCACATATAAACCAGAATAAAATGGTAGATGTATATATACGAATACGTTTTCTAAAAGAAAGCTCAAACACAATTGATCTAAAAATTCCAAAGGAAAATACTGCACTTAACAGAAGCTTTAACCATCTAAATGCACTTTTATTGTGCTTGAGTTGTTCCTGA
Source organism: uncultured Porphyromonadaceae bacterium (assembly GCA_947177185.1). Classification (GTDB taxonomy): domain Bacteria; phylum Bacteroidota; class Bacteroidia; order Bacteroidales; family Muribaculaceae; genus CAG-873. Next base: position 78,626 of record CAMWTJ010000002.1, on the reverse strand, counting down.
TTCGTTGGAATCTGAACGACCACAACATAATCCGATGTAGAGTAATATCTAACACCCAAGAAGCGCGCCTTTGACAAACATTCTTTATCAATATAGTTCATAGTGTCTTAGCATCATCATTAGCAGCCTTGACAAGCTGCTCGCATTTATACGATTGGCCTTTGACAATAGACTCCTGCCACTTAACATGATTATTTAGGCTTTCAAACTCCGATTCCATTGTTTTGGTAAGTTGTCTGATGGATGATGTGTATAAAAGACGAGTCTGTTCCATCCATACTAAGTGGAGCGCTTGTAAAGATATAGCTTGCTCCATGATGACTTGCTGAAATACTGTACATATTTTTCGAAGCTCCATAAATTTAGGCTCGTCAATATATCCTATACTAATCATACAATCAATATCAGAAAGCATTCTGAACATATGATCTTTATGATTGGCCATCTCATATCTCGTCGGCAAAATATTCAAGAGAGCAGTATACTTTTCATTATTACATACTTTATTCTTTGGCGAATATTGCTCGGCACAATCCAAAATATAATCATAGATTATGATTGATATAGCCTTTTGTAATAAGCCAACATTAAATTCAGACAACGGGGATATTTGCTGCACTGTCTTATAGTATTCATTGTATTTGACAGCTTTATCTCTTATTGCAGTATTGACGCTGATTTGCTTGTTCCTTATGGATTCCTGCGCTGAAGTAACAAGCCTGTCTAATTCATTTTTCTCCGCTTCGAACTCACTTCTTAGTCTTTCTAATTCGGCAATATTCAATTTAGTGGCTCCGCTTCTTTCAAGCCATCCACCAATCATACTACCAATTACCGTTCCTACACCAGGAAAAACTACTGAACCGATTAAAGCACCAATTCCTGCTCCGCCTGCCACTCCTGCGACTTTATGAATTGAAGACTCCATATCAACATTACCGTCATTATGCCGCCCGATATTCTTGAAGACTTCTCGTGCAGTTGTTATGATTGGGAAATGACCGTCAAAGTCAAATCCCGCTTCAAACATTTCATCACCCGACAAATCAAATTCTGGTATAAAGTGATGAAATAAATCTTCGAAAACGCCTTCCGCATCACCTAACGAATCGTGAATCCGAGAGCCCAAATCACAGGGTATAAACGTGTCTGCTGTGCCTTTACCTGCATCTTTGAGGCACTCACTAAATAAAGTCCCGAATTTATTGTGAGAGTGCATTAATTTCGTCCTGAAGAATTGGCTATGCCCCGAGTCTTTAAGTCGCTCGATTATATTTGACATCAATTCCGAGCTCGTATCATTGTCGGGATGATGAACAAAATTCTTCATGGATTCAACCGCACTGGCTATACCGCCCCCAGCAGTTGCCGGGACATGCACCATGGCTTTGAATGTCTTTAGAAGGTCACTACTCCATCCGTCAAGGTTGGGAAAAGATGTTACACTAAGCAATAATTGCTCCAAAGATGCAAACTTATTACGGGATTTCCCGATTTCAGAAATTTCTTTGACATAATCAATATATGGAGCCGGATTAATTTCAGTTGGCATTGCCGGAACCGGGATTTCTAATTGACTTAAAGCTTCCTCTTCTTCTTTTAATTTAAGTATGAGGTTATCAAGACCACAGAACGCGGATTTAAGCTTACGCACATTGGCAGTCTTTTTATAATTTTCCTTATAGTGAGGTTTGATATCGTATTTAATCTTTTTGAGATTTTTAAGAATCGGCCATGCCACAAACCACAAATATAACACTAAAGCACCTATAAAATAGTACCATTTGATGCTAATTGATATGGCTTTTGAACTATTTATATATGGCATTATATATGTCATAAAAGTAATAGTACCAATAAAAGACAATGGAATAATTAATACTCCTAAAATGCTAAAGTATTCCCAAAATATATCGCGATTGGAGAACCAAATCGCCTCCTCTTTATGCATTTCAATAGAATCGTATTCTATTGTCGATTCTCTTTCATTATACCATCGTTTAATTTTATATGGTTTCTTAGGACAAGCTATGCAAAACAAAAACAATAAGACAACCAATCCAATAATAACATTTCCCCACCAAGGAATGTCGAAATAATAGAACGAGGAAAAGACACACACAAGAATTATCCAAGAAAAAAATTCTTTGACAAACAGGCACCATTTAAAGCCTTCTTTTTTTCTGGTCACCTTAAATTTCATCTCACATAATCCTTTATTTTACCTAAACGGGCATTTCGAATAAGTCTTAGCCTACGACCTTTCTAATTGATGGGATATGTTGCCATTATTATCTGAAACGGTCTTCCATATACATCATCATTTGAGTTCATCAATGATTTCTTCCCAACCTGAGTAAATATACGAATATCTTCATTTAAGTTATCAGAATCGAAATAATCAAAAATGATATAAGCCCCCCTGATTAGCAACACCTTCACATGCGCATTTCGCTACAATGTCAGATTCGTAATTGGTATGGTTGAACAGCGCGTCCTTCTGCTATAGGCTTACGCATAGGCCCCGAAACATCCAGCTGAAGTACACATAGACACTTCGACCGGTAATTGTTCGGAGCTTGATTCTTTCCGTTAGCCATCATATCGGATTTATGGTATCATCTTCTTCATAATCTTCAACTTCAGATTCCACATTTGCATCGGGATTATTAGATGGATCACTCTTTGACGAATCATCTGAATCGGGATTCTCATAATCAGATTCGACATCTACGTCCTCATCATGTGATTCGATATCAATATCGGGCTCTTCTGAAATATCATCGTCTAAATCCTCCAAATCGAGATTTGACGCCTGTGTCCCCGCATAGTATCCATTTAGAATGTCTTCGGGTGTCCCTGGATGCTCATCATCTGGAGAAGCCACATAGTCAGGAGATGTACCTGTATTACGACCGTAATAATTATCAGTATCAAATGGCTCATCGTCAGACGTATGATTACCAGTCTCTCTACGTGCAGAATTTTCTGCGTCATTCAAATCCGGGTTATGATAATCATATTCTTGTCGTGTATTGGGATTATCACCGCCCTCTTCTTTAGGGTTGTGCATACCAATAATCGCATCACGCATATCGCGATACCACGCTTGATACGAAGCCTCAATAATAGCCTTCTTCATGCCAAGGACTGTATCAAATACGTTTCTATTCTCGATTCTTATAGATTCATAGGCAGTTTCTATAATATCACCATTCCTATCTCTAACAATCCATCCCAATTCTTCTTTTTGGACGTTATCAGCTTTGGAAAGGATTTTCTTAATCTTCTTAAATGGTCTGCTAAAGATTAGCGGTGCAAGCCGGCCAATCTCACTTTCATTAACCTTCGCTATTGATTTGGCAAAATTCAAACGTACCAAGTCTTGTGTTATGGATTTCTCTTTATGAAGATATTGCTCATATTGACCATCCGCAAGCATCATTTTATAGAATACAGGGGAAACGTCAATAAGAATAAATAGCATCATAATCATGCCAACAGCCGTAAATATATAATACGGAAGAGCATTGAATAGGGTATTGGCAAAATATCCGCATATCAAAGCCGTAACAGCAAACCAAGGATACAATACAGCCATACCCTTTAATCTTGGGTTGTGTATTTTTGCGAAATTACCATCTTCGTCTTCATCTCCTTTAACTACATTCTTTAAGAATGGAGAAGAAACAATGACAAGCAGAATGAATATACCTAAGGCGACAATCCCCCACCAATCTTTAACCCACGGCCAAGGTTTATATCCCTCTTCTTTGTCTTCTTGATAGGCAATGGCATGTAAAGCAGCAAGCCTTCTGCCTAAACCATCAGAACGATCAAACACTCTTGACAGAGAATCTCTTTTGTTTGTCAATAGCTGTCTATTATGTTGAATCGTGCGGTCATTTGAAGATAGTAGATTTTCAAAACCAGCAGTAGAAATATTCTCATTCGATTGTGAGTTAAGAAAATTACAAATGCTATCGTGACGCATTTGGGCTTTAGCTAAATCTCTGCTCCTTTTGTTGTCAATTTCTCTACATCTTTCGTCATATGCTAACCATCCATCGGGATCCTTCTCTCTTGTAGTACCAGGCATCCTAGGATAAGTGTATCGCTTATTTATCTGATTCTCTTCTTTTGCAAATCTTTCGTTTTCTTTGTCCAAACGAGATTCAACGGTAATATTGTTACTTAGATTGTCTTTTCTTTCATCAATTTTAACTCTTATAGAATCGTTAATTTCAGAAAGTCTATTTATTTCTTCTTCCGTTGACTTGACATTATTATTTACAAATCTTTCTTTTTCTAATAAAATCTGAGCATTTATCTCTTTTTCAAATATTTTTAATTCTAAAGGGGCAGAAATAACAATGCCCAGAAAGATAGATATTAGAATGCGGGGTAACGCGGAACGTAATTCCAACCATGAAATGGTAACTTTCCCATCCGAGTACATGGTGTTCGTAATGAATCTATCAAGACAAAATATCATCGCGCCCCAAGCTATTGCAAACGCAACACATCCAATCCAAGTATTCCCTTCTTGGCCAAACACAAAAGAAATGGCAATATAGCTAGAGAACATGGCCATAAGAGCTGTAAAGAAAATAACAGTTCCAATACCCATATATTTTGAATGTTCGGCTGGACACATTCTCAGCAAACGCGTATCTGCTCCTGAGCACCACCAAAAGAATTCCTGAAGTTTCCCTCCTCTATTTTCTTTTTTCTCGCCCTGCTTACGAATATTATTTATACGATTTAGGGTCTCGCGCATGTGTTCTTCTGCAGAACCGCCAGAGGCTAGGTCATCTGAAGAGGAGAGAAGATGCGGATTGATTTCCTGCACGGGACAAGTCCAATCGTAAATCTCCTTATAGCCGTACTTGTGAGTTATGTTATGACCGCTCAAGCCGGTTTCTCCTGTTTCTCCTTTCGGACCGACAACGCAACCGCCATCTATACGTTCACCCGTCTTGGTGGAAATGAAGAAAAGGTGTCCTTTTTCAACATGAGGTCTGAATGTATCGCCATCTTCACCGTCTTCACCTTTTTGTGCTTGCTCAGCTATCCACAATAAGAAATCATGAAAGTCACCCTTATGACCTTCATTAAGCCAAATTTGATATGCCGATTCCCCTCGTGGTCCTTGTTTGCCCTCTGCCCCGGTCGCGCCTAAAACATCAAAAGGTCCTAAAACTTCACCTCTATTATTCTTAAAGTATAGTTGATGTTTTCCATCGTCTGGGAAATATGGTTCCCATGTGTCACCATTTTCTCCTTTATCCGCACTGGGACCTTGAAGTCCTTTTAAATTTACGGGCTTGGTACGTTCTCCAGTTGTTGTATTTTCAAAATAGAGAATTCCATCTTCAGATAGATAAGGCTTCCAAGTGTCTCCATTTTTTCCGTCAACACCTTCATGGCCATTTTTGCCTGTATCTCCTTTAAGAAAATCGAAAAAATCTTTCTCAGTAAGAGAGTCCCCGTTAGGCTGTATTGACTTCCATACTTCAAATGCAGAAAGTCCATCTTTGCCATCACGACCTTCGTAACCATCCTTGCCTTTTTCGCCAGTTATGGAACGAATAAAAGCAGTATAACTTTTCTCTTCTGGGGAGGCATCCTTATTTTGCCTGCCAAGCCATTCTTCATAAGGAGACGGAGCATCTTGTCCGTTGACAACTTGCCGAAGAGAACGCATAAAATTCTCCCAATCAGCCTGAGTGGGATTCATAATCCCCTTGCGCCGACACCATTCTTCAAAAACGGATGCGCCATCCTTACCCTTTAGCCCTTTAAGGCGTTCTGTCCTAATCCCGTCAGGATAAGTGACAACAATCTCCCCAGTATCAGGCTCGTATGAGAAGGAGAACATAGATGCATTTGCATGTCTTGAGGCATTGTCTTGACTGGGAGAATTCCCAGACATATCAATATAGTCACCTTTCTCCCAATTTTTTCGCTTAATTATTTGGGGGCTGCCAATAGGATTTCCATTTTGGTCGACTACGACACAGTTGATATTATTGCCTTCTACAGATGTAACTTTATAAGTTACATCTCCATTTTTATAGCAATGATTCTCAATAGGGGGAAATTGTGCCATAATTTTATTTCAATAAACTATTCCAAGAGGATATAAGAGCAAGCTTCTGAGTTTCTTCATCATCTGTGAAAATCTCATTTGCATGCTTTTTATAGAACTTCTCCATCGCACTTCGTGTTGATGTTTTCATGGCGGGATCAGGTAGCGATACAGACCTAATCAAATCAGACAATTTAACATCAAACGTGCTGACTAAAGCCTCGATAGTTTTCTTCACCACATTCTCTTCCGTTTCACCTTGCACAGCTTCTTCGATATGTAGCAAACTATGTGTAATGGCTATGAGGGCGTTGTCGTAGGTCTGGAAATTATAAAATGCAGGATTCCCGAAATTATCCTTATGCTTGCAAACGAGCATAATCTCATCCAGTTTGCCTTCAAGAGCCTTTCTGTAGTCAATTGAAAAAGTGGCAATGCTGCTAAATATATCAACAAGAGCCGGGAGTGCATTTTCTTGTTGAAGATAATTTGCCATTGATAACCACCATGATGAAGCATCTTTATTTACGAAGCCGAGCTTTCCTTTTTGAATGAAAACTTGAGCAAGTTTTCGTTTGATTTCGCGAAGATCATTATCAGCTCGTTTTGTGTCAATGCAGTTGTATATTTCATCTTCTATTGCATTACACAATTCAATTTTCATTAACGCATAAGACTGGAAATCCATGTATCCTTTATATGCGAACTTTTTATATCGAGTTAATAATGCACTTTTGTGGGCTTCACAAAATTCTTTCACTTGATTAAAGGCATCAATATTCGAAACTCCTTTTGCGTTGTTAACGCCTAAGAATTTGCTAAACACAATACCTGTTGGTTGATCACAAAATTTCTTAATCGTGTAAGAGATGCCACCATCTATAGCATTATCCCCCTCAATAATCTCGTCAAGACCATCATGGAGAATTTTAAGGAGTTTGTCTACTCTATCAGAAATATCTGAGGATGGAAGTAAATGAGATAGCTTTCTAACCATCTGCAAGAGGGCTTCATATTCATCCATAATTTTAGAATATTCCAGTTCTGCTGCACTAAAATATTCTGAATCTATATTCCTGATATTTGGTATCAACGAGTTTAGGATATGATAGAGATATTTTCCTAATGGGTTATCTCTATCCGTCCTATTATCTGACAAAACCTCATAGTTGGCCTTGACATTAATCATCCTATACTGCGAATCATTAAGGACAATTTTATTAACAGAATGTTCATCTTCTAATACTGATTTTAACTTCGAAAGTTCATCCAATCCGTTTTGATAGGAAACGTCGGGCCACATGTTCAGAAGGAAATAGATACTGTCCTTACCATGAGATTTGCCATTAAGTTTTCTTCTCAAAAGGGTGATTAACGTATTGCGATTAGTTTCTTGACTATTCTTTTCATCGCGGACTGATTTCACGACTAATATCACATCAAGATTCATCGCAACATTTTCTGACAAGGACCTTTCAAGACCAATTTTTTGTTCCCCAATACCTGGGGTGTCCAGAAATTGAATACCCTTTACTTCCTCTTTTGCCACTTTGAATTCCGTGTATATATCAGCCTTCTTTGTGGCATAACTACGATACGTTTTGGACTGAAGAGGAGCATTTGGATATTCATAATAGCAAACTGAAGAATAATATGCCTTAGCTTTTTCTTTACCAGCATTGACTTCTTCAATAGTGTAATCCGTCCATGAGGCTTCTTTCTTTGTATCTTCAACTAGATATTTGACATAATCCCCAGCATGAGCAAAGTATCCCTCTATAAAACTGTTTTTCTTAGAAAGATAGGAATCTGCGAGATTTGCTGAAAGTTCACGATTTATCTTATCCTTGTTAGATGAAAGCCAATTAAGCAGATTCTCTCTTGTGGAAATATCAGACGGAATCATATCTGGAGTTCCACCTAATTCCACAATATAGGACCGAAGTAGATTAATGAATTCAGAAATCGTAAAGTGGGTTACTCTAACAAATTTACTTTTGCTTGGATAACCATCAAGTTCTTTAGATGAGCCGTTTATTACGTTTACTGGAGCGGTCGTACATGGCTCCTGGTCGTCACGCCTTGGCAAAAGCCATTCTCCCAACTCAGTGGTTTGGTCAATATATTTACTCTTTCCTTCACGAGTAATGCCAACAGCACCAATATTTACATAATCGCGGTTGGCGCGCTGAAAGGCAAGTGCAAAAGTTCCATCGTCCGAAATAAATGGACATAATACTTTCCGGAGTTTCTCACTCTTATCTAAAATGTCTATCCAAATGCCCTTTAATTTATTAGAATCAATAATATCACTCCATAAACGATTATTCGTCAATGAATTAATAAATTCAATAGTTGAGGACATTTCTGCAAGAGAATCCCTCATTTGAATAAACGAGTTCCTTTTTGAATCTCTAGCTGCTACAATTTGAGAGGTTAATTTGGAAAGATTAGACATATTGTTGTGCTTTATTTGTATTCGTATTTAGTGATTGTTCCTTCTCCTTCGCAGTCGGGGCAGGTACCGGTATAGGCATAGTTACCGTATTCATCGACAAAGTTTACTTGGCCGTAACCAGCGCATGAAGAGCAAGTGATTGTTACGGTTTTTAAAGTTGCCGTAGTGGATGAGGAGGACTCATTGTGCTTGCCTACAGCGCGGACTACGTCATCGCTATATTTGGCAGCTTTGCCGATACCTTTAGCACCTTTGCTTGCAGCCTTGCCGCTTTTCGAAACTACCTTTTGCAAACTTTTGACAGCTTTGGCACCGCCGCCTCCGCATGATGTTAGCGGCACCTGTGCGACGAGCACGAGCACGGGTATGCTGAGTAAGTTGACAAATCGCCTGTGCCGATTCATGATTGGTCTATATTTAAGTTCGAAATGGACATCTCGATAATGAAAAGCTTTGACGCTAAGGCCAATGCCGCTTTGTTTCTCGGATTGATATGCCTGGAAATCCGTTTGACGGATTCCGGCACACGCTTCACAAGATGCTCGGGAACCATTGCCGTCATTATGCCTTACTTCCAACAATTCCGATCAAATAGAAAAAACAAATCACAGGCATCATCGAAAATATCTTCTACTCCGACAACGCCTATCATAAGATCCTCCCGATTTGAGACGGCGACAAAATAGTCATTTGCAAAATTAACGTTAATTTTTGACATAAACAAATAAATTAGCAACGAATCTTCTAAATCTTTAAATATTTCTAATCCATCAAGATATCCTGTCATTTCTACATCCGGCAACATGCTTTGCATTGCCACTCGCAATCGGCATCCCATCTGTCTGAATCATAAAAGAAATTTTCGAAGCATGTTTTGCACAATCTAAAGGTTTCACACGGCGAGCATCTGTTTTTGCGTCAGTTTATTGCGATTAGTCTGACTGATACACGTCGGCGCTGTTCTATAGCCATCATTACTGTCCGCATATTGTTATCGTATTAAGCTTCCACATATTGGACAAGGATTGTCGCCGGCGGCAATATCGTTTCCGCAGTGGGGACATTCTATTGCACGGTGCTTTTTGAGTAGTGCATCATACTCGCCTGACTCAACCCATTTAAGCAACTCAGCCGCTCTGAGCACAAGCCAAGGATGTGTGGAATTGGCAATGGCAATGAACTTAAACGATTCATCAAGGAACCCCGTATTCTTTGTGTTGAATTCATGCGCCTGATCAATAAATGCCTGAGTGTTGATATGCTTGTATTGCGATTGTGGTAGCCCTGCCATCTTGATCATAGCGCGAATACAAGCCGTCACATCCTGACAAGCAAGAAGACCGGCACGGTCTGCCGTCAATTCTGACATTCGCGACCAATAGAAAAGAGGCAGTTCTATCGCAGCATTAATAAGCGCACCGAGGTCAATAAATCCTGTAAGACTATTGACTATCATATGGTAAAGCACATGATGGCTCAGAATATGTCCAAGTTCGTGTCCTATGATAAAAGTCTGCTCATCCTCTTCAAGTAAGTCGAGTGTACCAGAATTGAGTACGAGTAAGGGCTGATGTTCACCAGTTGTAAATGCATTAATCATATAGTCATACTGAAGATATAGATCGGGAACAAGTTTCCCTTCTACGCCAAGCGTATCAACAGCATTGCCTAAAACTTTGTAAATACCAGGGTAGTCATCTTTGTCAACTTTAAGACAACTTCCAGTGTATTGAATTCGATAAATGCGCTCGACACCCTGACGTATAACTTCCGCCATGATTTTCCGAAACGCAACATTGCTCTTGAGTCTGTCAAGAGCTTTTTTATCATCCGAATGTTCATATTCGGAGGATTGGAGTCCTATTAGTTTTTCCATATAGTCACTATTTTGTTTATTATCTTTTTTATGAGAGGCATGAAACCAATTCGTTCTATCGAATTATCTTTGATATTTCGGGTATTTTCATCCCATTTCAGAAGAAATCCTTTTCTAAGATTCTTCTTCTCGAATCGGTTATAAAGTGGCTCTAAAGCTGTCTTTGCATCTGACGTAGTATAAATGATAATGGGGTTGCTTTTTATTGCAATTGTGCTACGCAGTCTGTCACTTAACATTGAGGCATCAATACATACAGAATCAAAAAAGGCTTTAAAGTCTGTAGAATTGAACGCAAGTGTTTCTTTTATGGAAAACAGACTGCTGAAGAAAGATTCGAATACATCAAGTTCAAAAGCAATCATTACTGCTATTCGTCGCATGAGAGGCACATCGGCTTTGTCTTTGGATGTAATCAACATAGAACAGGTCTTTGACCGTCCCATGTCGTCCTTCTCTTTACAAGGCATATCGTTGACAAACAAGATATAGTTGCCGTCAATATCCGACGTACAGATAAATTTTATACCATAGTGAGAAAAAAGTTGAATACCTGATTGAGGTAAACCAAGTCTATTAAGTCCTGTAACTTCTTCAACTGCATTTTCCGCCAGCCGGAATATCTTGTAACCGCCAAAGGAATATTGAGCGTAAACCGTCATCATAACTCAACTTCCTTCCATTCATTGCAGATGTGATATAGCTCTATGCCGTCGCCGGAATCTTTTATTTTGCCTTCCTTCTGCAACTCGGCAACAAGATTCTTAAATGCATCATAATCGATTCCATTCCACCAATTTAAAAAGATATTCATGGCGCCTCTTATATATCCGAAGAATCCGTCGGACGCTTTTTCATTCTCCTGTTGCTTCAACATAGTTTTTACAATAAGGAAGCGCAATATATGCAGGGCGGTCTGCTCACAGTTTTTTGGTGCATAACCCACGCCTGGTATTAGTTCATACCATGAATTTGGAATTGTGACTCCATCAACTTTTGCCTCGGGATCATATCCGACAGAGTAAGGTGATTGTATTTTGTACCTGCCACCATCCCCGACAACGACCTCGGAGCCAACTTCCGGGGTACATGAATAACCCGTGTAAATGCCATCTCTCTTGACAATCATGGCAGGATACATCTGCTTGTATCTTATACCGCCTACTGTGGCTATCGGCAATATGGATACCATCATTGACGGATAAGCAGAGAGGGTTTTCAACAGCACGCCATATCGTTCTTTTACTTTTTCTATTACCTTGTCGATGTCGCCACACTCCAACCACTTCTCACATTTCAGAGGCACAAGCATTACCATCTTTAGGTCTGTCTTGCCTTTGACTATAATATTTTGGAGCGATACCTCCAGATCCGTGATTCTATTGTGGGCATTATTGACCGATTCCGCACATTCCATCAGATATGGAGTGTCTATTCCTACAATGAATACATCACAATCGGAGATAAGAGGTAGCATCTCGCTTTGAAACTCCACTTTCTGTGGATTGGTAAACTCTCCCGGCACATCATAGAAATCCACCATCAGTCTTCCGGGTTTGTCCGAAAGCCGTATTGAGATATTATACTTCTGGATTTTTGAATCACCCATGCCACGGGTCATAAATATAGTTCCGGGCTTTTGGGTATCTAACATAGAGGTGAGAGCCCTATACTTTTTCTTGATGCTGAAATTACTGTAGGCTTTATAGTCAGTTGAATCTTCACAGATAAAATGAGAGGACAAAGCTGCGGAGTTGCCTAATGTTTCCATTACGCCTGCAAGAATAGTCGATTTCCCGACTCTTCTGCCACCGAGCATTATGACCTTCACCTCAGCCATTATTTCACATCAATGAGTTCTGCCCCAGTCAGTATTTCATAACCCTGTCTGTCTGTCAATTTGAATTTGCCAAGCTTTTTCATTTCAGCGTACAAATCCACATCGCTGGAAAAGAGATTGAACAAATTGGAAACAAAACGCTTGAATACATTACCTTTATTCTGATTGTCAGCATACTGAGCGGTTACATAAGAAAGTATGTAATACAGCGGCTGAACACAGTACATAGGTTTGAGTTTCGGATTTACTTTGTAGAACTTATAGTAGGTTTCATCAGGCAATCCATTGGGATTTGTAACGACACATCCCTTCTCATTTCGCGAGAAATTATCAAACTCTATTCCACCGATAGTGAGAATCGGTGTTATTGCAGAAACAATCTGTTCTTTGTCTTGCAGAAAAATAATCAGTTCTTTGTATGCCTCCTTGATTTTCAAATTTACTTCGGCCATTCTATGCTCGTAGTAGTATTTCTCGCATTTTAGCGGCACGAACAGGATAAGTTTTTCATCCTCAACATTCACGTTCTTTTTGAAGTATTCACTGATTACACCGCTCATATTCTTCGCTTCGTTGAAGAAAGAACTTTCTTCCATTAAGTGTGGAGTGTCAATGGCGATAAGAATAGCGTTTGACTCCGCTATGAATTGGTCAACCTCTTCTGTATGAAGCCCACCATTAATAAATTCACCGGGGAAATCTTTTATTTCAAGGTCAACAGCAGTCGCTTTACCTTTAAGACCAAATTCATAATGGAATACGTTAACAGAGCTGGTAGATGAAATACCCGCCGACGGTCGATCCACAACACTCTTGCCCTCCTCAAAGATACTATTAATCTCGTTTCGGCAGGTATTCATTCTGGCAAGCGTATCTGCATCTGCCACAAACTTCAGATTGGTTTGGGCGATACTCTCACTCGTGTTATGAAATATCGAAGTCATTATGGTGGTTTTCCCGACGGCGCGCGGCCCCATCATACAGGCTTTCATTGTGGCTCTCTGTCCAACAAAATTACCGGTACTTTTTTTCGTCCGTTGAAATATATTTATCAGTTTGTCAATCATATTTGATAATGATTTGGTTGCTTTCAACTCACAAAGATACTGCAGATTTACGAAATCTATCAGCAGATATGCCTAAAAACATAAAGTTAAACACTACCGATTGCCAACGCAGGTTCTGAAAATAAAAAATGTGCGGTTGCGGCAATAAATTTCGCCTGTGGTATTGCATAATTCAGAAAAGAGTTGTAATTTTGCACCCGCAACCCACAGATGGTACCTTGGTCCGAGTGGTTAGGCAACGGTCTGCAAAACCGTGTACAGCGGTTCGATTCCGCTAGGTACCTCAAGCAAAGCTCCGGCGTTTTCGCCGGAGCTTTTGTTTTATGGTCGTTTATTTCGAGATGGATTAAGACGCGTGAAAGACACGTTGCAAAGGCAACTTGAGGATGGAATCGGTTCAAATATTTACAACTCTCTAAACTAAAAATGCCTTCTGCCCCCGCCGATTTAACTATGCATGGGTTTCGGGTTCTTAATCGGCTGTCATGAAGCGTATGTTGCCGGCATCGTCGCAGCCGTCGGCCACGTAATAGCAGGATTCGGCGCGCAACAGCGTGTCGGCGCGGTCTATGCCTTCTTCCACTATCTGGCGCAGCAGCCGTCCGCGAAGCACTTTCAAGCGGGTGGCGTCGGGGGTGCGCAGCTCGCCCCCTGCCCTTACCTCTCGGAAATCGGCGCGGAACAGGCCGGCACACTCCGCCACCTTTGGCCAGTCGATGCATCGCGACGCATCGGCCGGCAGAAGGTTCAGCACACTCTCATGCCCATGCTCGCGCAGACACCGTAGCAGGCAGGACGTGACGCGCTCGCGCCAATAGGAGGCAAACGACACGCCGCCGGGAGCAAGTTTCGTGGTGAAATCAAAACGATAAGGCTTTACTATGTCGTCGGGCCGCAGCCAGCCATACAGCGACGACACTATGCGTATGCGCCGGCAGGCGTCGGCGCGTGCATCCGCCGGAAGCGTGCCGTAGCCGAAAGCCTTGAACACCACACCCGTGTATGCTTCCATGGCCTGCGCGCCCGAAGATTTGACAGGAAAATCATATATCATGCGGCACAGGCGCGCCGCCATGGGCAGGCTAATTTTGACCATCCGCGCGAGGGACTCGTCAGACTCTCCGCGCAGAGAGTTCATGACACTGTCGGCTTCCGCGCCGAGCACCGGCGTATGCGCCCTTAAGCAGCCCTCGGCCACTGTGTGGTCGCAGGCTGTCATGGTTTTCGATTCAGCAATCAGTACGAGCATATGCTTTTTTTTGCAAATATAGTCACTCTCCGCGGGTATTCCTTGCGAATCCATGTCAAAGCGCTGAAAAGTCAGAGTTTTTTAGCTCACCGATATGTATATTGAGATTTTTGTCGTAACTTTGCAGTCTGAAACACAGTTCTGAACAAATTTATTCACAGTCTAATAGGTACGCGCCACCACTATATGCTATCTGCCGCAGAGATTATAAGCCCCGACGTGCCACAATGGTTTGTGATGCGCGACCTTAAGCGCGCCAACGCACTGCACCCGGCCTACAGGCAGCTCGCCGAAGAAGGATTCGAGGTGTACACCCCCATGCAGTGGGTGGTGCGCACAGGCGCCAACGGCCGCCGCAGGCGCGAACGTGTGCCTTTCGTGCGCGACCTTCTGTTTGTGCGGTCCACACGCTCGCTGCTCGACCCGGTGGTGCGCGCCACCGCCACTCTGCAGTACCGCTTCATGCGCGGAGCGGCCTTCGGCACGGCGCTGACGGTGCGCGACACCGACATGGCCCGCTTCATGGGCGCGACAGCCGCCGACGAGAGCGCGCGCTTCTACAGCCCCGACGAGCTCACCGCGCAGATGTACGGACGCCGCATACGCATAGTGGGCGGACCGCTTGACGGCTATCAGGGGCGGCTCCTGTCGGTGAAAGGCATGCGCAAACGACGCCTGATAGTGGAACTGCCCGGACTGCTCACGGCAGCCGTGGAGGTAGACCCTGACTTTATTTCATTCGTTCAATAAAGCTTCACACGAAAGCGAGATGGAAACCTATTTCAAGCTCAACTACGAATTCGACCGAGATGCAGTGCACCGCAGCATAGCCGAACGCCTGCCGCAGCCCGGCTCCGACTACATATGCGTGGCCGACGGCGTGATTCTCAACAACGCGTTCCGCGACGAGAACTACCGTCGCGTGGTCAACGACGGCATGTTTGCCATCTGCGACAGCAGCTACGTCCCGCTGTACATAAAATGGATTTACGGACGCCGCTTCGGCCAGTACAGCGGCAGCCAGATTTTCGAAGACATAGTGCGCAGCCGCCGCTACCGCATGATTTTCCTCGGCACACAGCAGCCCACCCTCGACGGGCTGCAGCGCACCATCGCAGCCTGGAACCCCGACGTGGAGTCCATGACCTTCCACGAACTGCCGTTCCGCGCCGTCGACGAATTCGACTATCCGGCCATAGCGCGGATGATTGAAGAAGACGGCGCCGACATAGTGTGGGTGGCCCTCGGAGCTCCCAAGCAAGAGCAGTTCATGCACCGGCTGAAGCCCCACCTGAAGCATGGCGTGGCCATAGCCGTGGGCGCGGTGTTCAAATTTTTCAGCGGCGTCGAGGCCAAACGCGCGCCACAGTGGATGGTCGACAGCCATCTCGAATTTGTGTACCGCCTCTCGCGCGAGCCCAAGAAACAGTTTGCACGCTGCCGCGGCATAGTGGAGTCGCTGCCGCGCCTGCTCTACAGCGAGTGGCGCGCAAAGCGCTCCCGCGAAAAAGAACAAAGCAAGTGAAATCATTAAGATTCCACAATACAACTATAACAAAAGGTAACGACAGATTTAACTATCAACAATGAAAACAGCGCTCATAACCGGCATCACGGGCCAGGACGGCTCCTTCCTCGCCGAGTTTCTTCTTGACAAGGGCTACGACGTGCATGGCACCATACGCCGCTCGTCGGTAGACTTCCGCGAACGCATAGCCCACCTTGAGGGCAAGCCCAATTTCCACCTGCATTACGCCGACCTCGGCGACTCCATGTCCATCATGCAGGTAGTGTCGAAAGTACGCCCCGACGAAATCTACAACCTTGCCGCGCAGAGCCATGTGCAGGTATCGTTTGACTCGCCCGAGTTCACCGCCAACGTAGACGCCACCGGCGTGCTCCGCATCCTTGAGGCCGTGCGCCTGTGCGGGCTCACCGACAGCTGCCGCGTCTATCAGGCCAGCACATCGGAGCTCTACGGAAAAGTGGAAGAGGTGCCGCAGAACGAAAACACTCCCTTCCACCCCTACAGCCCCTACGCCGTGGCCAAGCTCTACGGCTTCTGGATAGTGAAGGAATACCGCGAGGCCTACGGCATGTACTGCTGCTCGGGCATCCTGTTCAACCACGAAAGCGAACGCCGCGGCGAAACATTCGTCACACGCAAAATCACCCTCGCCGCCGCACGCATCGCACAGGGCAAACAGGACAAGCTCTACCTGGGCAACCTCTCGAGCCTGCGCGACTGGGGCTATGCACGCGACTACGTGGAGTGCATGTGGCTCATACTGCAGCAGCCCGAGGCCGAGGACTATGTGATAGCCACCGGCGAACAGCACTCCGTGCGTGAGTTCTGCCAGCTGGCGTTCCGCCGTGCAGGCATCGAGCTGCGTTTCGAGGGCGAGGGAGCCGACGAAAAAGGCATCGACACAGCCACCGGGCGTGTGCTCATCGAGGTTTCTCCCGATTTCTACCGCCCGACCGACGTGGTAAACCTTTGGGGCGACCCCTCCAAGGCCCGCAAGAAACTCGGCTGGGACCCCTCGAAAAAGACCTCGTTCGAACAGCTCGTCAACCTCATGGTCG
Source organism: uncultured Porphyromonadaceae bacterium (assembly GCA_947177185.1). Classification (GTDB taxonomy): domain Bacteria; phylum Bacteroidota; class Bacteroidia; order Bacteroidales; family Muribaculaceae; genus CAG-873. Next base: position 61,459 of record CAMWTJ010000002.1, on the reverse strand, counting down.
ACGCCGACATGGCCAAGGTGGCCGTGGAGCGCGCCGGCGAGCAGGTGCGCACCAACCTTGCCGAATATCTCGAAAAAGGCATCGTAAAATAAACCCCACGCACCGGCACCACTGACTGTGAAACCGCACACCCGCCGCCTCAGCGAGCCGAGGACCGCCCTCGCCTTCGTGCTCGTGTCCCTGCTGTTTTTGCTGTGGGGACTGGCCAACAATATGAACGACACGCTGCTGGCGGCCTTCCGCCGCATCATGTCTATGAGCGACCTGCAGACATCGCTGGTGCAGTTTGCCTTCTACGGCGCATATTTCTGCGTAGCGCTGCCGGCCGCCATGTTCATACGCCGCCACAGCTACAAGTCGGGCATACTGCTCGGACTGGCTCTGTATGCGGCAGGCACGATGCTGTTTTATCCGGCCGGCGCCGTGGCCAGCTACGCGTTTTTCCTGTTTGCCATCTACGTGATGGCGGCAGGATGCGCCGTGCTTGAAACCACGGCCAACCCGTACATCCTGTCGATGGGACCGGCCGCCACAGCCACCCGCCGCCTCAACGTGGCGCAGACGCTGAACCCCGTGGGCGCGGTGGGCGGCATCCTGCTCAGCCGCCATTTCATACTTTCGGAACTGCATGGCGCCGACGCAGCCGAGCGCTCCCGCATGGGAGCCGAGGCGCTTGCCGCCGTGCAGCGCCACGAACTCGACGCCGTCAGCGGCACCTACATGCTCATAGGCTGCGTACTGCTCGCGCTGCTGGCAGTCATAGCGTGCGTGCGCATGCCCTCCGACCGCGACACCTCGGCCGGAGGCTCGGGAGTGGCGGCGGCGTTCGGCACTCTATGGCGCAACCGCCGCTACCGCTACGGCGTGGTGGCCCAGTTCTTCTACGTGGGCGTGCAGACCGGCGTATGGTCGTTCACCATACGCTTCGTCATGGACCGCCGCGGCGTGGCCGAGCCCGACGCCGCCATGGTGTTTCTATACTCCATACTGGCGTTTACGGCCGCGCGCTTCCTGTTCACCTGGCTCATGGGGCGTGTGCGCCCCATACTGCTGCTGGCCGCCGCCACCGTGTGCGCTCTCGTGTGCACCATCACGGTAATAGCCGCGCCGGGCGAGGCTGCCGTGTGGGCGCTGGTAGGCATTTCGGGGTGCATGTCGCTGATGTTTCCCACCATCTACGGCGAAGCACTCGAGGGCATCACCGGCGACACTGCCAAAATAGCCGCTTCGGGCCTGATAATGGCCATACTCGGCGGGGCGCTGATCACTCCGCTGCAGGCGCTCGTGTCCGATGCGTGCGGCATCGCGGCGTCGTTTGCCGTGCCAGCGCTTTGCTTTGTGGTGATAGCGGTCTACTCATTCGGAATAATAATATACGACCATGCAAAACAGCGATAGCAGAAAAAAAGTGTTTGTAAGCGGATGCTACGACATGCTGCACTCCGGGCACGTGGCTTTCTTCAAGGAAGCCTCGCGCTTCGGCGACCTCTATGTGGGCATCGGCTCCGACGCCACCATACGCGAGCTCAAAAACCGCAAGACAGTGTGCTCCGAAAAGGAGCGGCTCTATATGGTGAAGTCCATACGCTACGTGACCGACGCCTACATCAACCGCGGCTCGGGCATGATGGATTTCGTGGACACACTGGACCGCGTCAGGCCCGACATCTTCGTGGTGAACTCCGACGGCGGTTCCGACGCCAAGCGCCGGCTGTGCGCCGAGCGCGGCATCGAATATGTGGAGCTGCAGCGAGTGCCCGACGCCGGCCTGGAAGCACGCTCCACCACCTCGCTGCGCTCCACCGTGCAGTGCGCGCTGCCGTATCGCATAGACCTCGCCGGCACGTGGATTGACCAGCCCTACGTGTCGCAGTACTGCCCCGGATGGGCCATCACAGTGTCTATCGAGGCGCGCGAGGAGCCGTTCATGGAGAGGGCAGGCATGTCGACCTCCACACGCAACGCCGCACGCAAGATATGGCCGTATCAGCTCCCGAACTACGACGAGGAGATGCTGGCCCGACTGCTGTTTTGCTTCGAGAACGACCCTGAGGACGACCGCGGACACGTGTCCGGCGCGCAGGATGCCATAGGCATATGCATGACCGGCCTGGTAAGACACCACTACGACAACCGCTACTGGCCCGACCGCATCGAAAGCTGCCACGACGAGGCCATACTGTCGTGGCTCGAAAACCGTCTGTGCCTGCTGCCGATGTTTCCGCGCACGCCGGGCTACTCCGTGGTGGAAGGCAAGGACATCACGCCCGAGAAGGTGAAAGCACTGGCTCAGGCAGCCGACGCATGCTGGGAGGCAATCATGGCGCGCGACGACGACGCGTTCGCCAAGGCATATCTCGCCTCCTTCGAGGCGCAGACCGCCATGTTTCCGGCCATGATGGCGCCGGGAGTGGCCGAATTTATAGACCGCGCACGCGCCGCAGGCGCCGTGGCGTGGAAAATGACCGGGGCCGGCGGTGGCGGACACCTCGCCCTGGTGATGCCGGAAGGAGCACCGCTGCCCGAAGGCGCGCTCCCCATAAAAATCCGCCGCAACGATTCATTATAATCATGGAAAAAGACGCTAAGATTTATGTGGCCGGCCACCGCGGCATGGTAGGTTCGGCTATAGTGCGCGAACTGCAACGGCAGGGCTACACCAATATAATCACACGCACACACAAGGAACTCGACCTCGTGGACCAGCGTGCTGTCAACGATTTCTTCGCGGCAGAACGCCCCGAATACGTGTTTCTCGCAGCCGCCAAAGTGGGAGGCATAATCGCCAACTCTACGGCTCTGGCCGACTTCATGTACGACAACATGATGCTCGAGATGAACGTAATCAACGCCGCATGGCGCAACGGATGCAAGAAACTCGAATTTCTCGGTTCCTCGTGCATCTACCCGCGCATGGCGCCGCAGCCCATGCCGGAAAGCTGCCTGCTCACGTCCGAACTCGAAAAAACAAACGAAGCCTATGCCCTGGCCAAGATTTCGGGCCTGAAATACTGCGAGTACCTCAACAGGCAGTACGGCACGGACTACATATCGGTGATGCCGACCAACCTCTACGGCCCCAACGACAACTACCACCCCGAGCACTCCCACGTGCTTCCGGCCCTCATACGCCGCTTCCACGAAGCCAAGGAGCAGGGCCTTGAGGAAGTGACATGCTGGGGCGACGGCTCGCCGCTTCGCGAGTTTCTGTATGTCGACGACCTGGCCAACCTCTGCGTGTTCCTTATGAACAACTATTCGGGCAACGAAACCGTCAACGCCGGCACCGGCAAGGAACTCACAATCAAAGAGCTCACCGAACTGGTTGCGAAAACCGTGGGCTACAACGGCCGCATCCTGTGGGACACCACCCGCCCCAACGGCACGCCACGCAAGCTGCTCGACGTAAGCAAGGCCACCGCCTTGGGCTGGAAATACACCACCGAACTGCCCGAAGGCATAAAGCTGGCCTACGACGATTTCCTCAACAACCCCATGCGCGCCGAGCGATAAGAATACCGCGCGCCACACACCACAACGTCCCCTGCCCCGCGTTTCCACGGAAACACCCGGCAGGGGATGCTATTTGTGCGCCATCACGCGGTGGAGCATCACCACTCCGTAGGATATGATTCCGGCTATGGTCACCGGCATGAAATATTCATAGCTCGCCGTCATTTCCACCGTAATGAAAATAGCCATGAGCGGGGCGCGCACGGCACCCGCCATCACCCCCGCCATGCCGCCGAGCACAAACACCGGCATAGGCAGCGCGCAGTCCAGCAGAGTCTGCGCCGCCGTCACAAACAGATAGCCGGCTATAGCGCCGGCAAAGAGCGTAGGGGCGAAATCGCCGGCCACACCGCCGCCGCTGTTGGTGGCATAGGCGGCTATGCCCTTTACCAGCAGCAGCCCCACGGCTATAAGCAGCAGCCCGTAGTGGCCCAGGTGGCCCAGCGCATACAGGGGGCTGTACTCGCCGAGTGTATAGCCGGGCGTATTCATCAGCTTGTCTATCACGGCATAGCCTTCGCCGTACAGTGCCGGAAAAAGAAACAGCAGAACACCGACGGTGAGTCCCGACACCACATTGCGCACGCGGCGGTCCGACACACCCAGCAGCCACCGCTCCGTGCCCAGCCCGGTGCGGCTGTAGTAGATGGAATACACCCCGCAGAACAGTCCGAGCAACACCACCGCCGGCAGATAGTCGAGGCTCTGCGGCACAAAACGCACGAGCGACAGGTCGGGCACACAGCCGGAGAGCACATAAGCCGTAAGCGAAGCCACTATACATGTGGCCAGTATGCCTATCACCGGCAGTGTGGTCAGCTGCATGCCCAGACACTCGAGCGCAAAAAGCATCCCCCCCACCGGCGCCTTGAAAATGCCTGCTATGCCGGCTGCCGCACCGCATGCTATCATGATGCGCACCATATGGTCCGACAGGCCGAGCCGGCGGGCCAAATTGCCCCCCACGGCCGCTCCCACGCTCACAATCGGGCCTTCCGAGCCCGCCGAACCGCCGAAACCGAGGGTCAGCGAGCTCGCAATGATCGGGCCGTACATGAGTTCGGGAGAGATGTAGTCTATGCCCCGGCGCAGGTCGTCGCGGATCTTGTCGGTGGAGTGTTCGATGTCGCGGTGAAGCACATAGTGCGTAAACAGCCCTGTGAGCACAATTCCCACCACCGGCAGCGCTATCAGCATCCAGTTGGCGCGCTCGGCGTTCATCATGCCGAGTGCGAGCGTGTGCGTATGCTCAATCAGCCATTTGAGCACAGCCGAGCCTATGCCCGTGACGAGTCCGACAGCCAAGCACATGGCCGGGCCGACCACATACACGGGTGCTGCGACAAAACGCAGCCGCGCACGGCTAAGATGCTCTCGTAGCTTCATCGGACGAAACGTTTATAAAGCAACAAGCACAGCGCGCCAATAGTTGACCCCGCCTATTCCCAGAAGCCGAAAAAGTGGTGCACGGGACCGTGGCCGCGGCCTATGCTGTAGCGCGCGCCCGCCTCGATGGCGGCCGCCACATAGTCTTTGGCGGCAGTTGCGGCGGCGTCGAGCGAAAGCCCGCGGGCCAGTCCGGCGGCGAAGGCCGACGACAGCGTGCACCCCGTGCCGTGAGTGTTGGGCGTGCGCAGACGCCGCGATTCGAGGCTGTGAAGAGTGCCGGTTTCGGCGTTGAAGAAAATATCCGTCAGGCGCTCGTCGCTCAGATGTCCGGCTTTCAGCAACACCGACACGCCGCCGCACACATCGGAAAGGCGCCGCGATGCGTCGGGCAGCTCGCTCTGCCGCGAAAGCTCCGTTCCGAGCAGCATGGAAGCCTCGGGGATGTTGGGAGTAATCACACGCACGCGCGGCATGAGCACGCAGCGCAGCGCGTCCACGGCGTCGGGCATCAGCAGAGGGTCGCCCGAGGTGGCCACCATCACGGGGTCAAGCACTATGTCGCGTATGCCCGGATAAGCATCGAGTGTGGCCCGCACGGTGTTTATGAGCTCCGCCGAGTGCAGCATGCCTATTTTTATGGCGTCGGCGCCTATGTCGTCGAGCACCGAGCGTATCTGCCCGGCCACAAAATCCACAGGCACAGGATGCACTCCCGTCACTCCCACTGTGTTTTCGTCCACCACGGCCACTATGGCCGAGGTGCCGAAGCAGCCGAGCGCAGAAAAAGTCTTGAGGTCGGCCTGTATGCCGGCCCCTCCGCTGGGGTCGCTGCCGGCTATGGTCAGCGCCCGGCGGTATGTCTTCATATTTTCCATTGTTCAAGATTCCATGCGCTGTCCCAGAACAGCCATTCCATGCGGGTGCAGCGCACAAATATTTCAGTCATCGCATCGCGTGTGGCCGGCGATGCCGCGGCAGCCAGGCTGTCGCATATCTCCACGGCGCGGCGTGTCGACTCGGCGAATCCCGGCGCGGCGTAGGTGTCAATCCACGCCTTGTACGGATTGTGCGGCACGGCTCGCTGCCGCTTCAATATTTCCTCGCCCACACGCTGATACACCCAAAAGCATGGCAACACAGCGGCAGCCTCCACCTCCACGGACTCTAAAGCGCAGGCTTTAAGCACCGACGTGTAAAGCATGCACGCGGGCGACATGGCTTCCCCTTCCGCGCCTTTTCCGCCGAGGAAAGACTCGTGCAGCTCGCGCTCCACCGCCACGCCGTCCAGCGCAAAACGCAGAAAGTCGGCGCCATGCGCGCTGTCCGGCATGCGTGAGGCTATGTGTGCGAGCACACGCGTGTACTGCCCCAGATACATCGAGTCCTGACGCAGATAGCGCATGAAACATGCCTCCGGCAGCGTGCCGTCGGCCAGGGCCTGCACGAAGGGGTGGGCGATTATACGCTCGTACACCGGCGCGGCCGCGCGCCAGGCCTCCTCACTCCAGCAGCTCATGCGTCGGCAGGTTTTATGCCGCACACGGCCACATAGTCGCCCTTGTCGCACCCTTGCTGCGGCTGCTCCTCGCGCAGGTCGGAATACAGCGGGTGCGCTGTCAGTGTCTGCGCGTAAGTGATGTCGCCGAAGCCTGCGGCCTCCAGCAGTTCAGCCTTCTCGGCAGTGGTGCGCCAGTTTGCCACATTCACGAATTCCATCGGATAAGGGTTCGGAGGATACACCCCTTCGAGCAGCGGATGCTGCCATGTGCCGAGAGCCTTGGCCAGGTTGTAGAGCGTGCCGTAGCCGCTTTCTTTCGGCACGTCGACAAGGATTATGCGTCCTCCGGGGCGGAGCGCCTCGTAGGCCTTGCGCACCACGCCGGCCAGCCCCTCGATATAGCTTGGCGAGCCATTAAACAGTATGGCATCGTACTCGCCGGCACCGAAATCGGCCTCCTCGGCCGTGCACACGGTCACACTCATGCCGCGCCGGCGCGCTATTTCAGCCATGCCTTCCGAAGGCTCTATGCCGCAACGCACGTCTATGCCGCGTTCCTCGCGCATGATTTTCTCGAAAAGTCCGCTTCCGCAGCCCACCGACAGCACTTTGCCGGCACCACGCAGCACAGAAGCCACAAGATTCACCTCCGAATACAGCACATTGCGGTTTTCGAGAAACCATGCGTCGTATTCGTGCGCATATTCGTCAAATCCTTTTCCCATAGTCAGAATTGTAATATAGATGTTTGAAATGTAAGCATATCGATTGAAAACACAGCTCCGTCGAGCGGGCTCTCTATGCCGGCGAGCCATTTCAGAGCCTCGGCGGCCTGCATGGCTCCTATCACACCCGGCACAGGGCCGAGCACTCCGGCCACGGCACGTGGCCGCGCGCATAGGCTCTCGCGTCCGGGGTACAAATCGGCGTAGCGCAGCCCGCGCCGCCCGCCCATCAGAGCCAGCTGTCCGCTGAACTCGCCTATTGAGCCGTAGACCCACGGCTTGCGCGCCGCGCGGCATGTGTCGTCTATCAGATATCGTGTGGCGAAATTGTCGCAGCAGTCCACCACCAGATCATAAGCGCCGATGATGCCGGCGGCGTCGGCCCCGGTGAGGCCGCAGGGATGCAGGCTGAAGCGTGTGTCGCCCGACACTGCGCTCAGGCGGCGCTGCGCGGCCTCGGTTTTCGGCAGTCCCGTGTCGGCCTTGGCGTACAGCAGCTGACGGTGCAGATTCGACACACTCACCGTGTCGGAGTCGCAAAGACCGAGGCGCCCCACTCCCGCGCCGGCAAGGTAGGCGCACACGGGCGCCCCGAGGCCGCCGAGCCCAACCACGAGCACCGACGCGGCGGCAATACGGCGCTGCCCTTCCGCACCTATCTGCGGAAGCATGGTCTGACGCGCGTAGCGGCTGAAATCAGACTTTTCCATCAGTCGAACACTTTATCCCAGTCTTTCCATACCACCTCGCATCCGGCGCGGCGCAGAGCATCAGCCACTTCGGCCGGCGAGCGGTCGTCGCTCACGGCAAACTGCTCCAGCGCCTGCGGATAGGTTTCATACCCGCCGGGCTCGGTGCGGGAACCAGCGCTCATGGATGTGGCCCCGAGTGTGGCCATATGGTCGCGGAAATCGGGTTTCTCGCGCGTGGAAACGGATATGTCCACATCCTCGTCGAAGATACGGAAAGCGAACGTCAGCTGCGCGAGCTCGCGGTCGGTCATAACCACATTGGGCTGGTAGCCGCTCTCGCTCGGACGCAGACGCGGAAAATTCACGCTGTAGCGCGTGCGCCAATAGCGCGCCTGCAGATAGCGCAGGTGCATGGCCATCATGGTCACATCCGTGCGCCAGTCCTCAAGCCCTATCAGCACTCCCATGCCTATCTTGTGCACCCCGGCCTGCCCCATGCGGTCGAAGCCGTTGACACGCCACTCGAAATTGCTCTTCATGCCGGCGGGGTGATACACCTTGTAGCGCTCGCGGTGGTATGTTTCCTGAAAGCACACCACGCCGTTGAGGCCCGAGCGCGTCAGCCTCAGATAGTCTTCCGAGGCCAGCGGCATCACCTCTATGGTAAGGTTGCTGAAATAAGGGCGGCACACCTGCAGCGCGCGCTCCAGATAGTCGGTGCCGGCCACATGCGGATTCTCGCCCGTGACGAGCAGCAGATTCTCAAACGGTCCCAGGCGGCGTATGGCACGGCACTCGGCCTCTATCTGCTCCGGGTCGAGCACCACGCGCGGCTGCTTGTTGTGGCGGTTGAATCCGCAGTACACACACGAATTGGTGCATGAGTTGGTGATATACATCGGGATGTACATCGACACCGTCTTGCCGAAGCGCTTCTGCGTGAGCGCCCTGCTTTTGGCCGCCATCTGTTCGAGATACGGCGCGGCGGCTGGCGACACAAGCGCCATGAAATCGTCGATTGCGGGACGGCGCGCGGCAAGAGCGCGCTCCACGTCGGCAGCTGTCTTCGAAGCTATGCGCGCCGTGATTTCGTCCCAGTCGTATTTAAGAAGTTCGTCTGAAAACATCAGTCAAGAAATGAAGTGAGCGGACTGCTTGCACCTGCGCAGCGCGACTGCGCTCCCAGGCCGGCTTCGAAAGCCTCGCGGCCTGCCTCGGTGGCGCGCGCGAAAGCCGCCGCCATGCGCACAGGGTCGCCGGCCACCGCAATGGCTGTGTTCACGAGCACGGCATCGGCGCCCAGCTCCATGGCCTCGGCGGCATGCGACGGCGCGCCAAGGCCGGCGTCGACCACCACCGGCACCCTGCTCTGCTCCACTATTATCTCGAGCAACTCGCGGGTCACAAGTCCCTTGTTGGTTCCTATCGGCGCCGCCAGCGGCATCACAGCCGCCGCGCCGGCTTCTTCGAGCCGCTTGCACAGCACGGGGTCGGCCTGCACGTAGGGCAGCACCACAAAGCCCATGCGCGCGAGCTCTTCGGTGGCCTTGAGCGTTTCCACCGCGTCAGGCATCAGGTATTTGGGGTCGGGATGGATTTCAAGTTTTATGAAATCGGTGCCGAAAGCCTCGCGGGCGAGCTGCGCGGCAAACACCGCCTCGGCGGCATCGCGCACGCCCGACGTGTTGGGCAGCAGCTGTATGCCCGGCCGGCGCACGTGCGCGAGCATGTCGTCGTCAGGGTCGGCCATGTCGATGCGTTTCATGGCCACGGTGACCATCTCTGTGCCCGAAGCCTCTATGGCCCGTGCCATCACATCGTTGCTCTGAAATTTGCCTGTACCCACGAACAGGCGTGAGGCGAATCGTCGTCCGCCTATTGTCAGTTCACTCATATTTGCTTGTGTTTTGAAATTATTTGCATTATCCGTGCAGTGGCCTGCGCGGGGTCTTCCGCTCCGAGAAGAGCGCCCGACACGGCCACTCCGCTGACGCCCGCGGCCATCAGTCCGGCCACATCGTCGGCCGTGATGCCGCCGATAGCCACCACAGGCATGGCGCTACGGCGCCTGAACCCGGCCATGATACGGCTATATCCGTCGAGGCCGAGCACCGGGCTCAGCCTGGCTTTAGTGGTCGTGAAGCGAAACGGCCCGAGGCCTATGTAGTCAGCTCCGGCATCGGCCGCCGCCAGCATGTCGTCAAGAGTATTGGCAGTGGCGCCTATGATTTTCCCGCCGCCGAGGATGTCCCTCGCCCGGCGTGGCGGCATATCCTCGCGGCCCAGATGCACGCCGTCGGCCTGCAGCCGCACCGCCAGATGCACGCGGTCGTCGACAATGAATGTGGCGCCCGCCGCGCGACACATTGCCGCCACTTCGCGCCCCACGCGCATGAATTCCTCGTCGGAGGCATCCTTCATGCGCAGCTGCACCCATCGGCAGCCGCCGCGCAACACCTCGCGCACGCCGGACGCGTAGTCCAGCCTGTCGTTGGTATGACTTATGAATTGTAACATATCTGCTGTATTATGGATTCTATGCCCGGACTGCCGGCACCCCACACGCACCCCAGCAGCGCCGCCCCTCCGAAGCCAGCCGCGCGCAGTTCGGGAAGACGCTCCGGCGTGACGCCGCCTAAGGCGAAAACGCGCCTGCCGGTGCTGCCGGCCACCGCGGCGGGCGAAAACGCCGATTTGTAGCCCGGCTTGGATATACTGTCGTAGACGGGGCTCAGGAACATATAGTCGGCTTCGGGATGTGCGGCAAGCTCGGCAAGGCTGTGGCACGACACGCTCAGAGGCGCGCATTTGCTATACCCGCAGACCGGGCCGCCGCGGGCTGTCAGATGGACTCCGCATCCGTATTCGGCTGCGAGATGGCGGCAGTCGTGCAGGCTCAGGCGCGGCCACAGCCCCTTCGGAAGCGCCTCCACAAGGCGCCTCATGTCGGCCTCGGCACATCCGGGCTTGCGCAGATGCACACGCCATGCGGCGCCGCTTTCGAGCAGCCGCCGTATAGCCTCCGCCTCGCCGCTGCGAAACGGCGTGTCGGTGATCACCACCACGCGCATCATCCTCCGCACACGGCGCGAATGACGGTGATGCGCATGCCTTCGGCAAGCGGCGTTTCAGACCACTGACTGCGCGGCAGCACACGGCCGCCGATACCCACGGCCACGCCGTCGGTGTCGAGCCCCTGCTGCCGCAGCACATCGAGCACGGTGGCACATCCGGCCGACGGCTCAATTTCAGAATTGTTGATGTAGATTTTCATGACCATAGCCTTTAAATATGAATACATTACGGGGCGCCACACGCCCGAAATCAAGGCTATGAACAAGTCCTTTCGGCGGTACTGACCGCATCAAGTTCATAGGGTATAATCTCAGCCCGCCATGTCCGGCATGCGGGCACCCCTCTTGTATTGTCTGGCGCAAAATTAACATTTTCCGCCTAACCGTGCAACTAAAAAATGCCGCGGGCGATTTCGCACCGCCACTTTTTTTGTTTTTCGGACGCTTTGGCTTACCTTTGCAGCAACAAAACATGCCGGATGCTTGTTTGCATATCATCACATATGCACACGCACCACATCACATCCATGCCTACCCGCCTCCGCCACATAGCAGCCGCCACGGCAGCAGTGCTGATGCTCGCAGCCTGCTCCACCACCCGACGCATACCCGAGGGTGAACATCTCTTCACCGGCAATAAAAAAGTGCTGTACCACATGCCGGCCGATTCGGCCGGCCGCCCCGACATGCTGCCCGAAGGCCTGAAGGAGGGTATCGGCAACGCCGTGTTCGCCGCACCGAACAACTATCTGAAGATTCTCGACTGGCGATACCCGTTTCCGCTCGGGCTGTGGGTCTACAACAACTGGAATCCCGACTCCAAAGGCCTCAAGCACTGGCTGTACGAAAAGCTGGTGGAGGAGCCCGTGCTCATCAGCGAAGTGCGCCCCGAGGTGCGCACGCACATGATAGACGAGCTGCTTGACAACAACGGCTACTTCCACGGCAAAGCCACCTACGAACTCATCACCAAAGAAGGGTCGAAAAAGGCGGCCATACAATACACCGTGCAGCCCGGCACGCCGTTTCCCATTGACACCATACAGCTGCTGCCCGACACGTGCCACCTGTATCACCTCATCGACTCGGTAGCCGCGCGCGACTCGTATCTCTCGGGCCGTCCGCGCTACAGCACCGACTCGCTCGGAGTGGCACGCACACGCATCACCAACGCTCTGCGAAACCGCGGCTACTATTTCTTCAGCCCCGAATACATAGAATATCTGGCCGACAGCATACAGCGTCCGGGCCACATAGCCCTGCGCATGACGGTGGCCGACAACGCTCCTAAATTCGCCCTGCGGCGCTGGACCACCGGCCATGTGACCGTGCGCACCTTCCGCAGGCAGGGCGGCGGCACTCCCGACACCATAGCCACATCCCGCGCCACGCTGATACAGATGCAGCCGTCGCGCCTGCGCCGCAAGCTCATACCCGAGTGTGTGGTGTTCCGCCCGGGACGCATTTTCAGCGTGCGCAACATGGACCGCACGCAGAGCAATCTCTCGCGCATGGGCATATTCAGCGCCATCAACATATCGGCGCAGCCCGACTCCGCCGCCTATGCACGCGGCGAAGCCATACTCAATGTGGATGTGGACTGCACGTTCGACTCCCCGCTCGAGGCCACCCTTGAGGTGAACGCCACGTCCAAAAGCAACAGCTACATAGGCCCGGGGCTGACCGTAGGCCTCACCAACCGCAATCTCTTCGGAGGCGGCGAGCAGCTGTCGCTGCAGCTCACCGGCGCATACGAGTGGCAGACCGGCCGCGGCAGCAGCTCCGTATTCAACAGCTACGAGGCGGGGCTCACAGCATCGCTGGCCTTCCCGCGCCTGCTGGCTCCGCGCTTCATCCCGCGCAGCCGCTTCAACCTCAACTGGACCCGCTTTCAGCTCAACGCCGAGCTGCTCAACAGGCCGCACTATTTCAGGATGGCGCAGTTCAACGCATCCATAAACTACGACTGGCGCCTGCGGCGCTACGTGAGCAACACGCTCACACTCTTCAAGCTGTCCTACACCAAGACCATGCGGCGCACCGCCGAGTTCGACAGCATAATGGCGGCCAATCCGGCCGTGGCACAGAGCTTCCGCAGCCAGTTCATACCGCAGATGGCCTACACATACACCTACGACCGCGCCTTCGGCCGCGACAACACGCTCAACTGGACGTTCACGGTGCAGGAAGCCGGCAACATCTTCTGGGCCGCCTACCGCGCGTTCGGCAAGCGTGGCGAGAAGAAACTTTTCGGCACCCCGTTCTCGCAGTTTGTGAAAGGGCAGGCACAGCTCGTGTGGGGCCGGCGCATCACAAGCGGCGACATATGGCTGGTGAGCCGCGTGGCGGCGGGCGCAGCCCATGCCTACGGCAACGCATCAGAGGTGCCCTACTCCGAGCAGTTCTACGTGGGTGGCGCCAACAGCGTGCGCGCGTTCACCGTACGCAGCATAGGCCCGGGAAGCTACCGCGCTCCCGAGGGCACGCCCGAAGAGTATTTCGACCGCACAGGCACCTTCAAGTTCGAAGCCAACACCGAGCTGCGCTTCCCGCTGTTCGGCCCGCTCCACGGCGCCGTGTTTCTCGACGCCGGCAACGTGTGGCTGCTCAAAACCGACCCTCTGCGTCCGGGCGGCAAGCTGCGCGCATCGTCGTTTTTCAAGGACCTGGCGCTCGGCACCGGCGCCGGCCTGCGCCTCGACATAAGCATACTTGTGGTGCGCGCCGACCTGGGCATAGGCATACACGCGCCCTACGACACGGAGCGCCGCGGATACTACAACATGACGTCGTTCAAAAACTCACTGGCGTTTCACCTCGCCATCGGCTATCCGTTCTGAACCCGTTCCGGGCCGCACGCGTCACAGGGCGTTGGAGTCGCCTCTGAGGGCGTTGATTATGGTGCGGAACACGATTTTGATATCAAGCAGCAGAGTCCAGTTTTCGATGTACCACACATCGGCCTCGACACGGCGCTCCATCTTCCATAGCTCGTCGGTGGGTCCGCGCAGCCCAGTCACCTGCGCCCAGCCGGTGATGCCGGGCTTCACGGCGTGGCGCGCCATGTAGTGCTCGATAAGGCGGCTGTAGTCGTCGGTATGGCGCAGCATGTGGGGCCGCGGCCCCACTATCGACATGTCGCCGCGCCACACGTTCACAAACTGCGGAAGCTCATCGATGCTCGTGCGGCGCAGAAACGCCCCCAGACGCGTCACGCGCTCGTCGCCGGCCGAAGCCTGACGCGTGTCGGCGTCGGCACTCGCGCGCATGGTGCGGAATTTAAGACACGTGAAGCTGCGGCCGTGGTAGCCGGTGCGCTCCTGGCGGAAATATACCGGCCCGGGCGACGACAGCTTTATGGCCGTGCCCACTATGGCGTATATCACCGGGTAAACACACAGGAACACGCCGCTGACAGCAAGGTCGAACGAGCGCTTCACCATGCGGTTGAGGCGCGATTTCAGCGGATTCGGGCGCACGCCCAGCACCGACATCTGCCCCACCGTGGCCAGCTGCATGGCGCGCTGCACATAGCGCGACAGCGCGGGCACGAAGAAGAATTCGGCTCCGGCCTCATCGGCCATGCGCAGCACTTCGGCTGCGTGCAGCCCCTCGCCGTTGCCGCCGCGGCAGTAGAACACCTGGTGCACACGCTCGCGCCGCAGGAATTCGGGCAGGCAGTCCACCGGCCCCACGTAGTTGTCGCTGAAGCCGTCGGGGCATCCGTCGTCGAAAAAACCCAGCAGGCGGTAGCCGTAGCCGGCGTCGCGACGCAGTTCCGACGCAAGCCTTACGCCGGTGGGAGTGGCTCCCACTATGACTACGCGGGCGTAGCCGTGGCCCCGGCGCCTGTAGTGCTTGAGCAGCGCACGAGTGCCCAGACGCAGCAGCATCATGCCCGCGAACATCATGCCGTAGAACACGACAAGCGCACGCATTGACAGACCGCTGATGCGCAGCAGCGCTATCGACGACAGGAAAAACAGGCCGTGCAGGGCCACGTCGCTCAGCGCCTGGCGCGCCACGGTGTCGAGCATCAGAGCGCGCTGCATGCCCCTGCGCAGCCCCCACCACAGTTCGGGCAGGTAGCACAGGTTCACGAGAATCCACAGCAGGCGCATGTCGCCACCGTCGGCCGTGTGCGGATATATCGCGCACACGATGCCGAACAGGACGTTGACCAGCACCATATCCGCCATAGCGAATATGGCCGGAATATGGCGCCCGCGCAGCGAAAGGCTACCGAGCAGCATGGCTGGCCGTAATTAAAGCATTTTCAACTTCTCGGCTATCTCGGCGATATCTTCGCGCAGACGCTCGGTCTTGCGTTCGAGATCGCGCAGCAGCGAGTTGCCGCTCTTGCTCTTGGCATTGAGGAAGCCGAGATTGTTTTCGAGCGTGCGCAGCTCCGAGCGCTTGGCTTCAAGCACACGCGCCAGACGGTCGCGTTCGCGGTCGGCGCCGTTGCCGTCCATGCGTGCCACCGCGCCGGCGAACTGCTCGCGGCGCTCGCGGCGGCGCGAGTTGCTGATGCCGTCGCGCAGCTCGTCGATACGTGCGCGATACTGCTCATACACCTTGTCCTTCTCGCGGAAAGGCACGTGGCCTATGGTCTGCCACTCGTCCTGCACGGCTTTGATGGCTTCCTGCAGCTCGGCGCGCGGCATGTCGGGCGTGAGGGCGTTCAGACGCTCCACCAGAGCGCGTTTGGCGGCCAGATTGGCGTTTTCCTCGCTGCGGCGTCCGCTGCCGGCCTTTTTCTTCTGCTCGAAGAAATGGTTGCACGCATCCATGAAGCGGCGCCACACGGCGTCGCTGTTGCGCTTGGCCACCGGGCCTATTTCGCGCCACTGCTGCTGCATCTCCACAAAGCGCGCGCCGGCCTTGCTCCAGTCGGTGCTGTCCTTCAGCGCTTCGGCCTCGTCGGCGAGTGCCGTCTTGGCGGCCAGATTGGCAGCCAGCTGCTCGCGCGTGTTGCGGAAATACTCCGCCTTAGCGGCGAAGAACGCGTCGCATGCGGCACGGAAACGGCCGAACAGGTCGCGGTTGGCCTTGCGCGACGCAAAGCCCTGCTCGCGCCACTCGCTCTGCAGCGCCTGAATCTCCGCCGTGGCCTTTTCCCATGCGTTGAAGCCCTTGAGAGCGGCCACGTCTATGGCCTCTACCTTTTCGCAGAGCAGGGTCTTGGCGGCCTCGGCCTCGGCCTCGCGAGCCTTGCGCTCTTCGAAATGCGCCTGATAGCGCTTCGACACCACTGCGCGCGCGGCAGAGAATTTTTCCCATATCTCGTCGCGCAGTTCTTTGGCCACAGGACCTATCTGGCGCCACTTGTTGTAAAGTTCCTGCATGCGGCGGTAGGCCGTGATCACGTCTTCTTCGTCTGCCAGCGCCTCGGCTTCGGAGAGCAGCAGGGTCTTGCTGTCGAGATTCTTCTTGAAATCGTAGTCGCGCAGTTCCTTGTTGATTTTCAGGTTGTCGGAGAAGCGCTCGCGGGCGTCCTGAAAGCGTTTCCACACGGCTGTTTCTTCCGTGGGCTCCACCTCTCCGATGGCGTTGAACTCGTCCTGCAGCTCGCGGTAGCGCGGGAATGTGCGGTTCACATTGTCGGTGTCCTCGGCCAATGCCGCTATCTCGTCGATTATGGAATTCTTGCGTGCCAGATTTGCCGCACGCAGGGCTTCCTGCTCGGCAGTCCACGCAGCGCGCTTGTCGCGAATCTGCGTCAGTATGGCTGCGAACATTTCCTCCCGGCGCGTGGCTTCAGCCACAGCCTCCTCCGTGGGCTGCCCTTCTTCGTCGAGCTCGGGCTCGGGCTTTACGGCCAGCCACAGCGAACGCAGGCGGCGCACATCGTCGCCGCTGATGTCGGCGGCCTCGCGTGCCAGGATTTCGCAGGCGCAGGCTATTACATCCTCGGCCGTGGCCGGGCGGTGGGACGCGCCTTCGGCATGCGCCTCTTCGATAAGTTCTTCCTGCCGCACAGCGTCGGCGGTTTCCATCTCGACGGCGGCTTCGGCTGCTGCGTCGGGTGCTTCGGCACACGTTTCGGGTGCCGGGGTGAGGATTTCCTCGGCGGCTTTTGCGCCCAAGGAGGATTCGTTCATTTCCATAATCTGGTTTGATAAATAATATGAGTGCGCACGCGCACAGGCTCCAAAATTAGCAAATAAATTTGAAATCCGACCCAATTAACAGAAAAAAACATCTTCACATACATTTTTAGAGGGTGACGCGAGGGTGCCCGCAACAATCGGAACGGCTATATTTTCGGACCATGCGGATGCGTCGGTTCGTAAATATTTGCTAATTTTGGCCATGCAAAACACTATCACAGTTCTGGCAAATGGCAGATAACGGCTCAAGCATAATAATGGCCGCCCCGCTGCAAGGCATCACTGATGCGGCATGGCGCGAGGCCCACGCCGAAGTCTACGGCGGAATAGACGTATATTTCACACCTTTTGTGCGCATAGAGCACGGCGAGATACGCCGGCGCGACCTGCGCGAGGCTGCGCCCGGAGCCGACGGCGCCGCACGCGCCGTGCCGCAGATTATATTCCGCGACATCGACGAATTCGACCGCCTGACCGATGCCCTTGCCGGCATGGGCCACAGCCGCATCGACCTCAACCTCGGCTGCCCGTTTCCGCCGCAGGTGCGCCGCGGCCGCGGCGCGGGCACCCTGGCGCGCACAGAGCTGCTGGAAGAGGTGGCCCTGCGCACGCAGCAGCTGACGGCGGTGGATTTTTCCGTGAAAATGCGCCTCGGCACGCAGCAGCCCGACGGATGGCGCGACGCGCTCGCGGCATTGTCGGCCATGCGCCTTAGCCATGTGGCCATACACCCGCGCACGGCGCAGCAGCAGTATGGCGGCGAACTCCATGCCGACGCCTTTGCGGAAGCGGCCGAGGCCATCCCGCACACCATCATATTCAACGGCGACATAATCGATGCCGCCGGCATCGAGGCACGCGCCGCCATGCCACGGGTGGCGGGAGTGATGCTCGGACGCGGACTGGCAGCCCGGCCGTCGCTGGCCGCAGAATGGCGCGAAGGCCGGGAGTGGCCGCGCTCGCAGCGCATCGGCTGCCTGCTCGAAATGCACCGCAGGGTGTTTGAGCGCCGCAGCGGACTCTCGTGCGGCGACGCGCCGGTGCTGGCATCCATGAGGCAGTTCTGGGAGTATCCCGCCGCCGAGATAGGCGCCAAAGCGGCCAAAGCCATCAGAAAGGCTTCCACAATGGCCAAATACAGAGCCGCGCTCGAGCTGATTTCGGAAAAATAATTGTGAGTTTGAAAAATTAATGCTTATCTTTGTTGTGTTCTAAAAACCGATCTCCAAATGAGCACAAAGCCCAAGGCCACCGCCCCGAAAGCAGGGAAAGCCGCCACAAAGACCACCCGGAAGGCCAAATCAGCGCCCCGAAAAAAAGTATTGCCGATATTGCGCGACGACCCCTGGCTTGAGCCGTACGCGGCAGCCATAGAGGGGCGCCATGCCGACGCGCTGCGCAAGGAAAAGGAGCTGACACGGGAGGCCGGCTCGCTCAAGGATTTCGCCAACGCGCACCGCTATTTCGGACTGCACCGCGAGGCCGACGGCTCGTGGGTGTTCCGCGAGTGGGCGCCTAACGCTACCGCACTCGTGCTCACAGGCGATTTCTCCGGCTGGCAGGAGCAACTGAAATATGCAGCCACACGCATCAGCGATTCCGGCGTGTGGGAGCTGCGCCTGGGGCCGGACGACATACGCCACGGCCAGCTGTACAAAATGATGGTGCACTGGCCCGGCGGCAGCGGCGAGCGCATACCCGCCTACGCCACGCGTGTGGTGCAGGACGAGAAGACAGCCATATTCTCGGCCCAGGTGTGGCAGCCCGACGAGGACTACGCATGGCGCACTGGCGCTTTCGTGCCCGACACCAAACCGCTGCTCATATATGAGTGCCACATAGGCATGGCGCAGGAACGCGAAGGCGTGGGCAGCTACGACGAGTTCCGCGAGAACGTGCTGCCGCGCATCGCCGCCGACGGCTACAACGCCATACAGATCATGGCCATACAGGAGCATCCCTACTACGGCTCGTTCGGCTACCACGTGAGCAATTTCTTCGCGGCATCGAGCCGCTTCGGCACCCCCGAGCAGCTGAAAGCGCTCGTCGACGCGGCCCACGAGGCCGGCATCGCCGTGATTATGGACATTGTGCACAGCCATGCCGTGAAAAACGAGGCTGAAGGCCTCGGAAAACTCGACGGCACGGGCACTCTCTACTTTTACGAGGGCCCGCGCAGGGAGCATCCGGCGTGGGACTCGCTGTGTTTCGACTACGGCAAAGACGAGGTGCTGCACTTTCTGCTCAGCAACTGCAAATACTGGATGGAGGAATACCGCTTCGACGGTTTCCGCTTCGACGGCGTAACCTCTATGCTGTATTACAACCACGGCCTCGGACAGGCGTTCGGCAGCTATGCCGACTACTACAACGGCGCCCAGGACACCAACGCCATAACCTATCTCACGCTGGCCAACAAGCTGATACACGCCGTCAACCGCCACGCCATCACCATAGCCGAGGAGATGAGCGGCATGCCCGGACTGGCTGTGCCGGTGGCCGACGGCGGCATCGGATTCGACTACCGAATGGCCATGGGCATACCCGACTACTGGATAAAGACTCTGAAAGAGAAAAAAGACGAGGACTGGCATCCGACCTCCATATTCTGGGAGCTCACGAACCGACGGGCCGACGAAAAGACCATCTCGTACGTGGAGAGCCACGACCAGGCGCTCGTGGGCGACAAAACAGTGATTTTCCGCCTTATCGACGACAAGATGTACTGGCACATGATGAAGGACGACGACGATATGACGGTGGCACGCGGCATCGCTTTGCACAAGATGATACGCCTTGTGACACTCGCCACCATCAACGGCGGCTATCTGAACTTCATGGGCAACGAATTCGGACACCCGGAATGGATAGACTTTCCGCGCGAAGGCAACGGATGGAGCTATAAGTACGCACGTAGGCAATGGGACCTCGTGGACCGCGACGAGCTGAAATATGTCTATCTCAACGATTTCGACAACGCTATGATTCACCTCGTGAGCCATGTGCACAACTTCCAGTCGCTGCCCGTAAGGAAGCTGTGGGAGAAGGACGACGACCAGGTGCTGGCGTTCATGCGCGGCGATTTCGTGTTTGTGTTCAATTTCAATCCGTTCAAGAGCTTCGACGGCTATGGCATCCTGGCCCCCGGCGGCAGCTACCGCACGGTGCTCACCACCGACAGCCCCGAATTCGGAGGCTATGGCAATGTAGACGAAAAGGTGGAGCACCTCACGCAGTCCGACCCGCTGTACACGCCGCACGGCGTGGAATGGCTGCGGCTGTACCTGCCGGCTCGCTGCGCCATGGTGCTGCGCCGCAAACGCTGATGCGCCGTTTTCAACAATGAGGCGTGTATAGGTGTTGTTTGTATATCACAAACCTCAAAACACTTGCCTCATGAACTATCAATCCTTAATAGGCAGCACCGGCACGGTGCTTGTTGAATTCTACGCCTCGTGGTGCCCCCACTGCCGGCGCATGATGCCCATAGTAGAGCAGGTAAAGGAACTGCTCGGCGACCAGGTGCCCGTGTATCAGTTCGATATCGACAAAGAGCAGGAAGCTGCCTCGGAGGCCGGGGTGGAAAGCGTGCCCACGTTCATCATCTACCGCAACGGCCGCGAGATGTGGCGCCAGAGCGGCGAGATAGAAGGCGAGGTACTGCTGCGCACCGTCGACAAGTACCTCGAAAACGGTTACGAATAAACGCCACGGGCCATGTCTTCCTCTCCCGCAAGCCTGTTTTCCGACTGGCTGCAGGACCTCGGCGTGCGCCATACCTGCGGCTACAGCGACCGGCAGTACGCGCGCATGCCGTTCCGCACGCTGTTCGGGCTGTCGAAACTCCTGCAAAGCTACGGCGTCGACGCCCGCGGCTACGCGATAGCCGACAAAGGCGAGATAGCAGAGCTGAAACCGCCGTTTGTGGCGCAGACGCAGACGGGCGACATGGTGATAGTGGAGCGTGTGGGCCCCGACAGCGTGAGCTACACCACGCAGGGAAAGCGCGAGCAGGCCCGCCTCGACGACTTCACCGACGCCTGGACGGGCATAGTGCTGCTCGCCGAGGCGGGTCCGCAGGCGTGCGAGCCGGGCTACCGCCGCCACCGCTTCCTGGAAATCATGACGCGCCTGCGCGACGCGGGAGTGTGGATAGCGCTCGCTGCTGTGTTTGGCTACATGTTTGTGGCGCACGGGCTCGAGGGGCGGTGGTACACTGTGGCCCTTACGCTGCTCGACACGGCAGGCCTGGCCTTGTCGTTCATGCTCGTGCAGAAGACCGCGGGGGTGCACACGCGCATGAGCGACACAGTGTGCGGGGTGCTTCAGGAAGGCGGCTGCGACAAGATTCTCGCCACGGACGCATCCACGTTTCTCGGCATATTCCACTGGAGCGAGGTGGGCCTGGCGTATTTCGGCGTGAGCCTGCTGACTCTGCTTCTGTATCCCGATCGCATACACGACCTTGCGCTCATAAACGCGTGCTGCCTGCCCTACACCGTGTGGAGCATCACGTATCAGCGCTTCGTGGCACACCATTGGTGCACACTGTGCGTGGGCGTGCAGGCCACGCTGTGGCTGCTGTTTTTCTGCTATCTCTTCGGAGGGAGCTTCAGCGGGGCATGGCCGCCGCACATATCGTTTTTTGCGCTCGGAGCCGTCTACGTGGCCGCGCTGCTGGTGCTGAGCAAGTATTCAAACCTGATAAAATATCTGCACGATGACAACGACAGCGACACCGGCTCAGCCGAAACCGACTGAAAGCGCGCACCGGCTTAGCCCTGCCGAGCTGAACCGCGTGCGCATCAACGACACCGGCACACGCCTCACGCCCGAACTGCTGGCTGCGGCCGCCAAGACAAAAGCCAAGACAAAATCGCAGAAATAGCGTCCCGTGCTTGCCGTATTGAAACATTTTAACTAACTTTACGGCATTATGACAGCATGGATTCTTTGGCTGACAGTCGCGGCGGTGCTGATGACTGTCGAAATACTCTCTCAGATGGTCTGGACTCTGTGTCTTGCCATCGGCTGCGTCGTGGCTCTGGTGGCATCGCTGTGCGGTGCGGGAGTGGCGGCGCAGATGTCGCTGTCGGCGCTCTCGGCCGTGGTGGCGTATATAGTTCTTGTACCGTACTTCAAGCGCATGCACCATCAGGCGGCCGAACGCGGAGGCGCGGCGCGCACAGGCATGGATGCGCTGGTGGGCACGCAGGCGCGCGTGGTCAAGTCCATCGAACCCGGACAAATGGGGCGCGTCATGGCCTACGGCGACAACTGGCAGGCACGCGCGCTCAATCCCTCCGACAGCTTCACCGTGGGAGAGCATGTGCGCATACACTCCTACGACAGTATAGTCCTTACGGTGGAGAAAGTCAGCGGCACGGCCGGATGAAACTGAACGCAGCTCTGATTTTTCTGACCCTGCTGGTAGCTGCGGCAGGATGCTTCGCGCTGAGCTCAAACCGCGACTATACCATCGACGACCTGCTCTACCGCAACGTCTACGGCCCGCACGAGTTCAACGACCCGCGCCTGCTGCGCCCTATTGCCGGCCTGAGCGATGTGGCCGAGTCGCAGGCCTACCACTACATGCACGTCAACGGCCGCGGGCCGGTGCATGTGTGCGTGCAGATTTTCGACGGCATACTCGGCTACAAAGCCTTCGGCGTAGCCAACACCATAGTATTTCTTACATTCATTGTCCTGACAGTGCGCTACCTGGCTGGCAGCCGATGGCGCCGCCCGTGGGTGTGGCTGCTTGTTGTGGCGGCCGTGCTGTACATGTTTCCGGGCACCATCGACACGCGGCTCGGCCCGTGGTTTGCCGTAGCGTTCGCTCTCAACTACCTTTGGCCGGCCGCCATGTTCATGGCCGTGCTGCTTCTGCGGCGCCACTGGGGAGCATCGGCGCAGGGCGGCGCGCGCGATTATATAGCCGCGGCCATAGCCGGCTTGTCGGCCGGATGGAGCAACGAAGCGTTCGCCATACCCCTTTCGGCGGCGTTCGCGCTGTATCCGCTGTGTGTCGAGCGTCGGTTTCCGCGCGGCCCCTCGGGAGTGCTCACTATATCGCTGTGGGCCGGCACAGCTCTTGTCACATTCGCCCCGGGCACATTCAGCCGCATGGGCGAACACGGCGAGGATGGCCTGCGCCACGTGCTGTCCACTCTGCCGTTCTGCTACGCCCACGCGCGACTGTTCTGGGTGCTGCTCGTGTCGGCAGGCGCGCTGTGCGCGTGCCGCCGCCTCCGCATAGGCGAGTTCGTGCGCGCGCACGCCATGCTGTGCTTCGCGTGGTCTACGGGCGTGGGCATGAGTGTCTATGCCCACACGCACCATGCGTCGCTCACCTGCGTGGAGCTCACATCGCTGCTGCTGACCGTGCGTGCCTGGCAATCGGCGCGCATAAGGCTTCCGCGGCTGCGCCGCCTGCCGGCCGCAGGGCTGTATATGGTCCTTCTGGCGCTGCTGGCCGCACATATCGGCGCCGTGGCGCGCGCCGACAGGCAGCGCTACGCCATATACACCGACAGCATGCACACGTATCTGTCGTCGCCCGACGGCGTGTATGCGCTGCCGCAATATCCGGCCGTGAGCGCCCTGCTGGCCGGTTTTGTGGACCAACCCCACATAGGCTTTCACCCGTACAGCTACTGCACCATAGCATATGCCGCATACGCCGGCCGCTACGACCGCCTGCCCGTGACGCTGTCGCCGGCCGACTACGACGCCCTCATCAACCACCCCGAGCGCTTGTTCGAGCCCTCGAGGCGCGTGCCCGG
This sequence comes from uncultured Porphyromonadaceae bacterium, assembly GCA_947177185.1. Classification (GTDB taxonomy): domain Bacteria; phylum Bacteroidota; class Bacteroidia; order Bacteroidales; family Muribaculaceae; genus CAG-873. The sequence continues at coordinate 37,670 of CAMWTJ010000002.1, read as the reverse complement.
CACCGCAGGCATGTATCGCGGCGAAGGCTTCTATTTCCGCCCGCTCGACGACTGCCGAACAGACTCCATGCCCGTGCTGGAAGCCGATTTCAGCGGCCTGAACCCGTCGGCGATGGGTGTGCGCGAGCGCATAGTGCAGGCCATACGCGGCAGCAGGCCGGGTGCCGAGCGGCTGCGCGCGTTCGTGCTGCATACGCGCCGCGGCGCCTATCTGGCTGCGTTTCCGCCATATGCGCCGCCCACATCGGTCGACACGGCCGGCATGCAGCCGCAGATTTCCAACGACGTAGCCACCACGGCCTACGCCAGAAAATAGCATCCCCCGCGCATCCGCGCGCCCCACAAGCAACTCCAAACCTCAAACCTTATATTAATTATGGAAATCAGTTCGTTAATCTTTGCCGGCGTGCTTGTAGTGCTCGCCATCGTGATCATCTCCGCCGGTGTGCGCGTGGTGCCTCAGTCGGAAACATGCGTGGTGGAGCGCCTCGGGCGCTTCCACAGCGTGCTCGGCCCCGGCCTCAATTTCATTATCCCTTTCATCGACAAACCCAAGACCATCTACACGCGCCGTATCGAAACCGGCGTGGGCGGCCGCGTGTATGTGCGCACCACCACATCGCCGGTCATTGACCTGCGCGAACAGGTTTACGACTTTCCGTCGCAGCAGGTAATCACGCGCGACAACGTGACCACCGAAATCAACGCCCTGCTCTATTTCCAGGTAGTGGATCCTAAGAAAGCCGTCTATGAGATAGACAACCTGCCCAACGCCATCGAAAAACTCACACAGACATCGCTGCGAAATGTGATAGGCGAGCTCGAACTCGACGAAACACTCACCTCGCGCGATACCATCAACAGCAAACTGCAGGTGATACTCGACGAGGCCACCAACAAATGGGGCGTGAAGGTGAACCGCGTGGAGCTTCAGGACATCACACCTCCCGAAAGCGTGCGCGTGGCCATGGAAAAACAGATGCAGGCCGAACGCAACCGCCGCGCCGAAATCCTTAACGCCGAAGGCGAAAAACGCTCGCTGATACTACGCTCGGAAGGCGAAAAAGCCTCGCGCATCAACCAGGCCGAAGCCGTGAAGCAGTCGGAAATACTGCGCGCCGAAGGCGAGGCGCAGGCCATCATACTGAACGCACAGGCCGAAGCAGACGCCATACTGCGCGTGGCGCAGGCCGTGAGCACGTCGCAGACCGACCCCGCCACCTACATGCTCGCCATGAAATATATCGAAACCCTGCGCGAAATGACCTCAGGCAAGGACAACAAGACCGTCTATGTGCCCTACGAGGCATCGTCGGTGCTGTCGTCCATCGGTTCCATAAAGACTCTGTTCAACAAATAAGGGAGCAACACGGTGCAAAATAATTACGGAAATATTTCCGTAATTCGACAATTTAATGTAATTTTGCATTAGTTACACACCAAAGACAATAGATATGGAAATGCGAAAACTCAAAATTCGCGACCTTACGCTTCGCGACGGTCAGCAATCGCTCTTCGCAACGCGCCTGAGCCAAAATGAGATAGACAAGCTCCTGCCATTGTATGAGAACGCCGGTTTCTACATCATGGAAGTATGGGGCGGCGCCGTACCCGACTCCGTGATGCGCTACCTCGACGAATCGCCGTGGGACCGCCTCCGCGCCTGCTCCAAGGCCATGAAAGGCCGCTCGCTGCTTTCGGCCCTCTCGCGCGGCCGCAATCTCTTCGGCTACAAGCCCTACCCCGACTATGTGCTCGAAGGATTCTACAAGGAAGCTATCGCCAACGGTCTGAACGTGATGCGCATATTCGACGCGCTCAACGACATCGACAACGTAAAGGAAAGCATACGCCTCATCAATGAGCTCGGCGGCATAGCCGACGGTGCCGTGTGCTATACCGTCGACCCCAAAGTCGACCCCGCCACTCTGCCCCAGCCCGGATTCTTCGCCCGCCTTTTCGGCGCCAAGCCCCAGATGCCCGAGCAAATCTTCACCGACGAGTATTTCGTGGAGAAAGCCAGACAGATGGAAGCGCTCGGTGCAAAAATCATCACCCTCAAGGACATGGCAGGCCTGGTGAACCCGCTGCGCGCCGCAAGCATCATATCCAAGCTCAAAGCCACTCTGAAAGTTGACGTGGATTTCCACACGCACTGCACCCCGGGCTACGGTCTGGCTGCAAGCATCATGGCCATTCTGAACGGCGTGGACATCCTCGACACCAACATCTGGTGGTTCGGAGGCGGCTCGGCCGCTCCCGCCATAGAGCTGGTATATCTCTTCGCCAATAAGCTCGGCGTGGAAATCGACGTCAACATGGAAGCCGTGGGCGCCATACGCAAGCAGCTGCTCGAAGCACGCAAGTCGCTCGCCGCGTTCGACCTCAACAAGGACCGCATGCCCCGCGAGTTCGACCCGCTCACCGACAAGCTGCCCGCAGAAATCGAAGCGCAGGTGAACCGCGCAGTCGAGGCTGCAAAAGCCGGCGACGAAGCCGCCCTGCTCGACGCCTGCCACGCTATCGAACAGTATTTCGGATTCCCGAAACCCAACGAACTGGTCAAAGAGGCAGAGGTGCCCGGAGGCATGTACTCCAACATGGTGGCTCAGCTCAAAGCCCTCAAGGCCGACGACCTGCTGGACGACGCCATGCGCCTCATCCCCATGGTGCGCCGCGATGCCGGCCTGGTGCCGCTCGTTACCCCCACGAGCCAGATTGTGGGCTCGCAGGCTGTGATGGTGGCCATCGACCGCCGCAACGGCAAGCCCGACTATACCACCAAGAGCAATGAGTTCATATCGCTCGTGAAAGGCGAATACGGCCACACCCCTGTGGCTATCGACCCGGCTTTCCGCGAACGCATCACCGGCTCGCCTGTAGAAAAACCCTACGACGTGGACTCCTACAAGCGCCCCGAAAACCCCGTGCTCGCAGATATGGGCGGCGTGAAACTTGCACAGAACCGTGAGGAAGAACTGCTGCTCGAACTGCTGCCCAACGTGGCCAAGCCCTACCTCACCAAGCGTCGCGGTGAGGCTTTCCAGGCCAAGGCTGCCGAAGAAGCGGCTGCAAAAGCGGCTGCAGAACCCGAGGTGCCGCAGGAACCCGTCACCGGCCCCACCATCTCCGCTCCTATGGGTGGCCGCGTGATTGAGGTCAATGTCAAGCCCGGCGACAAGGTGGGCAAAAACACCGTGCTTCTCGTCTACGAGGCCATGAAGATGGAAAACGACGTGACCGCCGAGCGCGAAGCCACCGTGAAGCGCATCTTCGTGAAACCCGGCGACGTGGTGGGCACGGACGCGCTCCTCATTGAGTTCGAAAACTAACCCGCAATCACCAACCACAGCGGGGCTGCGCCGACCGGCGCAGCCCCGCTTGTTTTGCCACCTACCCCCTTCGGCAACTCTCGCCGAAACACGACAAAGCCCCGGCGCAGCGATTTGCCGGGGCTTTGCTATGCTTTAGCGCGGGATGTATGCTCAGAGCATGCCGGTGATGATGGCTTTCACCTCTTCGCCGAGCTTTTCGGCAGCTTCGGGGGTGGCAGCCTCGGCGTAGACACGCACTATTGGTTCGGTGTTGCTGCGGCGCAGGTGCACCCACGAGTCGGCGAAATCTATTTTGACGCCGTCGATGTCGGTGATTTCCTCGCCTGCGAATTTTGCCTTCACAGCCTCAAGCAGAGCATCGATGTCGAGCGTAGGCGCAAGCGACACTTTGGTCTTGTAGATGGAATAGGGAGGGTAGCCTGCGCGCAGCTCGCTCACAGTCTTGCCGCTCTTGGCCAGAAGCGTGAGGAACAGGGCCACGCCCACGAGCGCGTCGCGGCCATAATGGAGTTCGGGATATATCACTCCGCCATTGCCTTCGCCGCCTATCACGGCGCCTATCTCCTTCATTTTAGTGGTTACGTTCACCTCGCCTACGGCTGCAGCCTCGTATCGGCCGCCACGCGCGCGAGTGACGTCGCGCAGCGCGCGCGACGAGCTGAGATTGCTGACGGTGGCGCCCGGCGTGAGGCCGAGCACATAGTCGGCCACGCTGACCAGCGTGTATTCTTCGCCGAACATCTCGCCGTTTTCCATCACGATGGCAAGGCGGTCCACATCCGGGTCGACCACAAAGCCTACGTCGGCCACACCCGTGCGCATGAGGTCGGCTATGCCGGTGAGGTTTTCGGGTATGGGCTCGGGAGTGTGCGCAAAGCGGCCGGTGGCATCGCAGTTGAGTTCCACTACCTCCTTCACACCCAGCGCGCGCAGCAGCTGCGGAATCACGGTGCCGCCGACGCTGTTGACAGCATCCACGGCCACGCGGAATCCGGCGCGGCGTATGGCCTCGGCATCTACAGCCGGAAGGGCCAGCACGGCGTCGATGTGGTGGCGGCTGTAGGTAGTGTTGACATATTCATGGCCTATGGCTTCCACGGGAGCGTAGGCGTATTCGCCTGCGTCGGCTATGCGCAGCACCTCGCGTCCTTCGGCATCGTTGAGAAACTCGCCGTGCTCGTTGAGCAGCTTGAGGGCGTTCCACTGCATCGGGTTGTGCGAGGCAGTGATGATGATTCCGCCGCACGCGCCTTCGGCCGTGACGGCTATTTCGGTGGTGGGAGTCGAGGCGAGCCCGATGTTGACCACATCGAAACCCATCGACATGAGCGTGCCGCTCACAAGGCGCGCCACCATATCGCCGCTCAGGCGGGCGTCGCGGCCCACCACTATGGTGCGGCAGGTGCGCGTGGTGGTTTTGGCTATGAACGCCGCATAAGCGGCCGTAAAGCGTACTACATCCTGCGCGGTGAGGGCGTCGCCGGGTGCTCCGCCGATGGTACCGCGTATGCCGGATATGGATTTTATAAGTGTCATATTATGAAATTATCTATAGTTTTTCACGTTCAGATTTTCGGTCGGAAATAGCGCAGGTGGTAGAGATAGGGCACCACTTCGGCTATTTCGTTGGTGAGGCCGTACTGCGATTTAATCACAATATTCACCTCGCAGTCCACCGGCAGGAGTGCCAGCGGGTACTGTATGCCCGCGCCCCACTGGCTCGAGCTCTGCAGCTGATAGTTGCCGTAGCGGAACGATGTGTTGCTGTAGCCGAGGTCGCTTTCGTTTCCTACGCCGCCCGTGAGGGTGCCGCCCTTGTAGTTGTAGAGCGAGTAGCGGGTAAAGCGGAAATAAATGAGTTCGTCGGCCTTCACTTTATTGCCTTTGGTGCCGGCGTCGATCACCTGCATGTACATGGTGCCGTCTTCGTCAAGGCGATAGTACGGAGCGTTGGTGCCGGTTTCAAACACGGTGTCGGCTGGAATCTCGTTTATCACTCTCTGATTTGCGAGAAAGGTGTTGACGTAAAGCGTTTCGTCGTTAAGCAGTTCGGCGTAGCTTTTTGTGTCGTCGCACGAGCTGAGCGCGAGGCCAAACAGCGCGACGGCCGCAATGGCTATGTTGCGAAAAATTTTCATTTCTTGTCTATGTATTTTTTCTTATTTTCATTCATGAGCGCGCGGAAAGCGTCGCAGGCCTCTTCGAGTGTGCCCTGGAACTGACCGCCTGCGGCATTGAGATGGCCGCCGCCGCCGAAATGCGCGGCGCATATTTCGTTGACGGGAAAATCGCCTTGCGAACGCATCGACACCTTGATGTAGTGTTCCTCTTCGCGCAGGAAGCACGAGTACACCACACCGGGGATGGCCAGCGGCTTGTTGACGAGGCTTTCCGTGTCGCCCTTGCTGTAGTGGTAGCGGTTAAGTTCAGCGCGGCTCAGGGCTATGAGCGCCGCCCCCATGTCGTGATGCACCTCCATCTTGCGGTCCACGGCATAGGCGTTGAGGCGCATGGAGTTTTCACTGACAGTGTTGAACAGCAGCTTGTACAGCATGGGCTTGTCGGCTCCGTGGCGCAGCAGTTCGGCCACCACCACATAGAGTTCCGGGTCGGAGCTGTTGTAGGACAGGCCGCCGGTGTCGGTGAGTATTCCTGCCAGCAGCTGTGTGGCGGCAGTGGCGTCGAGTTCCGGCAGCAGCTCCAGGCGGCACAGCACCCTGAACAGCAGATAACACGTGGCGGCCATTTCGGGATGCGAGATGGTCACCGACGCGAAATCGGAAGGGTTCTCGTGATGGTCTATCATCACTTTGGGAGCCTTGGCGGCGAGGAGCGCGTCCTTCAGACGGTCCACGCGGGCCGGGTCGTTGAAATCGAGGCAGAATATCAGGTCGGCGTCGCGCAGCAGCGTCCGGGCGAAATCGGGATGGCGGCATGCGTCGACCATCTCTTTTGCCTCGGGCAGACGCATCAGCAGCGAAGATGTGGCGTCGGGGATAATGCAGCGCACATCCTTGCCGAGGCGGTCGAGCACATGGGCCAACGCCAGCGAAGAGCCCACGGCGTCGCCGTCGGGCCCCATATGGCACACGGTGACGACACGCTGCGCCTCGTCGAGCATACGGGCCAGGCGTCGCACGTTCTCGTCTTTTATGATGCGGGAAATCATCAGTTGCGGTTTTATTGCGCAAAGATACACAAGATTTGGCAATAAGCCGAACGGCGCGCGCAGAAAAACCGCGCACGCCGCCTATTCCTTAATTTTTTTTAAGATTCGTCAGAAAATACGGCCCGAAAGGGTGAATTTGAGCACAGGATATACCGAGAGTTTGTCCATTATCTTCTGGAAAGTGTCGTCGCTGGTATAGTCACTGAGTTCCACACGGGAGCGGTTGATGTCGTCCCACAGATAGGGGCTTTTCTGAAACTGCAGGCCGAGTTCCCACATGAAATTCAGACGTCCCACAGGGCAGGGACGGCCGGTGCCGATGCCGAGATAAGGGCGGAACGCCGATGTGCGGATGGCGCCGCGGGCGTAGCCGTGCTCATCGAGCGGCAGCTCGTAGTCGCCCACCTCGACATAGCTGCCGAGCCGGTCGACGCCGGGGCAGTAGCCATCGATTTTCACCATGTCGCTTCCTCCGAAGAAAGCGCCCACGGCCACGAACAGCGGGAAACGGTTGCCCAAAGGATACACGTTGAATATGAGCGAGCCCTGAAGTCGCTTGAGCGAGCCGTCGAGGTCTATCTCGCTATACTCGGGGCCATAGGCAGTGTTGATGGTGACATCGGAGTTGACGTTGAATTTGATGCCCGGCATGATGTGCACTCCGGCGCGGGCCTGCACAAAGGGCGATATGGGTGTGGCTGCCTCGATGCCGATGCCGGTGGTGCCGACGCCCGCCGAGAGGCCCACATGGTTGGCAATACCCATTTTTGCTTTTCCGAACGCGGAAGCTGAAACTGCGGCCGAAAACGCAAATACGGCCGCGCAAATCAAGATAGAAATTCTTTTCATATACACTATGTGACTTATGGTTTATAGTATTCCGCAAAGTTACTGAATTTTTGTTAACCACAAGCACATGAGTGACATAAAAAGATATTTTTCTATCAAAAATCTGCTGCGCGAAATGGGCTGCAGCGCGCGCTGCGGCGGCTCACTCGTCGCGCAAAGCGGCGGTCCAGGCGGCTATGCGCGGAGCGTCGAGTTCGGGATGGTTGACGGAGTCGAGAAGCAGTCCGGCATAAACCCCGGGGGCAATCTCCGCTTCGCTGTCGTCGAACACATAGCCCTTGGCGTCGAACTCGCCTATTTGCACGGCGCCGGTGGCGGAGAGTGCCTTGGCCATATCGCCTACTGCGCTGCAGAAGGTATGGGCCATGGTGTCGTCGCCCGTGCCGAAGAACGCCAGTTTGTGGCCTTTGAGATCGAGCGCCTGCGCGCCGTCTATGAAATCGTCCATGTTGGCCTGCATGTCGCCGGCGGCATAGGTGGGCGAGCCGAGTATGGCCACCTCGTAGTCGCCGAGCACGGAAGGCGCCGTGTCGGCCACGTTGTGGACGTCGTCGTCGGCCACGCCCAGGGCCTTGGCTATGGCAGACGCCACCCGGGCCGTGCGACCTGTGCTTGTGGCGTAGAAGATACCGTATTTTTTCATCGCTGACAATTTTTACGTTTATCTTAAAACGCCGCACGGGCTGCGCTTGTTCGGATAATAAGTGTATCTTTGCACGCATATGAAAGTAATACGCAACCATATTTTGCCGTTCGGCCGCTACGGCGCCATGAATCTGTTCGGCGTGCTGTTTGTCAGAGAGGGCGTGCCGCTCAGCCCGGAGCTTATGATCCACGAGCGCATACACACCCGGCAGATGCGCGAGCTGCTGTTTGTGCCGTTTTATGTGCTGTATGTGTCGGAATGGCTGCTGCGGCTTGTGCAGTGCGGCGGGCGCGCCCACACCGCCTACCGGCGCATTTCCTTCGAGCAGGAAGCATATAGCCACGGGAGCGACCTCGCGTATCTGCAACGACGGCGCCACTTTGCTCAGTGGCGCCGCCGTGTGGTGGTGTGAGTGCGGTGGCCGGGCTACCACCAGCGCGCAAAGAACGCGTCGCGTCGCGGATTCCAGTCGGCATAGTCCACCGTATGTCCGCAGTCGGGATAAATGCGCAGCTGCTTGGGAGCGTTTATCAGGTTGTAGCCCGAGAGATTGGTGTGCGGCGGGCACACGGGGTCCTGCAGTCCGATGCCCATGAGCACGGGACACGTGATGCGACGGGCGAGGTTCTTGATATCGAAATACGTGAGATTGTCGTACATCTGCTCCTCGCTCATGCCGAGCGCGGCTGCTGCTTCCTCCACTGCCGATGCGGGCCAGCGCACTATGCGGAAATAGTCGCGGAAATCGCTCATGAACGGTATGTAGGGAGCGATGGCGCGCAGGCGTCCGTCGGCCAGGGCCGCGGCGGCCATGGTGAGCGCTCCGCCCTGGCTGCCTCCTTCGGCAAACATGTGGCCGCGGTCCACGCCGGGCAGTTTTTCCAGCACGTCGATGGCACGCACGGCGTCCATGTAGGCGCCTTTGTAGTAGTAGGCATCGGGCTTGTCGAGATTGTGTCTTATCCAGTCGCCGTACTTGTTGCCTTCCTCGCTCAGATACTGGCCGCGCACGCTGGTGGCCATCTCGATCCATCCGGGGCGCCCGTCGGGGTCAAGACGCCACGGCTTGCCTCCGTAGCCGTTGTAATAGACCTGCGCGGGATACACACCGGGAGCCTTAGGCATGGCTACCCATGCCTTGATGGTGTCGCCACCCCAAGATTGGAAAGTGCAGAGATACACGTTGCGTTTTTCGCCACTCAGCTCGGGCAGCAGTTCGAGGGTATAGTCGGCAGGCACTTCGGCAAGCTCAGCCTTGGCACGCGCCCAGAAGGCGTCGAAATCGGGACGGGCATCAGGCAGCGAAACCACGCACTCGGGCTCGTAGCCTATCACGGATTCGGCAATGAGGCGGCCGTCGTCCTCGACATGGCATTTATAGAAGCCGGGCGCAGTCACCGGCACACGCACAGCGAGTGTCTGCGGCGCCTTCACGGCAAAGGTGCGGTCGAAAACCACGCAGCCGGACATGGTGTCGGCTGTGACATATACTCTCACCTGCGCCTGACGCGGCTTCGCGGATGCGGTGTCGACAAGCGCAATGCTCAGCTCGGGCTGTTCGGGAGCGTTCCACCACAGGTCGTGGCTGCGGTCTATCGCTGCTTTAAGATTTTTGGCCTGCACGCCCCCCGACACGGCGAGCGCAAGCGCTATAGCTAAAAAACACTTATTTTTCATTTGCTTTTCTTATTGCGTCCACGCTGTTGCGTATTATGGCCAAAGTGGTGGAATCGGCGGCAAACACAGAGTTGAGTCCCTGGGCTTCCTGCGCGGGATCGCCGGTGTAGGGGTCCCACGGCTGCCAGTTTTCGTGTGCGGGTTCGGCATATCCGCCCCAGCCCCAGAAATTGCATCCGTTGATCATGCCTGAAGTGGCTATAAGGTCGAATATACGGGCGAAGAACGCATCGCGGCCGCTGACGGGGCTGCCGGGCGCATAGGCCATGCTGTCGCGCGGATATCCGAATTCCTCAAGCACCAGCGGCTTGCCGGCGGCACGCATTGCCTCGTAGTGTGGCGTGATGTAGTCCACCGCTTTTCCGAAGGCCGCGTCGACGCTGTCGGTGAGCGTTTCGGGCGTCACCCACGACCAGTTGTAGGGCCACAGATGGAGGATGCCGTAGTCTATCTCGGGAGCTTCGTGTATCTTGCGCCAGAGTTCCATGTCGTACTCGCAGCCGTGTATGCCCTCGCTGCCGGTGCTGACCATGTGGTTGGGGTCGGTTTCCTTTATGGCGCGCGCTGTCGATATGATGTAGTCGGCAAAAGCCGCCTTGGTTACACTGTCGTCGGCAAAAGCACGCGGCTCGTTGGCCACCTGCCACGACATCAGCGCCGGACTCTCGGCATAGGGTTTGCCCGTATATCGGTTGGTGCGTCCGGCCATGCGGCGCGCGTGGGCTATGGCCAGCGCCTTGGCCGAATCGTTTTTGACAAAGGCGCTCATGGCCTCCATGTAGGCAGGATAGCCGTCCACGGCCGGGTTCGGCTGCTTGCCGGCGCCGGCCCACTCGAGATAGGTGCCGTAGCCGCCGCTCCACTCCCAGGCGTTGTTTAGGTAGAGCACAGCCTTCATGCCGCGCTTTTCAAGTTCGGCCATGAGGAAGTCGAGGCCGTCGAGTATGGTATCGTTGTAGACACCGGGCGCTGTCTGCAGCACGGGCATGATGTGGGAGGGAAGGCCTTCCTCGCCATCGCCGCCCACGAGCACGCGCACATTGTCGATGCCCGTCTGCTGCAGCAGGTCGAGTTCGCGCTCAAGACGCGCGCGGTCGCCGCCGCGGCCCTCGGACGCGAGTATGGCGCCATACCAGAAATTGGTGCCTACGTAGCGGTACACCGAGTCGCCGATTCTGAATTCTCCGTCGGCCACGGTCACGAAGGCCGGAGCCTCGGCTTTTTCGGACTGAGCGGTCCGGCACATGCTGAAGCCGGCCACGGCCACGAAGGCTCCGGCAGCCACGGCCACTGAATATAACAGTTTTCTCATGATTCAATCAAAATAGTGTGTTACGCATCGTGTCAGCGGCGGCGCACCGGCGGCTGTTTGCCTCCGAAGCAGGTGGGCAGCGGGGTGCCTACGGAGCTGCGGAACGGGATGAGCGGCAGACCGAGCATATTGTGCACCTTGCCCTGCGCAAAGTTTTTGAAACAGTAGCGCACCTCTTTTATCACGCCGGCCTCGGGGCATGTGATGTGGATGTCGCGCGAGTCAAGGCCCTCGTAGGCTTGCGCGGGATGCCACACGCCGTCGGCGCCGCAGGCCTCAAAGCCTTCGAGATACTGGTTGGGGGTAAAGCCGGAGTCGGCACCCACAAAACGGAGTGTGGCCTTGTCGCCGTCCGCCTCCATGCTGAGGAAATGCGGATACAGCACCGGCATGCCCTCTATGCCATAGGCGTCGGCGGCGGCTATCCACGAGAGGCGCTCGCCAATCTCGCGCTTGCGGCGTGCATGGATATCGGCCACCTCGTAGGGGTAGACCAGGTCCGACGTGCACACGATGGCGCTACGCGGCGTGATGGCTGCGGCACGGTGCTGCGCCTCGCGGAACAAAGCCGCGGCGTCGGCCTCGGGGTCGCCGTAGTTCCATCCGGGAATCTCGACGAAGTAGAACGGCAGTTCGCCCTGCCCCCACAGCTCGCGCCAGTGCGCCACCATGTCGCGCTGGCGGCGCGGCAGGTCTTCGTGCTTTCCGACGTTGCTCTCGCCCTGGTTCCACAGGAATCCTTTGATAGTGTAGCGGCTCACGGGCAGCAGCATGGCGTTGTAGCGCACGCCCACACGGTGCCATTCGTCGACCTTGACCGTGCCGTCGCGCTCGCCCTGCATGTCCTCGCCCTCAAGCGTGGCTATCATATCGGCGGGCATCCAGCTTTCAAGCCGCGAGCCTCCGTAGGCACACGAAATCACGCCCACGGGCACTCCGAGAATCTCGCTGAGCGAGGCCGCATAGAAATAGGCCAGGGCGCTGAATTCGCCCGCATTGGCCGGCTTGCTTTCCTTCCATGCGCCCGGCACGCGGCTCTGCGGCTCGTAGCTGCCGAGCTTCGGCACTGTGACCACGCGCACGCCAGGCGTGCTCGCGCTGTATGCTATGGCGCGGCCGCCGCCCTCTACGGGCTGCGTGAAGAATCCGCGCAGCGGCATCTCCATATTGCTCTGTCCCGAGCAGAACCACACCTCGCCTATGAGCACATTGCCGAGGGTGATGTCGGAGCCGTCGCCGACGATGCGTACCGTCTGCGGCTCAAACGATGCCGCCGGGGTGGGCAGCGACAGAGTCCACAGACTGTCGGCACCGACCTTGGCGCTGACGGTCTGTCCGGGCTGCATCCACGAGCCGGAAGCCTTCACCTCCGTGCCCGGAGTGGCCCAGCCCCACAGCCGCGCGTCGGTCTGCTGCTGGAGCACCATGTTGTGGCCTATGATTTCGGGCAGCTGTATCTCCGCCACCGCTGCCGAAGCTGCGAGAGCAGCCACGGCTGATATGAGCATACGTTTCATCTGTTGCGTTTTAGATAGTGTTTGACGAGCACGGCCCACGGCTTGAGGTCGCTGTCTTTCCATTGCATGCCGTCGGAGGAGGCGGAAGGCCGCAGCATGGAGCATGTTTCGTCCTTGTCGCTTATGCTCCAGGCTATCCAGCTGATGCAGTTGCGGTCGGCATACTGCATCCACTCGTCCCATTCCTTGGGATCGATCACACCGTCGCCGGTGTGCTCCATCGAAGCGCACTCGCTCATGATAAGCGGAAGTCCGAGGCTGCGGGCATAATCGGCCTTGTCGCGCAGCCACTGTGTGTGGGTGGTGGCGTAGTAGTGCAGCGAGTAGAGCAGATTGTCGATACCCTTTATGGGGTCCTCGGCGGCTTTGTCCACCTCTTGGTCCCAGCGCGGAGTGGGCACTACCACCACGCCGTCGGGGTCGAGCTGCCGTATCACGGGTATGAGCTCTTCGGAATAAGCCTTGCACTCGCTCCAGGGCACCTCGGTGGGTTCGTTCCAGATTTCATACATTATGTTGGGCAGATGGCCGTACTTTCCGGCCACATGCGTAAAGAAACGCTTGGCGTCGGCAAGTTTGTTGGGATGGCTGTGGAAATCGACCAGCACGTAGGCGCCGTTGGCCACGGCCCCCTGCACTATGGAGTCGACCACGGCATACGCGGCCACGCTGTCGCAGTCGAACCCGCTGTCGAGATGCGCCACGCCCACGGAGCAGCGCACCACGTCGGCACCCCAGTCGCCGGTCAGGCGGCTCACTGTGCCGCCGTTGTAGAAGCGCGGCCACATGTTATGCCAGCCCATGCTCACGCCGCGCAGCTGCACGGGCGCGCCTTTGGCGTCGACGAGTTGCGTTCCTTCCACGCGCAGCTGCCCGTGGCGTTCAACAGGTGTCTGTGCCTGCACGGATGTAGCGGCGGCAAAAGCCACGGCGGCAAGCAGGCATTTAAATGTGTGTTTCATGGATTTATCCAGTCTGTAAATATTATTTATTTGAGAGTAATCACAAGCAGTGCTGCCGAAGCGTCCACGGTGTGCGCGGGAGCGTCGGCGGCGAGCATGGCGGTGGAGCCGCGGCGCATGTGTGTGACCGTTCCGTCGGGGCCCGTGATGGAGGCGTCGCCGCCCACAGCCATCAGAATGGTGAAGGAGGCCGGATTTCCGCCCACCTCACAGCGGCCGCCGGCCACGTAATCGACGTTGAAATACTTGCAGCTCACAGCTCCGGGCGTAGTGGCGTCGAAACGGCTTGCCGTGGGTTCCACAGGGTTCGGGAAACGGTAGTCTATCGCATCGGCTGCAAGTTCGGTGTGCAGTTGTCGCGGACGGCCGTCGGCATCGAGGCGTCCGTAGTCGTAGACACGGTAGGTGATGTCGCTCGTCTGCTGCACTTCGGCTATCAGCGTGCCGGCGCCGATGGCGTGGAGCGTGCCGGCAGGTATGAAATAGAACTGGCCGGGTGCGGCATCGTGTGCGGCGATGCGGTCCATGATGCTGCCGTCGGCGGCGCACTGCGGGTATTCCTCGCGTGTGAGAGGCGCGCGCAGGCCGCTGTAGATATGGCTGCCGGGTGCAGCGTCCACCACATACCACATCTCGGTCTTGCCGGGCGAATTATGGCGTGCGGCCGCGAGAGCGTCGTCGGGATGCACCTGCACGGAGAGATCGCGGCGCGCGTCTATCAGTTTGATAAGCAGCGGAAACGACTCTCCGAAGCGCTCCTGCGACAGTGTGCCGGAAAACGCGGCGCCATAGGTCGCCATAAGGTCGCATATGCTGCGGCCCTTCAGCGGGCCCTCGGCCACAATGCTTTCGTGGCCGGGCACTGCCGATATTTCCCAGCTTTCGCCTACGGACTCAATGTCGATTTTCTCGCCTTTGAGAGCGCCGATGGCATCGCCGCCCCAGATCACGGATTTATAATACGGTGCAAAAAATATTGGTCGCTGCAGTTCTTTCATCATTTCTTAATAAGTTGAAGCACTCGGCTGCTATAGTCGTTGAGTTTATGATAGTCCACTTTGTGTGTTTCCGGCATTTCCAGACCGTTGGCCATAAGGTAGCGGCCGGTGAAGCTTTTGCCCTCGAACGGCAGCGGCTCGTTGTCGATGCGGTTCAGTTCGTGCACGGTGTAGGTGGCGTCGGGGTCGAGGCCGGCCATGGGCACGCGGGGCAGCTGCGGGTTTATGTCGTTGTTGAGGCGCCACCAGTAGTACACGGCCTCGTTCTTGTCCGGCGACACATACATGAGCGAAGCCGCTCCCTTGCCGTCGTAGGGCGACAGCAGACGATACAGGTCGCCCTGCTGCACCACGGGGCGTATCTTTTTGTAGTCGGCTATGGCGCGGCGTGTCTGGTCCTTCTCCTCGGCAGTCATGTCCTTGGGCTGTATTTCCATGCCCAGGCGTCCGCTCATGGCCACATCGGTGCGATACTTGAGCGATATGATGCGGTGTGTCTGATGGTTGGGAGAGGCGCTGATGTGCGACGCCATGGCTATGGCGGGGAAGAAATGGCTTGTGCCCCACTGCATGTACACGCGCTGCACAGCATCGGTATTGTCGCTCACCCAGAACTCGTCGAACCACGGCATCACGCCCCAGTTGGCACGTCCGCCGCCGCTGGCGCAGGCCTGTATGGTCACATCGGGATATTTGGCGCGTATGCGGTCGAGCGTTTTGGCCAGCCCGCGATGGAAGTCAATCACGAGGTGCGACTGATTGTCGGCCGAGAGATATTGCGAGCCATGATTCATTATGGGCGCGTTGGAGTCCCATTTGATATAGTCTATCTCAGGATAGTTGGTCATCAGCGTGTCCACTACGTGAAACACCAGATCCTGCACCTTGGGGTTGGCCATGTCGAGCACCAGCTGCGTGCCTCCGCGGCCCTGCACCGCGTCGCGGTGGGAGGGTTTGATCACATATTCGGGATGCGCCTCATAGAGCTCGCTGAGCGTATTGGTCATCTCGGGCTCAATCCATATGCCGAAACGTATGCCGTTTTTCTTGGCGGTGGCGCACAGTCCGGCTATTCCCGACGGCAGCTTGGTGGTGTCGACCGTCCAGTCGCCGAGCGACGTGGAGTCGTTGTTGCGGGGATATTTCACGCCGAACCATCCGTCGTCCATCACGAACAGTTCGCCGCCCATGTCGGCAATGTCGTGCATCATCTGCGCCATGCCTTCTTCGTTGATGTCGAAATACACACCTTCCCAGGAGTTGAGCAGAATCTTGCGCAGGTCTTTTCCGTGTGCCAGTCTGTGGTCGCGTCCCCAGCGGTGGAAATTGCGGCTCACGCCGCCCTTGCCCTCGTCGCTGTATGTGAGCGCGAGCGGAGGCGTGACGAAGCGCTCTCCGCGGGCCAGCCTGTAGGCAGAGTTGTCCTCGTTTATTCCGGCGTAGAATTCGTGCACGTCGCTGTCGCCGGTGTCGATGCGCAGGCGGTAATTGCCGCTGTAGCACAGTGCCGCGCCGATGGTGCGTCCGCTGTGTTCCTGCGGGCGGCCGTCGAGGCTGAACATCACTTCGGCATGGGCCGTGTGGCTGTTGCGCGCGCCGTCCTTGTTCTTTATCACGGTCATGCCGTGCTGGAGCGGGCGCTCCGACACGCGTCCCTCGTTGGCCCATGTGCCGTAGAAACTTGTCAGGTACACGTCGTCGCGGCGTATGGGCAGAAAGCCCGAGGCGAACTCGCGCAGAATGACTGTTCCCTTTCCGTTGTTGACGGCTTCGGCCCAGGTTTCGATCACATCGGCATCGGGATAGGTGCGGTAGTTGATGTCGACGCCGAACGGATAGTATTTGTCGGCCATGCTGACAGTGAGCACGCGGGCGCCGTCGGGGTCTTCCGACTCCTTCACCCCGGCCACCGCCAGGTCGAGGGTCATGTTGCCGTCGGGATGCGTCACGCTCATAGCTGTTTCGCGGTGCGACGTCAGGCCGTAGACGGGATAAGCGTCGACGGGCTTCGCACCCGAAGCCTCGAGCATGGCCACATCGGCGTCGGCCAGCCGGTCGCCGTAATACACAAATTTCAGAGGCCTGCCTTCCGTAGCCTCAAGCACCATCGATGTGGCGGGGGTGGCTACGTGGAGAGTTTCGGCCGTGGCGCCATGCCATGCCAGCGCGACGCCCATAGCCGCCAATACTGTCTGCTTTTTCATTGTAGTTAAAGAAAGGTTGTTGAGTGATGCCCAAGGCACACGTATGTTCTGTATCGTTAATATCTATAATGTAACCCTCGGGCCGATTTCGCCGCCTTGTTTCCTGCGCTGTCAGCCAAGGACAGATAACACGCACAAAATTAATACAATTCTTCAAAAGTGCCTTTAGGTTTCCGTTCAGGATTTTTTAGCAAAAAGACCATTGCCTGTCAGGCCGCACGCCGCCTCCGCAGACACGGATGCCACGGCTCTTTTTTGCTTATGCAAATATATGCCAAATGGCTTGCAAAAACAAAAAACGCCATTTTTAGTCAATAATTCGATAAAAAAGTATCATAATTTTTGTTTATTCCAAAATCTTTACATACATTTGCAGCATCTAAAACTCAAACATGAAAAACTAATACCCTTTCCAGACTCACAATCCTTAATCAAAAAAACGTCACGTAGAATATCAATCATGAGTCACACCATCACTGAAATCACACCGCTCGGCGACAGCGATTGCTTTTATCTGGTCGATCGCCACAAAACCACTTTCGACTACCCCATACACCGGCATGAGGAGTACGAACTCAATTTCGTGACGAACTGCGAAGGCGCGCGCCGCATAGTGGGCGACAGCATCGAAGAACTATCCACCTACGACCTCGTGCTCGTAGGCCCCGAAATCGAACACGGCTGGGAAGACCACAACCACGCATCGGGCGACATGCGCGAAATCACCATACAGTTCGCGCCCGATTTTCTCGACGGCTCGTTCCTGAGCAAAACACAGATGAGCAGCCTGCGCATGCTGCTCAACAACGCCAAGACAGGCATCGCGTTCCACCTGCCGGCCATCATGAAGGTCTACGACCGCCTTGACGACCTCACACAGGCGCAGCCGGGATTCATACGCATGCTGCGGCTGCTCGAGGTGCTATACCACCTGAGCATCACGCAGGACTGCCACCTGCTCTCGTCCACGGCGTTCTCCAACGCGCACACACCCAGCGACTCGCGCCGCATCCTGAAAGTGCAGGAAACAATCAACCGCGACTACTCCCGCGCCATCTACCTCAACGAGATGGCTGCGCTCGCCGGCATGACTCCCACCGCGTTCAGCCGCTTTTTCAAGCTGCGCACAGGGCGCACGCTCTCGGAGTACATCATTGACGTGCGCATAGGCCACGCATCGCGGGCGCTCGTCGACACCGGCAAGACCATAGCCGAGGTGTGCTACGAGTGTGGCTTCAACAACATCTCCAATTTCAACCGCATTTTCAAACGAAAAAAAGGCTGCTCGCCCAAAGTGTTCCGCGAGAATTACACCAAAACCAAGCTGATAGTCTGAGGCATAGCCGCAGCACTGCGATTTTAACTTTGAATTCTGCCCGCAAATTCGTAAATTTGCAGCCGATTTTTAATCACATTTTTTCTATGAAAAACAAGTTCAGACTCGCCGTAGCGGCGCTCATGCTCGCCATCGCGGCTCCAGCTTTCGCACAGTTCAACCTCAACAAGGGCAAACTCATCAAATCGGCCGGCAAAGCCGCGCAGGCACTCACCATCACAGACGCACAGATGGCAGCCTACGTAAAGGAATACATCGACTGGATGGACGAGCACAACCCCGTCACTCCTGCCGACAATGAATACACCAAGCGCCTCAACCGCCTCACCGAAGGCCTCACTTCCGTGGAAGGCATACCCCTGAATTTCAAGGTCTACGACGTAATCGACGTAAACGCCTTCGCCTGCCCCGACGGCAGCGTGCGCGTGTTCTCCTCGCTCATGGACATCATGTCTGACGAAGAACTGCTCGGCGTAATAGGCCACGAGATAGGCCATGTGGCCCACAAAGACTCCAAGAAAGCCTTCCGCCAGTCGCTCCTCACTTCGGCTCTCAAAGACGCCGTAGGCTCCACGGGCAATGTAGCCGCAGCACTCACCGAATCGCAGCTCGGCAGCCTCGGCGAAGCCCTCGCCTCGGCCACCTACTCGCAGAAACAGGAAAAAGCGGCCGACGACTACGGCTACGAATTCCTCAAGTCCCACGACCGCAACCCCTGGGCCATGGCTCTGAGCTTCCAGCGCCTGAAAGCCATGCAGGACGAAGCCGGCGCACAGAAAACCAGCAAAGTGAACCAGCTCTTCTCGTCGCACCCCGACCTTGAGCTGCGAATCAAACGCATGGAAGAACGCGCCCAGAAAGAAGGATTCGAAAAACCCGCCGCCAAATAATACCATCATACGGCAAAATAGTATCACCAAAGCGACGCCCCCGTGGGTGTCGCTTTTTTGGTGCTTTCATATATTAATATTACCTTTGCACATAACGAATACTCAAACACCACACTGACCATGAAAGTCGACACCACCTACGACGGCGATATCACGCTCTTCACACTCACCAACGCCTCCGGCGCATCAGCCACCCTCTCAACCCTCGGAGCCGGCATCACGGCCATCCGCGTGCCCGACAGCAATGGCGTGCTCGCCGATGTGGCCCTCGGCTACAAGAACCCCGCCGACTACAACAACGACGGCCCCTGCGCCGGAAAGACCCCCGGACGATACGCCAACCGCATAGCACGCGGCAAGTTCACACTCGCCGGAAAAGAATATCAGCTTCCCATCAACAACGGCCCCAACTGCTGCCACGGCGGCGACGGCGGTTTTCAGAACAAAATCTGGAACGGACGCTTCATAGGCGACGGCATACGCTTCGACTACACCTCCGCCGACGGCGAGGAAGGCTTCCCCGGACAAGTGCACGCAGCAGTTACCTACCGCTGGAACGACCGCAACGAGCTCGCCATAGAGTTCAGCGCGTCGGCCGATTCGAAAACCATCATCAACCTCACCAACCACGCCTACTTCAATCTCGAGGGACACAACGCCGGCTCAGTGCTCGAGCATGAGCTCCAGCTCAACGCCGACCGCTGGCTGCCCACCGACGACACACTCATCCCCACGGGCGAGATAGCTGCTGTGGAAGGCACACCCATGGACTTCCGCACGCCCAAGACCCTCGGACGCGACATACGCGAGGATTTCCCCGCACTCCGCTACGGCAAAGGCTACGACAACTGCTGGGTACTCAACGACTGGCAGAAACACCGCCTCACACGCGCCGCCGTGCTCAAGGCACCCCGCAGCGGGCGCATACTCGAGGTGGAAACCACACAGCCCGCCGTGCAGATATACACCGGCAACTGGTTTACCGGCTCCTCGCCCGTAAACAAGGACGGACGCACCTACGACGACAACGACGGCGTGGCCATAGAGTGCCAGGGCATGCCCGACGCACCGAACCACCACAATTTCCCAAGCCAGATACTCGGACCCGGCGAACTCTACACACAGTTCATCATATTCCGATTCAAAACCATCTGATGCCCGATTTCAAAGTCCACATCCTCGGCTGCGGCTCGGCCACACCCACCGCACGCCACCGTCCGGCGTGCCAGGTGGTGGACGCACACGGCAAGCTGTTCATGTTCGACTGCGGAGAGTGCGCGCAGCTTGAATTCCGGCACCAGAGCCTGAAATTCTCGCGGCTCGGACACATTTTTATATCGCACATGCACGGCGACCACTTTCTCGGCCTGCCGGGGCTGCTCTCCACCATGGCCCTGCACCAGAAAGACGGCGAACTCACCGTGCACATACACCCCGAAGGCGCCGCGCTGCTGCGCCGCATCATGGACGTGCTGTGCCGCGACACGGGCTACACACTGAGCTACGACATCATTCAGCCCGGCGAAACGCGCGTGCTGTACGAAGACCGCTCCCTCACCGTGAGCACTTTCCCGCTATACCACCGCGTGCCCTGCTCGGGATTCTTCATCAGAGAGAAACAGCCACGGCGGCCGCTGCGGGCCGACATGCTCGAGCACTACGACGTGCCGGTGGCCGCGCGGCGCGCCATAGCCGAAGGCGCCGACTACACGGCGCCCGACGGCCGCGTGATTCCCAACGCGTGGCTCACGCGCGACCCCATGCCGCCTGCGTCGTACGCCTATTGCTCCGACACCATGCGCGACGAACGCGTGGCACGCGCCGTGAGCGGCGTGCGCACCATCTACCACGAATCCACCTACGACGACGCGCAGGCGTTCAAGGCCGCACCCCGCGGCCACTCCACCGCGCGCGACGCAGCCATCATAGCACGCATGGCCGGCGCGCAAACGCTCGTGCTCGGGCACTATTCAAAGACCATACTCGACGAGCAGGCACTCGTGGCGCAGGCAGCCGAGGAGTTTGACGGACGCATCACAGCTGCCCGGGAAGGGCTCGTTTTCAACGCATGAGCATCGCCCTGACCACACACGAGCGCTACATGCGCATAGCGCTTGCCGAGGCTGCTGCCGCGGCTGCCGAGGGCGAGGTGCCCATAGGCGCCGTGGTGGTGGGCCCCGACGGCAGCATACTCGGACGCGGGCACAACCTCACCGAACGCCTCGCCGACGTCACCGCGCATGCCGAGATGCAGGCCATCACGGCCGCGGCAGCCACTCTCGGAGGCAAATACCTCGACGACTGCACGCTTTACGTGACCGTGGAACCATGCCTCATGTGTGCCGGAGCCATCGGATGGAGCCATCTGAAATGCATAGTCATAGGCACGCCCGACCCCAAAGGCGGCTACCTCGCCGCCACCAGCCGCTCGCCGTTTCACCCGCGGGCCACAGTAGTAGAAGGCGTGCTCGCCGACGACTGCCGCGCGCTCATGCAGGCGTTTTTCCGTTCGCGCCGCCGATAACTTTTTTCACCCAATCAGACCCACACCATCAGCATGCACTATTTCCTCATAGCCGGCGAAGCCTCCGGCGACCTGCATGCCGCGCAACTCATAGGCGCGCTGCGAGATACTGACCCCGAGGCGCGCTTCACCTTCCTGGGCGGCGACCTCATGGCGGCTGCAGCAGGCACGCAACCGCTCATCCACTACCGCGACATGGCTTTCATGGGCTTCAGCGAGGTGCTGCGCCACCTGCCGGCGGTGCTCGGCAATCTGCGCACGGCAAAAAAAGCGCTCGCCGACGCGCGGCCCGACGCGTTCATCCCCGTGGACTATCCGAGCTTCAACCTGAAAGTGGCCCGCACGGCCGCGGACAGCGGCATCCCTGTGTACTACTACATCAGCCCGAAACTATGGGCGTGGAAATCGTGGCGCGTGAAGACCATACGCCGCGACGTGCGCCGCATGCTGTCTATTTTTCCGTTTGAGCCGCAGTGGTATGCCGAGCGCGGCTTCCATGCCGACTACGTGGGCAACCCCTCCGTGGCCGAAATAGACGCCGCCCTGGCCGCCGTGCCCGCGCGCGAAGAGTTTCTGCAGCGCCACAGCCTGCGCGACCGCCCCATAATAGCGCTCCTGCCCGGCAGCCGCCGCGGCGAGATACGGGCCAATCTGCCCGTGATGGAAGCCGCCGCGCGGCGCTTTCCGCAATACCGCGCGGTTGTGGCCGGCGCCCCGGGACTTTCCGACAGCCATTACAGCGAGCTCACGCAGCTGCCGGTAGTGCGCGATGCCACCACGGCGCTCCTGCGCCACGCGCGCGCCGCGCTCGTGACCAGCGGCACAGCCACTCTCGAGGCCGCGCTCGCCGCCGTGCCGCAGGTGGTGTGCTACCGCAGCAACGGGTCGAAACTCACCTACGACATCATGCGGCGCATCCTGAAGGTAAGCCACGTGTCGCTGCCCAACATCATAGCCGGACACACCATCGTGCCGGAGATGCTGCTGCACATGTGCACCCCCGCACTCGTGGCCGAACAGCTCACACCGCTGCTGCGCGACGGCACGCCCGAACGCCGCGCGCAGCTCGAGGGCTATGAAGCCATGCGCGCCACACTCGGCACCTCCGACGCCGCGGCCGCAGCCGCACGCATTATTGTTTCCGATCTCGCGTGAGAATATCCACAAACGATTTGGGCAGGCGCACGTTGTACAGCTCGAGAGCCTCGGCAAACAGCGGCGCTATCTCCTCGTCGCTGTACCCGGCTATCCCGCAGCCTATGCGCGTCACATAAAACGTGGTCTGGTCCCACTCGCGCGCCAGAGCTATAAAATCGTCCACGTAGGGCCTGATGCTGTCCACACCGCCTTCCTGCATGGTGGGTATGGCATAGCTCTGGCCCTGTATGCCCACACCGTTGCCCCACTCGGCACCGAATTTGCGGAACGCCGTGCGCGCGGCGCCTCCGGCATGTCGGCCGTCAAGGTTGCTGCCGAACACAAACACCTCGTCCTGCTGCAGGCTTGTGATATTGTCGGGAGTGTATTCCATGTCTACGACACATTTATAAGTTCTATCTCGAAAATCAGAGTCGAGCCTCCGGGTATGCCGGGCACGCCGCGCTTGCCGTAGGCCTGCTCTGCCGGCACGTAGATTTCCCATTTGTCGCCCGCGTGCATCTGCTGCAGGGCTATTATCCATCCGGGGATGAGCTCGCGCAGCCTGAACGCCGGCGCCGTGCCGCCGCGCGAACTGTCGAAGGTGCGCCCGTTGATGGTTCGGCCCGTGTAATGCACCGTCACCACACTGGCTCGGCCCGGCTGCGCGCCGCGGCCGCTGCGCAGCACCTTGCGGTACACGCCCTTGTCCAGCATTTCCACTCCGGCCTCTTCGGCCTTGGCCGCGAGCCACTCGCGGTTTTTGCGTATGTAGTCCTGATTTGCCATAACTGCCGCAAAGGTACGCATTTTTCACGACGTGGCATCGGCTTTCGCGCGCCGGCGCTTGCCGGCATTGGTCAGTACCATGCCCGCCACTATTATCACCATGGCGGCCACCTGCACCCATTTCAGCCTGTCGAGGCCCATCAGCACGGCCGAGAGAGTGGCGAACACAGGCAGCAGATACTGGTACAGCGACACCAGCTCCGAGCCTATGTCCTTTATGGCCGGCTGCACGAGAAAATATGCCATAAACGTGGGGCAAAGCAATATGAAGCCTATCTCAAGCCACGGCGTGGCGTCGGACGTGTGCAGCAGCGGCATGCAGGCCATATCGGGAAGCAGAAACAGCGACGGCAGCGCGGCAAACAGAAACACCCACCGCAGCATGTTGACGGGGCGATAGCTGCGGCTCGGCCCCTCGAGTACTACCAGATAAAAGGCGTAACACAGCGTCGAGGCCACGGCCAGAAGGTCGCCCAGCAGATTGTCGCTGCCGCGCGCGCCGCTGCCGCCGGCCGCTATCACCGTGACGGCGCCGGCCATCGACAGAGCCACCCCGCCCCACTCCGCGGCCGAAGGCCTCCTGTGCCTGAACACCACCCCTATCAGCAGCACGAACACCGGCGGCAGAGTCATAATGATGGAAATATCAATCGGGCTGCCATAGCGCAGCGATGTGACGAAAAGATAGATAAAAGCGAAAAGCCCGACACCGCCGCCGAGCACGAGCCGCAGCCAGTCGCGGCGGGCTATGCGCGTGCAGCGCACAAACGCCGAGGCAAGCCACATGAGCAGACAGCCGCCGACAAGGCGCACCACTATGATGCCCTGAGGCGTCATCCACTCGGGAATCAGCGCTTTCGTGAACGACACGTTCACGCCCCAGAACACTGTCGCGGCCAGTATGCATGCGTTTCCGGCAAGCACAGCCGCTCCGCGGCCGTTGTTTGTCACTTGTTTCATATATTATTTCAGTTTCAATAAAAACACGCGGCGTCCCGCTGCGGTTTGCAATTCTGACGGCAAAACGCTAACTTTGTCCACAGCAATGAAAACCTCGCCCGCATATCACCTGATGTGTGCCGCCGCCATGGCGCTCTGCGCCGCATGCTCCGGCCGCTCCGAAACCGAACCTGCCACAGCGCCTGCGGCCTATGCCGACGCCTCGCTGGCCGAAATACTCTCTCCCGCCACCTGCAACCCCTACACGGCGCGCCTCGACTCGGCCCCGGACAGCGGCTGCGTGCGCATCCCGCTGCGCCACATCGGCCCCCTGCCCCGGCTGTTCAACGACAGCAACGCCGTGCACATGGAGGCCGCGCGCACGCTCGGCATACGCCCGCTGATGTCGCTCGCCGACGCGTGGCACTGCGACCGCGCGCTCGTGAAAGTGCAGTCGTGCGGCGATTTCTATGTCGACGAGCTGCGCCACAGCTACCCCTATCTCGTGCCCGAGGCCGCCATCCTGCTGCACGACATAGGCGCGGCGTTCAACGATTCGCTGGCCGCACGCGGCGGCGGGGCGTATCGCATAAAGGTCACGAGTCTGCTGCGCACACCGGCCACGGTGAGCCGCCTGAGGCGGGTCAACCGCAACGCTTCAGGCGAGTCGTCCCACAGCTACGGCACCACTTTCGACATCAGCTACTCGCGCTTCATCTGCGACAGCATCACCACGCCACGCACTTTCGAAGACCTCAAGAACCTTCTCGGCGAGGTGCTCCTCGATTTCAGCCGCTCGGGACGCTGCTACATAAAGATGGAGCGCCGCCAGGCGTGCTTCCACATCACCGCGCGCCCATAGGCGGCCCGAAAGGGTGCGTCATGCCCTGTTTTCGGCATTTCGCTTTGCAAATTGCAATCCGCTCACTCGCATTAACATATTTTAACTACGGGGGGGGGTAATTTTTAAGCCATATTGCTTAATTTTGTGACCGTCAATGCCGCAGCATACGTGGCAGCGGCTTGAAGTGCTAATATTATAAAAACTCATATGCTTAAATCTAAACTATTTCTTGTCACAGGCACATGCATGCTGCTCCTGGCATCCTGCAGCGACCAGGTGCCGGAAATCCCCTCGTCGGAACTCTATACCCGCGAATGGGTCAAAGCCTTCGGAGTAATCGACAGCCGCAACGACTGGAACACCGCCACCGCCGGCAGCATAAACGTCAACGCTCCGGCAGGATCCAACATCAAAGTAACCACACGCATCAACGGCAAAAGCTATCTGCTGGCCAACTACTCCGACGTGAGCGGCTCGCGCACGCTTTCGTTCGACATGCCCCGTGGCGTGAAAGACATCACCGTGCAGTGCGGAAAAGAGCGCGTGGCCACCACTGTGGGCGGCCACGTATCGTTCGGAGGCTCGCGAGCCATCTGGGACGACAAGACCACGGACCCGCTGGTGAGCGTAACGCGTGCGGGCTATCGAGAAATCTCCGACAAGGCCGTGCTTTCGTTCGGTGAATATCTGCCCGAGAATATCGACAACCGCGGCAAGGTGACCCAAAGCTTCAGCTATATAGCCAACGGTCCCTTCACCGTCTACCCGGTGTTCTGGTACACGAACGCATACAACACCCTCGGCATATATTATCTTAAAAACGAGGGCACCGACGACGAAACCATGGTGTTCGTGCCCTTCTACTCCAACAAAATAAAACGCGAGGGATTGTCCGACGGCAACCTCGAGTACATCATGGAATCCGCCGTGCTGCCCGGCATCGAAGCCAAAGATGTGGCATGTAACTGGCCTTTCTATATAATCAACGACCAGCCTTCCGAATGGCTCGTAAACGACAAGACAAGCGTAGGCGATTTTGACGAGCAGGACTGGGCCGATTTCAAAAAACTTGTCTGCGAGAAACACGGCCCGTTCACGACCAACTACGGCACCGATTTCGGCTACTCCCACGACCTGCCTCAGGAGATGAAAGACCAGCTGAAAATAGTCGATTTCGATTACACCGTCACCGATGAGGGCTGGCGATACGTCATTACCATAACCAATCTCCACATGAGCGCGGCCGAAGGATGCCTCGACGAAAGACAATGGACCTATCCGGGCCACAACCAGATCAGCCACCCGAACTTCAAAGAATACTACACGATGTTCGAGAAAGGCATGAAATACGACGAAATCGCCGCCACAGGCACAATCGACCTGCCCATGAGATGGCGCAGCGAAGGCATACGCATCGACATCGAGCCCGGCACGGAATTCGGCATGTTTATCCGCACCGAGGGCCAGGGCCCGGCCGAGGAGTCGGTAAAAGTGAGAGAGGTGAAAATGGTCTACAACGAGGAACTCGGATATAAGGTGCCCGACACGGAGGAGGACGGCTTCACGAGAATGTTCTCCCAGGCAAAGTACAACACCGACAAGATGGACACCGAAGAAAACCCCGGAGTGAAAACCGTCAACTGCGTGCACGCGGCCACATACAAGTACCCGGCGCCGAGCGGCATCACCTATCAGGTGCTTGCTTTTGAGGACTGGTACAACGGCGACCTCGACAAACTCGACCTCAACGACATGATTTTCTTCATTGACTCCGACAATCCGCAGGAGATGCCCGATATTGAGGACGACGACGAACCCGAACCCATCAAATGGCTCATAGCTTGCGAAGACCTCGGCGACAAGGACGATTTCGACTTCAACGACGTAGTGTTCGAGGTGAGCCACGTGGCCGGCGAGAACAAAGCCTACATACTGCCTCTGGCAGCAGGCGGCACACTCGAAACCTACCTGATGCGCGAGGACGAAAACGGCGAGCACAAGCAGATAGGCAACGAATGGCACCTGAACTGCGGCGGCAAGGACTTCACCACCATGATAAACACCACCGCGTTCACCTTCCGTCCCGGCAAGGAGCATGAAATAGCCATCGACGTGCCCGAGGATTTCTCCATCACATCGGACCCCGACGGCGCAGGCTATCGCAAGAACATGGGAGGCTTCTACCTGCGGGTAAAGAACGAAGACGGCACCGAAACCACCGAAGTCACCGCACCGGGCGCAGGCGAGGCTCCGCAGATGATACTGCTGTATCAGGAAAACGGCAAATGGTTCTGGCCCGTGGAGCGCACACGCATCAACGTCGCCTACCGCGATTTCACCGAATGGGCCACCAACCCCATCTACGACGTGGTCACGCCGGGCGAAAAGCGCTGGTATCACCTGCGCAACGATGTGCACGTAATCAAACGATAAACACACACTCTTGATACTGTGAGTGAGGCGCCGTTTTCATGCGAATACAGCGCCTCACTATTTGCATAGTAGCGCGAGATTGGCTAATTTTGCAGCGTCAATTTTGAAATCGCGACCAATGACACAACGCTACGGACTGGTGGGCCGGCATCTCGGACACTCGTTCTCACGGGCATGGTTTACTGAAAAATTCGCCCGCGAGGGCATCGACGCCACATATTCCAATTTCGAACTGGCCGACATCGCCGCCCTCCCGCGCTTGCTTCAAGACGACGCGCAGCTGTGCGGTTTCAACGTCACCATCCCGTACAAACAAGCCATCATGCCCCTGCTCGACGGAGGCATCGACGCCGCGGCCGCGCGCATAGGCGCCGTCAACACCGTGCGCCGCATGCCCGACGGGCGGCTGCGCGGCTTCAACACCGACGCCCCCGCGTTCGCCGAATCGCTGCGGCGGCTCCTTGAGGGCCGCTGCGCGCCGCACAAGGCGCTCGTGCTTGGCACAGGCGGAGCATCGCGCGCAGTCGCAGCCGCACTCGACGCCATGGGCATAGACCGCATGCACGTGAGCCGCAAGGCCGGAGCCGGCCACATCACCTACGCCGACCTGACACCGGCCGTAGTGGCCGCACACACACTCATCGTCAACACCACGCCGCTGGGCATGTGGCCCGACACCGCGAGCGCCCCGGAGCTGCCCTACGGCGCCATCACGCCGCAGCACGCGTGCTTCGACCTGGTCTACAATCCCGACCCTACGGAATTCATGCGCAGAGCCGCGGCGCGCGGCGCCGCCACAGCCTCGGGCATAGGCATGCTGCGCCTGCAGGCCGAAGGCGCGTGGCGCATATGGCAGGGCCACGAACCCGACACCACAGACTATTCCAAACTCTCCGATTCATAAACACAACAAACACTTGCAAACACAACTCCAATGAACAAAGTAATCTACATCGCCATAATAGCGCTCATACTGCTGCCGCTCAACCTGCTGGGCCTGCCGCAGGTGACTGCGCCGGTGGCACTGCTCGCCGGCCTGATTTTCGCGTTCACATGCCGCAACCCCTACCCCGTGTTCAACAAAAAATGCTCCAAATACCTGCTGCAGGTGGCCGTGGTGTGCCTCGGCTTCAACATGAACCTTCAGGAATCGCTGCGCAGCGGCGCCGACGGCATGCTGTTCAGCGTGGTGAGCGTGGTGAGCGTGATGGCCCTCGGAGTGCTGCTGGGCTACTCGCTGCACATCCACCGCAAGACAGCCTACCTCATAAGCAGCGGCACCGCCATTTGCGGCGGAAGCGCCATAGCTGCCGTAGGCCCGGTGATTAAAGCCGACGAAAACAATATGGCCGTGAGCCTCGGCGTAATCTTCATCCTCAACGCCGTGGCCCTGTTTATTTTTCCTCCCATAGGCCACATGCTCGACATGTCGCAGCAGCAGTTCGGCACATGGGCGGCCATAGCCATACACGACACCAGCAGCGTGGTGGGAGCCGGCGAGGTCTACGGCGAGCAGGCCCTGCAGATAGCCACCCTCATCAAGCTCACACGCGCACTGTGGATCATACCCCTGGCCATCGTCACCATGTTTATCTTCCGCGACGGCACGGGCAAGGTGAGCATACCATGGTTCATATTCCTCTTCATCCTGGCCATGGTGGCCAACACCTACCTGCCTCTGCCCGGGTGGCTCACATCCTCGCTGGTGTGGGTGGCACGCCGCGGCATGGTGGTCACACTCTTCCTGATAGGCGCCTCGCTCTCCCTGGCCACCGTGCGTCAGGTGGGTGTGCGTCCGCTGCTGCTCGCCATAGCCCTCTGGATAGTGATCAGCGTGAGCTCGCTGCTTGTGGTGCTCAACACCATAGGCTGACGAATCCCTCTCGCCCCATAAGCCGCCCGCGCCTTTGAAACCGCCCTTCAGCCTCGTTCCCGCACTCCCCGTTGCCGCAGGCCTCGCCTCCGGCATCGCGTGTGCGGCCACTCAGGCGGGGGCGGTAGCGCTATGCATCGCAGCCGGCGCGGCCTTGGCGGCGGGGCTGTGGCTGTGGAGGAAGGCGCGGTGGTTCGCATCCGCGCCGCTCGCCTTTGCCATCGGCATAGCGCTCTACGCCTGCGGCGACCGGCGCATGCCTGCCGAGCCTCTGCCTGCGCGCAGCGTGCTTGCCGAGGCCATATACACGTCGCCCATGCAAGGCGAGGCGGCGGCCTTCGCCGCCGCCACCCTCGTGGCCGACCGGCAGTATGTGACCACGCATCTGCGCGACAGCCTCCGCGGCTCCGGGCTCGCCCACCTGATGGCCCTGAGCGGCTTCCATGTGGGCATAGTCGCGGCGCTCGCCATGTGGCTCACAGCGCCTGCCGCCCTGCTGCGGCGCATGCAGGCGGCGCGCGCACTCGCCGCCATGTGCATAGTGTGGATTTTTGTGGCCGTAGGGGGCATGGGAGCGCCGCTCGTGCGCGCCGCCGTGATGTTCTCGCTGCTGCTGGCCGGCAGGCTTGCGGGACGCTACGTGTCGCCCTTCAACTCCCTGTGCGTGGCCGCGGTGGCCATACTCGCCGTCAGTCCCGGCGCGCTGTTCGAGCTCGGCTTCAGACTTTCGTTTGCCGCCGTGGCCGGCATTATAGCCTTTGCCGACACGCTCAACCCCGTCGACCGGGCGCGCCGGCCGCATCTGTGGCGCCTGACCGCGATGCTTGCGGTGCCCGTAGGCGCCACACTGGCCACCGCCCCGGTGGTGGCGCACACCTTCGGCACCGTGCCGCTGCTGTTTCTTCCGGCCAATGTGGTGGCCGCCGTGGTGTTCGCGCCCTTCTATATGGTTTCGCTTGCCGTTGCGCTGCTCGGAGCCGCCGGCGTCGAGGCCGTGTGGCTCGCGCGCTGCGCCGACGCCCTGTATGCCGTCATAGCCCGCACGGCCGAGGCGTGCTGCGCGCCGGTGCAGGTACATACAGGCCCCGCGGCGCTGACAGCACTCGCACTCGCCGTGGTGGCTCTGGCGTTCGTACTGGGGCAGCTCAAAAAAACAGCCGCCACGCCCCCCTGCGGGACGTAGCGGCTGAATCCAAGTTATTACACTTCGCTGACTATCGGAGCATCACTTTGGTCACATTATTGCCCTGACGGCGAATGTAGACACCTGCGCCGGGATTCTGCACCCGCACGCCCTGCAGATTGTAGTACTCCACCGGGGCGTCGTCGGCCGCAATCTCCGACACCGAAGCGCTCTCCATGTATTTCACCGACACTTTTGTGATTGTGACAGCGAATCCGCGTATGCGCAGGCCGTGGCTTGCGAGCAGCGCCAGGTCGGCCTCGGAGGGCGTGTAGGTCACCTCCGTGGCACCCTTGACCAGATTGCCGGAGCCATCAAGATTGGTGCCCTTGCCGTTGCACGACAGCACGGTGCCGTTTTGCGCCTGCACCTCGGGTGTGCCGGTGCCTTTGCCGGCATTGCGCGAGAGGTTGACGGTGATTTTGTCGCCGGGCTTCATGTCGGCGAACTTTTCGGCATCCACATCCACCTGCTGCTTCCACTGTCCGCAGTTGACGCTGCCGCTCCACACCACGACCACATCCGTGGGCTCGGGTTCGGGGTCCAGGGGCTCGCCTACGGAAACCACCACCTTCGTGATGGTGATGTTGGCGCCCTTCACGCGCAGGCCGTTGGCCTTGAGCAGGTCGATGTCGCCGTTGGCTATCACGTATGTGAGTTCGCTCGTGCCGGGCTGCACACAGCCGTAGCTGTCGAGGCCGGCCGATGTGCCGTCCATGGCGAGTTTCACGTAGTTCTGGTCGTCGAGCTCGATGTTGCCGTAGTCGGCGCCGGCGTTCACGCTAAGGCTTATGGTGATAAAGTCGCCGGCCTTGGCGTTACGGAATTTGGGTGCATCGACGGTCACATCGTTTTTCCACTCGCCGGTGTCCACGCTGCCCGTCCACACGGTGGTGTCGTCGCCGGGTTCTTCCTCATCGCCGCTTTCGAGCGATACTTTCGTGATGGTGATGTTGGCGCCTTTCACGAGCAGGCCGTTGGCCTTGAGCAGAGCGGCGTCGGCAGCGGTCACGGTGTAGGCCACGGCAGTGACGTCGGGCTGCACACATCCGTAGCTGTCGAGGTCGGCCGAAGTGCCGTCCATCTCAAGTTTGGTATATTTCTGGTCGTCGAGCTCGATGTTGCCGTATTCGAAGCCGGCGTTCACCTTGAGGGCCACGGTGAGCACGTCGCCGGCCTTCACGGAGGCAAACATGGCAGCGGCCACGCTCACATTGTTTTTCCACTCGCCGGTGTCAACGCTGCCGGTCCAGATGTCGGAGCCTTCAGGCTCGTCGGGGCCGGGGGTGGGTTCCGGCGGCTCGGGGTCGCTGCCTTCGGGCGTGAGCATCACCTTTCTGATGGTCACGTTCTTGCCCTTGATGCGCAGGCCCGATTTCTTCAGGCCCTCGATATCGGCCGCGTCGGTTATCACCACCGACGTTTCGGTAGCGGTGGCCGCATAGTTGCCGTCGGGCTTCACATTGGTGCGGTTGGCGTCGCAGGCCAGCTTCGTCCATCCGTAGCAGAGCTGTATGGTGCCGTAGTTGGCGTTGGAGCCTACGGTGAAATATACTGTGAGCTTGTCGCCGGCCTTAAGTGCGGCGAACTTGTCGTTCTTGATGGTGAAATTGGATGTGTTCATGTTCACAATCTCGAATTCGCCTTCCCACAGCACCGGGTCTACCGTGAACTCGTCGGTCAGCACAGCTTTGCTTATAACGGCCGTGGCAGGCTTGGCCGACATCACCGCGAGTTTCTGTATATCGCCCTTCAGGGCGGCATCCAGGTCGAGTTTCACTCTTTTGGCACCGGCCTCTACCTCGCAGTCGCTGCCTGCGGCTTCGGCATCGCCGTAGTATGCCTCGAGTTTGAGCTTGGCGGTGGTGGGTTCCGCAAAGTCTATCACCAGATAGTCGTAGGCCGAATAGTCCTGGCGGTCCATGTCGAACACAAGTCCGCCCCAGGCGGTGTCCCATGTGGCCGTGCTGCCGGAAAGCGAGGCGCCGCTCCAGCACAGGTCGGCAGAATAATATGGCATCACGTCGAGCTCGGCGGCAGCACCGGCCGCAGCTATCGCACACGCCATCAATCCTGTAAAGATTCTTTTCATAATCGTGTTTTAAGGTTTGTGTATATAATAGGGGTCAATAAATCACTTTCGCACAATGGGCGCCCTGACGCACCACATAGACCGTGCCCGGGCATATATCGCGCACTTTCAGGCCGGTGAGCGTGTACACCTCGTAGGGTTTGCTGAAGTCTATGCCCTCGGGAGTGTCGGCGGCCACATCGGATATGCCCGAGCTGTCGGTATAGATGCTGCACACGGTGGCCGTGTCCCTGATGCCGTTGCGGCCCAGCACCGTGTTTGTGCCGTTGGGCTTGAACACCGACTCGTCGTAGCTGCCGAACATGTCGCAGTCCTCCACTCCGCCGCTGTTGCCGGTCCAGGACCACACGAGGTAGCCCACCTCTTTCTCGGCCGTGTAGTCAAGTATGCTTTGCCACGCCACCGTTTTGCCACCGTGCTGATAGGCAAATTCGCCTATCACCACGGGATAGCCCGTAGCCAGGGCGTTGTCTATGTTTTTCTTTACTGTGGAGTGGTTTTTGGCGGCCACATCGTACATGTGTATCGAAAACACCAGATTGTTCAGCGGATCGGCGGCGGCCACATCGGCCGCCTTGTCGAAAATGCTCTTGGGCCATTGCCCCCATCCGGCGGCATCCACCATCAGAGTGTTCTCTATGCCGGCCTCGCGCATCATGGCTATGGCGCGGCGATAGCCGTCGGCCCATGCCTCGGCATTGTTCATGGAGCCGAACCACTCGTTGGCGATGTTGATTATTGTGGTGGCTTTGTGCCTGCCGAACACCTCTTTCATTTCCACCCAGAAACGCGCCGACTCCTCAAGGTCTGCATAGCTGTCGCTGCCAGTGGCGTCGTGCGTGTTGAACACCGCTATCAGCGAGTTTTCCTCGCACAGCCGTATGAGGTTTTCGAGCTGAGCCTCCGTAGGCTTTGAGAATCGTCGGCCGGTGCCGAGCTGTATGCGCAGAGTGTTGCAGCCTATGCGCCGCGCCGCCGGCACCACGGTCTTTTCCCTGCCCTTCTGCCAGCACCAGGAGTAATTGGCTCCGCGCATCACAAAATCATTGCCGCGCGCGTCGATCAGGCGTGTGCCTGAGGTGCTGAAACATCCGTCGTAGGTTTCGGCTGTGGCCGCGAGTGCTGAGGCCAGCGCGAGCAGCAGCGATAGTACTATTTTTTTCATGGCGCTATATTTAATCAAATTTCACACCGCAAAGATACTATCTTGTCCAAGGTGCATTTGTTCCGATTTTGACTTTTTATGCACAGACGGGTTACAACAAAATATTAAACAAGCACAGCAAAACAGCGCACCGACACACTACTGATATTCAAATGATTAAATACTATTAACACTTACTGCAATTGTGCATATCTTGACCCGCCAAAAGCATAATATGCACAGCGCGCCGACATGTTTTTGCATATTCTCACTCGCAAATATTGCACACAAATCAAAATATTGCTATTTTTGTGCAAAACCTGTAAACCCTTTGAATCCGATACATGAACGAAAAACGCGTGGATATACTCACCGAAATCACTCCCGGCGCCAATAAAAGTAATTTTTATATCGTCGACCGCTACAAGGAGGCTTTTGATTTCCCGGTGCACAGACACACCGAGTATGAGATGAACTTTCTGTCTGGCTGCAGAGGCGCACGGCGCATCGTGGGCGATTCGGTAGAGGAGCTCGGCGACTTCGACCTCGTGTTCGTGGCCAGCGACCTGCAGCACGGCTGGGAACAGCACAACTGCCGCTCGACCGAGATACACGAAATAACAGTGCAGATGCCGCCCGAATTTCTGAACGTGGAGTATTTCAGGAAATTCGGAGTAACAAAAATGGTAAGCCTTTTCGACGCGAGCCGCTTTGGCGTCACCTTCGGAACGGAAACAATCATGAAGGCGTTCACCATGCTCAACCGCATACTGAACGAGCCCAACAGTTTCGACCGGTTTCAAATGTTTTTCATGCTCATAAACCGCCTTGCCGAAACGGGCGACTACCGACGGCTGTCGAGCAGCACTTTTTCCAACGCAGGCGATATAAGCGATTCGCGCCGCGTAAACCGCGTGATGGAATACATCGGACGGCACTACCCGGAGCGCATACGGCTCAACGACCTTGCCGCCATAGCCGGCATGACCGAATCGGCCTTCTCGCGCTTCTTCAAGCAGAGAGCCGGGCAGACCGTGAGCGACTACATAATCGACATCCGCCTGGGCGCGGCGGCGCGGCTACTCACGGAGTCGACACAGACCGTGTCGGAAATCTGCTACGGAAGCGGATTCAGCAACGTAAGCCATTTCAGCCGCTGCTTCAAGTCCAAACGCGGCTGCACGCCCACGGAGTTCCGCACGCTGTATTCAAAAACGAAGAAAGCCCCGGGACAATAGTCAGCGGGCTGCCTGCACCGTGTAGGTGCGGCCCGCCTCGGTGGCCAGGTCGTATTCGTAGACGCGCGTCGGCGCCGGGGCGGCGATTGTGGCTTCGGCCGACACGGAGGGCTCAGGCGAGCCCGTGGCGGCAAGCAGGGCGTTGGGATTCGGACCCGACGCCGGCACAAGGCCCGCGCCGACGAGCGGCACCGCACTGCGCAGGCGCAGATTGCCGCCCAGCGCGGAGCGCACACTCGCGCTCACAAGGCTTCCGTCGCGCCACTGCATGTCGGCCAACTCGAAGCCGCCGCGCGCACGCAGGCCGCCTACGCGGCCGCAGGCCCATGCGGCAGGCAGCGCGGGCAAAAGATGCACGGCGCCGTCGTGGCTCTGGAGCAGCATCTCGGCTATGCCGGCGGTGAAGCCCAGGTTGCCGTCAATCTGAAACGGCGGGTGCGCGTCAAACAGGTTTGGATAGAGGCGACCGTCGGGATAGCTGTCGGCAAGCGCGTCGGAGGGCAGAGGCCGGATAAGAGCGTGCACTATGCGGTAGGCGTGTTCGCCGTCGAGCAGACGCGCCCACAGATTCAGCTTCCAGCCTATCGACCAGCCGGTGGCCTGGTCGCCGCGCTGCAGCAGAGTGTTGCGCACGGCAGCCGCCAGCAGCGGCGTGGCCGAAGGCGTGATCTGCGACGACGGATAAAGCCCGTAGGCATGCGAAATGTGACGATGGCCGTCGGCAGGGTCGTCCACGTCCTCGAGCCACTCCTGCAGCTGCCCGTGGCGGCCGATGCTCATGGCCGGTATCCGCGCCAGCACAGCCTCGATGCTGTCGCAGTAGGCGTTGCGGCCATACAGGACCTCGGTGGCGCGCAGAGCGTTGTGCAACGCGTCGCGCACTATCTGGTTGTCCATGGTGCATCCGGCTGTGATGGACGATGCCGACTCCACGCCGTCGCGCACGGGCCCGTGCTCGGGCGACATGGACGGCGCGCACACCAGTGCGCCGCCATGCGACGGATGCGGCGTCAGATAGCTCATGTAGAAGTCCGCCGCCCCTTTTATGGCCGGATAATGCTCCTGCAGCGCGGTCTTGTCGCCGCCGAAAAGGTAGTGCGTCCACAGATGCGTGGCGAGCCACGCGCCGCCGTGCGGCCATGTGCCGAAATATGCATTGTCCACCGGGCCCGCCGTGCGCCATATGTCAGTGTTGTGGTGCGCCACCCAGCCGCGTGCGCCGTACATGTCGCGTGCGGCGGATGCGCCCTGGTCCGTAAGTTCGCCCACGAGCCTGAACAGCGGTTCGTGGCAGTCGGGCAGCGCCGTCACCTCGGCCGGCCAGTAGTTCATTTGCGTGTTGATGTTGATGGTGTACTTGCCGTCCCACGGAGCTATGCGCTCGTTGTTCCATATCCCCTGCAGGTTGGCCGGCTGCGAGCCGGGCTGCGAACTGCATATGAGCAGATAGCGGCCGTACTGAAACAGCAGTCCCACGAGCGACGGGTCGCCGTCGGCGGCGAAAGATGCCACTCGCTCGTCGGTGGGACGCAGCGTGTGGCCGCCGCCCAGGTCGAGCGACACTCGCCCGAACTGACTGCTGTAGGCCCGGCGATGAGCGGCATAGGCTTCGTCGAACGTGCCGCCCGCGGCATCGCGCAGTATTGCGCCGCAACGCGCCGCAGCATCGGCGCCGGTGCTGCGGTAGTTTTCAAAATTGGTGGCGGCGGCCAGATACAGCACCGCGCAGTCGGCTGAATCCACGCGTATGCATCCGTCGTCCACTGACACGCGGCCGCCTGTCGCATCCACATGCGCCTTCAGCTCTGCATGCAGGGCGGCAGGCACACCCTCGTGGGCTATGCCCTGCACCGTCATGGCCAGCGTGTCGGCCTGCGTGCGCACCCTGTGGTCGAGCTGCGAGCGGAAGCGCAACGCAAACGAAATGGCGCCGGGCTTGTCGGCCCGCATGCGCATAGCGATGAAATTGCCGGGGATGGAGGCGAACGCCTCCCTGACGTAGCGCACACCGCCGCACTCGTAGGCGGTGACCGCCATGGCGCTGTCGAGGCTGAGCGTGCGCTCATAGCCGGCCACGGCGTTGTGGCCGGTTTCCATCACCACGCTGCCGGGGTTCAGATACGGCATGCCGTTGCGCCACGTATAAAACGTGCTGTCTATCAGACGCTGCGCACCCTCTGCATCGCCGCCAAACACGCGGCGGCGCACCTCCGCCAAAGTTTCGGGCGCCACTTGGCGGTGGTTGCTGTGCGGCGAGCCAGCCCAGAACGTGTCTTCGTTGAGTTGTATTTCCTCGACGGCTGTGCCACCGTAAATCATGGCGCCGGTGGTGCCGGTGCCTATCGGAAGGGCCGAAGTCCACTCCTCGGCCGGACTGTTGTATCTTAAGGTAAGCTCGTGGGCCACGAGCGGGCTGCAGGCGCCAGAAAAGACTGCGGCGGCAGCAAGCATGCGTATTTTCATGTAGCGTATAAAGATAGATTTCCTGATGCAAATATACGCATTTTATTCAACATGCCCAACGACGTGCGGAAAGGCCTCCGGCGGCGGGGCGGCGGGCGGGTTGAGAACACCTTGCT
>CAMWTJ010000001.1 GCA_947177185.1 uncultured Porphyromonadaceae bacterium | reverse complement strand
ATCGTCGACTTCTCGACACCCTGCAGCAACGACATCAGCGACGTGGCGGTGAGTCTTTCTTCAAGTGCGCCGTCAAGTTTTATGTGCAGTATGGAGTGATCTTCGACTCCGCTTTTACCGCCAAGCGACTTGCCGACCAACACCCCGGCGACACCGAGAATTACAAAAAATGCGAGAATACCGCTGATGAAGACGCCGGCCACTGTGCCGAGCATTGATATAAAAAAGCGTTTAAGCATCGTTCTTTGCTATAATTTTGACAAAGATATATTTTTTTTACGAATATTCCGTGGTTTACGGCATTAAAATTCCGAAGAGAAATGAAATCTGATTTTCGGGAAATCGGCCTGGGCCATCTGCAGCACGTAATTTGAATCGGCCATGAACACGTCGCGGCCGTCACGGTCCACGGCCATGAACTGGTGCTTTCGTTTCTTGAAAGCGGCGAGCGCTTCTGCATCGTCGCTTTCTATCCAGCACGCCTTGTAGAGCGATATCGGCTCCCAACGGCACTGAGCGCCATACTCGTGCAGAAGGCGGTATTGTATCACCTCAAACTGCAGCTGCCCTACTGTGCCAATGATTTTGCGACCGTTGAACTGATTGACAAACAGCTGTGCGACGCCTTCGTCCATAAGCTGCTGAATACCTTTTTCAAGCTGCTTGCTCTTCATCGGGTCGGTGTTCTCGATATACTTGAACATCTCCGGCGAAAAGCTCGGAAGGCCTTTGAAATGTATGTCCTCGCCTTCGGTCAGCGTGTCGCCGATTTTGAAGTTGCCGGTATCGGGAAGGCCGACGATATCGCCGGGATAGGCCTCGTCCACAATATTTTTCTTCTGAGCCATAAACGCCGTGGGGGCGGAAAACTTCATGATTTTTCCGCTTCGCACCTGCTTGTAGGGGCTGTTGCGTTCGAAGCGTCCCGAGCACACCTTCACAAATGCAATGCAGCTGCGGTGGTTGGGATCCATATTGGCATGAATCTTGAACACGAACCCGGAAAATTTCTCTTCGTCGGGATTTATCGTACGCTCTTCCGTGTCAATCGGACGCGGTGCCGGAGCTATCTTTACAAAACAGTCGAGCAGCTCTTTTACACCGAACGTGTTAAGCGCCGAGCCGAAAAACACCGGCGCAAGACGTCCCTGAAGATAGGGCTCGACATCAAATTCAGGATACACACCCTCTATGAGTTCGAGGTCGTCGCGAAGATGGGCGGCCTCGGCTTCGCCGATGGCAGCATCCACGCGTGCGTCGTTTACATCGTCTATTTCCACTCGCTCGCTTACCTTCTGCTTGTCCGGGGTGAAAAGGTCAAGAGTGTTTTCGTAGATATTGTACACACCCTTGAATCTGGCACCGATACCGATAGGCCACGACAGCGGACGCACCGCAATCTTGAGTTCGGCTTCGAGTTCGTCCAGTATTTCAAACGGGTCGCGGCCTTCACGGTCAAGTTTGTTCACGAAGATTATCACCGGGGTATTGCGCATGCGGCACACCTCCATGAGTTTGCGGGTCTGCTGCTCCACACCCTTTGCCACGTCGACCACTATGATTACGCTGTCCACAGCGGTGAGCGTGCGATAAGTGTCTTCGGCAAAATCCTGGTGACCGGGCGTGTCAAGTATGTTGATTTTATAATCGCCGTAGTTAAATCCCATCACCGACGTGGCCACAGAAATACCACGCTGCTTTTCTATCTCCATCCAGTCGCTGGTAGCCGTTTTTTTAATCTTGTTGCTTTTCACGGCTCCGGCTATGTGAATTGCGCCGCCAAACAGCAGAAGTTTCTCAGTGAGAGTGGTTTTGCCGGCATCAGGGTGCGAAATTATGGCAAATGTGCGCCGACGTTCTATTTCTTGAGTGAGTGTTGACATGTTCTTTGCTTTATTAAGGTGCAAAATTAGTAAAAAAAGCCCTAAAAAGCAAAGCGGCGACACGCTTTGAGGCCCACATGCCCCTGCTTCCTGCCTCTATTTCTGGCCGTAGCGCACAAGAAGCGAATCGTAGGCGCCCGTGGTGCGGAACTCCTCTATCCATCGGTTGAGGCTGTCGCGCAACGCCTCATCGCCCACTGCCCAGCTCTGAAACTGGTTGAACGAAACCGGCACCGATATGTCAAGTTGCGGATAATCAGCCGCTACACGGCGCGCTATGCGTTCGCTCACCACCGCCCTGGGTATTTCGCCCGTCGCGGTAAGAAGGCACAGATGCTCTGCCGAATAGTCGGGCGAAGTTTTTATGTATATGGTATCGCCCAGCTCGTCGCCAAGATTTGCCAGACGCGATGCGTATGGCGATTTTTCCACAAGCCACACGGAATGGCCTGCAAGCTGTTCCTGCGACTTGATATGAGGCTGGCCGGATACGCTGTCGCGCAACTGCACGAGCACCTGACGCCCGGTGTACACACCGTCGGTCATGTTGTACTGCTGACGCGTCTGCACCGTGGCGGGCATTGCCGCCACAACGATATCGAAGCGACCGTCGTTCAGGCCGTCGAGAGCGAAATGCAGCGGCACGAAGGGATGGAAGCGGACGGGGATTCCGTGAGCGGAGGCTATGTTTCCGATTATCTCATAATCAAGTCCCGAAATGCTGTCGGCATGCTGGTAATAAAGCAGCGGCGACATTTCAATGGCCACATTCAGGGTGTCGCCGGTGGCATATTCGCGGCGCGATGCAAAATCAGCATCGCGGCGGTGGGAGCAGCGCCCGAGAGTCCACATCAGCGCAAGCACTATAGCGAGCAGCCCTATCAACATGGGCAGCTGTCCTTTTATCATTCGGGGTTTCATTGTCCGGGGTCTATGATTGTCATGTATAGACATAACGCCCGAGCGACGGATTAGTTGGCGAAATCCACCGAAAGTCCCATCTGCAGACGCCGCGGGTTAAGCGGATAGTCCACCACCGAGAAGTACTCGTTGCCGAACCATCCCTGGCTTATATGGCTCATCATCACAAAGAAACGCGTGCGGCCGAGCTTCATGTTGGCATATACGTTCATAAAGGGATAGTTGCCGAGCTTCTGCTTGTCCTGCACCACAAACGTGGCGAGAGCCGGCTGATATGCAGGAGCATAGTACTTGGTGTACCAGTCGCAGTCTATACCGAGCTGCACATGCAGAGTGGCCACCCGAAACAACAGAAACAGATTGCTGTAGACGGCCAGCTTGGGCAACGGGAGCACCGACTGGTCCGACGACATCTGATATGTCACCGTATTGCGCCAGTTGAGTATCCCCAGTCGCAGATTCTGCTGCAGACGCGCATGAAACACCTGCACGTTTCCTCCGTGCTGCCGCGGCATGAAATCCTGTCCGAAGTACACATAATTCTGAAGGTTTTTCAGCCCGGCATCTATTGTGGTGCCTGTGCGTCCGAGCTCTACGCTGCCTCCGAACGCATACGTCCGCTGCTTGCCGAAATCATTGTTCCATATAAAGTGGTTGGAGCGGTAATGCCGTAGAAGATACGGAGTTTCCTCGTTGAGAAATTCGCCATAGGCATGCACCCGCAATGAGTCGCCGAACAGTGGCACACGTGAGCGCACATTGCCACGCAGGCGCAGATCTCCGGCCACATCGCCCAGTATGCCAAGCTCGGCCGTGGCGTCGTAGGTGAGCATCGAGCCTTTGAGTTTGGTGAGCTGTGCGCCTGCCCATGCGAGATTCTGCGACTTATGTCCGGCCATCGCGGCCGCCCCTTCGGGCAGCGGAGTGAGTCCGAGCGCGGCATTGTCGCTGTGGTCTATGGTGTCGGCCGTCTGTTTGAAACGCCGATATTCGTGCGTGACATATGCCGACAGACCGAATTTCGCATACTTGTGAAAACCTTCGAGCAGCTGAATTCCCACAGTGTTCGTCACCGAGCTCACCGAGGTGCTGTCATAAGTCATCGTCGGGTCAAGATAGGTATTCTCAAAGAATTCGCGCGTTTCGGCCGTGTTGTTGTCGGTAAAAATATGCTTTTGCTCGCGGTAGCGGAATGTCCAGACAAAAGAGGTCACAGGCACATAGGTGCGTTTCTGCAGAGAGTCGGGCAGCAACTCGCCAAGGCTGTCTGTGTCTTGTGCCGTCTGCCAGTAACCTATCTTATAACGGTTGTTCAGCCATAAGTCCGTGCCTATATTGCGCGTATGGGCATGGCTCAGACGGGTGGGAATACTCTTAGAGTCTATGGTGGTCACGCCGCCCTGCACCTCGGCCGGGTCGGTGATATACAGTGGGTCGGTTATTCCGCCGTTTTCCTTGTTCAGAAGATTGTAGTGGTTGAAATAGCCCTGAAACTCGTAGCGGTCGCCGATGTGCGAGCCCGAGAGGCCCCAGGTCACATCTTTTGCGGCTTGCTCGGCATACGACCCTTTGGAGTAAAGATAATCAAACATGCCGCCGACCTGCGAGCGACGGTCTATATTGCCGGAAAAAGTAGCGGTGAGATGGTCTTGTTTGGTATCACGGCCGCCGCCGGTGGTATATCCGAGCAGCGTCATCGGCAGCCTCGTGTTGTAGAATTTCTGTTGCCGGGGCTTCCATGTGCGCAAGGCGTCACCCAGAAAAAAATAGCTGTAAGGCAGTCGCTCACTGAAAATCATGTTTATGCCTTCCGAGCCGTAGTTGCCCGTCGTGGCCCACGCATCACTGCGCGCCGACGGTATCGACGCCTGAAAATAATTATATTCGAGGGTATCTATTCCGCAGGGTTCGCGAAGTCCGAGCGGCTCAAGAGCCTCCCACGCAGTGGGGGGCGCCACCGGCTCTGACTTTTTGGCCGGCAGCATCGGAGCCACGGCCAGTATTATGATTGCAGCGATAGAAAGCTTATTCATACGGCCGCAAAGTTAGTGATTTTTTTTGTACCTTTGCGCACAAATTTACAGATATATGGCTGACCAATCACTGCTCGCACGTCTTGACGGCATTGACGCCCGCTTTGAAGAGGTGTCGACACTAATCACCGACCCCAATGTCATAGCCGACATGAAGCGTTACGTGCGCCTTACCAAAGAATATAAAGAACTGCAGCGCCTCACCGAGGCCACCGCCCGATACCGTGCGGCCCTAAACGATATAGACGACGGCCGTGCCCTGCTTGACAGCGAAACCGACAATGAACTGCGACAGATGGCCCGTGAGCAAATAGATGCGGCCCAGCAGTCACTGCCGGCTATGGAAGAGGAAATAAAACTGCTGCTGATACCTTCCGACCCTGAGGACAGCAAAAACGCCATACTTGAAATACGCGGCGGAACCGGCGGCGACGAGGCAGCGATATTTGCCGGCGATCTGTGCAAGATGTACATACGCTTCTGCGAGAGCCGCGGGTGGAACGTAGCTATTACGTCGGCCAGCGAAGGCGCTGCCGGCGGATACAAAGAGGTGGTGCTGAGCATATCCGGCGAAGGCGTGTTCGGCGTACTCAAATACGAAAGCGGAGTGCACCGCGTGCAGCGGGTCCCGGCCACGGAAACGCAAGGCCGCGTGCACACCTCGGCCGCCACAGTGGCCGTGCTGCCCGAAGCGGAGCCTTTCGACGTTGAAATCAACGAAGGCGAAATCAAGTGGGACACCTTCCGAAGCGGAGGTGCCGGCGGCCAGAACGTCAACAAGGTGGAGTCGGGAGTGCGACTCAGATATATGTGGCGAAATCCCAACACGGGAGAAACCGAGGAAATACTTATCGAGTGCACCGAAACCCGCGACCAGCCCAAGAACAAAGAGCGCGCACTCTCGCGCCTGCGCACGTTCATATATGATAAAGAACATCAGAAATACATCGACGACATTGCATCGCGACGCAAGACCATGGTCAGCACCGGCGACCGTTCGGCCAAAATCCGCACCTACAACTATCCTCAGGGGCGCATCACCGACCACCGCATAAATTACACAATCTACAATCTCGCCGCGTTCATGAACGGCGAGATACAGGATGTGATAGACCAGCTCACCGTGGCGGAAAATGCCGAAAAACTGAAAGCGGCGGAACTCTGAGCAGAATCAGCAGCGTACGCAACCATACATTTTCAGCCGCTAAAAACTTTTATGGCAATTTAACTGCATATTATGGATTTTTTTCGTTAATTTTGCGTTGTCTAAACGAAGAACATTCATATACCGTTAATATTCATACTTTCATGACTATCGACAATTTCAATTTCGCCGGCAAAAAGGCGATTGTGCGCGTTGACTTCAACGTGCCTCTGGACGAAAACGGCCACATCACTGACGACACCCGCATCCGTGGTGCGCTCCCTACCCTCAAGAAGATTCTGGCCGACGGCGGAAGCCTCATCCTGATGTCGCACATGGGTAAGCCCAAAGGCAAAGTCAACCCCAAATTCTCGCTCGCACAGATTAAGGACGACGTGGCTAAAGCCCTCGGCACTGATGTGAAATTCGCTCCCGACTGCGCCGACGCCAGCGAAGCTGCCGCCGCCCTCAAGCCCGGCGAAGTGCTGCTGCTCGAAAACCTTCGTTTCTACCCCGAGGAAGAAGGCAAACCCGTGGGCATCGACAAAGCCGACCCCGCCTACGACGAAGCCAAAAAGGCTATGAAAGCCAGCCAGAAGAAATTCGCCGAAAAGCTCGCTTCCTACGCCGACGTTTACGTAAACGACGCTTTCGGCACCGCACACCGCAAACACGCTTCCACAGCAGTGATTGCTGACAGCTTTGATGCCGATCACAAGATGCTCGGCTATCTGATGGAAAAAGAGGTGCAGGCCGTGGACAACATCCTCAGCGACATCAAGCGCCCCTTCACCGCCATCATGGGCGGCTCGAAAGTGTCGACTAAAATCGGCATCATCGAAAACCTGATGGACAAGGTGGACAACCTCATCCTCTGCGGCGGCATGACCTACACTTTCGCCAAAGCCATGGGCGGCAAAATCGGCCTTTCGCTCTGCGAAGACGACAAACTTGACCTCGCTCTCGACATCATGAAGCAGGCCAAAGAAAAAGGCGTGAACCTCGTGCTCGGCGTGGACTGCATCGCAGCCGACTCGTTCAGCAACGACGCCAACACGCAGGTATGCTCCGTAATGGATATCCCCGAAGGCTGGGAAGGTGTGGACGCCGGTCCCGAAACCCGCAAACT
This sequence comes from uncultured Porphyromonadaceae bacterium, assembly GCA_947177185.1. Taxonomy (GTDB): domain Bacteria; phylum Bacteroidota; class Bacteroidia; order Bacteroidales; family Muribaculaceae; genus CAG-873. The sequence goes on along the minus strand of CAMWTJ010000001.1, from coordinate 128,831 downwards.
TTTCGCCAACGCTATCCGCGGCGCGAAGACCATACTCTGGAACGGCCCTGCAGGCGTATTTGAATTCGACAATTTCGCTGCCGGCAGCCGTGCCATTGCCGAAGCTATCGTGGAAGCCACCAACAACGGCGCCTTCTCCCTCGTGGGCGGCGGCGACTCTGTGGCCTGCGTCAACAAATTCGGCCTCGCCGACTCCGTGAGCTACGTAAGCACCGGCGGCGGCGCTCTGCTCGAAGCCATCGAAGGCAAGACCCTGCCCGGCATCGCAGCCATCAAGGGCTGATAGCCTTGCACACTACTATACAAAAGGGATGCGCGCGGCGCATCCCTTTTGTATTATCCAACTTTTTTTGCTAATTTTGCATAAAATCTAACCACTTACGCTTTAAGCCGATGAGAAAATGGCGCATTGAGGACAGCGAGGAGCTGTACAATATTGCCGGATGGGGACGCAATTATTTCTCCATCAATGAAAAAGGACACGTCACTGTAACTCCGCGCGAGGGTTATGCATCTGTCGACATCAAGGATGTGCTCGACGAGCTTCAGGTGCGCGATATATCCTCGCCTGTCCTGCTTCGTTTTCCCGACATACTCGACAACCGCATCGAGAAAATAAGCAATTGCTTCAGACAAGCGGCGGAAACATACGACTACAAGGCTCAGAATTTCATGATTTATCCCATAAAGGTGAATCAGATGCGCCCCGTAGTGGAAGAAATCGTCACGTATGGCAAGAAATTCAATATAGGTCTTGAAGCCGGTTCGAAGCCCGAACTGCACGCCGTGCTCGCCACAAACATAGCGGACAACGCTCTTGTGATATGCAACGGCTACAAGGACGAGGCTTATATAGAGCTCGCGCTGCTGGCTCAGAAAATGGGACGACGCATATATCTCGTCGTGGAAAAGCTCAACGAGCTCAGGCTTATTGCAGATGTGGGCCGACGCCTGAAAGTGCGCCCCAACATAGGCGTGCGCATCAAGCTGTCGAGTGCCGGCTCCGGCAAATGGGAAGAAAGTGGCGGCGACCAGTCGAAATTCGGCCTTAACAGCTCCGAACTGCTTGAAGCGATGGATTTTCTGCAGCGCCGGGAGATGGTCGACTGCCTCAAGCTGATTCATTTCCACATCGGCAGCCAGATCACGAAAATACGTCGCATCAAAAACGCCCTCCGCGAGGCCATGCAGTTCTATGTGCAACTGTCCAAAGCCGGTTTTGAAATTGATTTTGTCGACATAGGCGGTGGCCTTGGTGTTGACTACGACGGCACTCGCAGCTCTGCCAGCGAAAGCTCCATGAACTACTCCATACAGGAGTACGCCAACGATGCCGTATCGGCATTGGTGGACGCATGCGCCAAAAACAATCTGCGACAGCCCAACATAATCACCGAAAGCGGACGCTCGCTCACTGCCCACCATTCCGTGCTCATCTTCGAAGTGCTCGAAACGACACAGCTGCCGCTCTGGCGCGATGTTGAGGAACTGAGTCCCGATGCGCACGAACTCGCCCGCGAACTTTACGACATCTGGGACAGGCTCGACCAGCCCAGCATGTTTGAAAGCTGGCACGACGCCCTGCAGATACGTGAGGAAGCTCTCGACAGATTCAGCCTCGGCATGCTCGACCTGCGCACGCGCGCACAAATCGAGAAACTTTTCTGGAGCATAGCGCGCGAGGTGAGCAATCTTGCGGGAAGCATGAAGCACGCGCCCGAAGAATTGCGCAAAATAGCGCGCATGATTCCTGACAAGTATTTCTGCAATTTCTCTTTGTTCCAGTCGCTCCCCGACTCGTGGGCCATAGATCAGATTTTCCCTATTATACCTATATCGCGCCTCGACGAAAAGCCTACGCGCACCTGCACCATACAGGACATCACCTGCGACAGCGACGGCAAAATAGCCCATTTCATTTCGCAGCAGGGAGTGCAGTCGGCCTTGCCGGTACACGCCGTAAAGCCGGGCGAGCCGTATTATATAGGTGTATTTCTCGTGGGCGCATACCAGGAGATTCTCGGCGACATGCACAACTTGTTCGGCGACACCAACGCCGTGCATATCGACGTGTACAAAGACCACTATGAGATAGACCAGATTATCGACGGCGAAACAGTGGCAGAGGTTCTCGACTACGTGCAGTTCTCGCCGAAGAAACTCGTGCGAAATGTGGAAACGTGGGTCACGGCTTCCATGAAGGCGGGAACGATAACCCCCGAAGAAGGACGCGATTTCGTAAGCACATACCGCGCCGGACTCTACGGCTACACCTATCTCGAAAAAGACTGACCCTGCGGTGCGCTGCTTTCTCGACATAGCCTTTCGCGGCGCTGCTTTCCACGGCTGGCAGCGCCAGCCATCCGACCTTTCCGTGCAGGAGTTGCTTGAGGATGCCATGAGCAAGGCTCTGCGGCAGACAGTCGCTGTTACGGGAGCCGGACGAACGGACGCAGGCGTGAACGCCCGACGCATGGTGGCACATGCCGATATACCCGATGGCACCGACACAGGCGCGCTGCTGCGCGCCGTCAACGCCATGGCCGGCAACGACGTGGCAGTGCGCAGTATCACACCGGTGCACGCCGACGCGCACGCGCGCTTCGACGCCACCGAGCGAGCCTACCGTTACTACGCGCACACTTCCAAAAATCCGTTTGTGCGCGAGCTTTCCTGGCAGGCGTCGCCGGCTCTTGATTTCGAAGCCATGAACCATGCCGGCAGCCTGCTGCTCGGGCGTCGTGATTTCACATCGTTTGCCAAACTGCACAGCGACGCGCGCACCAATATCTGCGATCTGCGCGCTGCCGCATGGCACCGCGTGGACGCCGACAGATGGTATTTCGAAATACGCGCCGACCGTTTTCTGCGCAACATGGTGCGCGCTGTCGTGGGCACGCTTGTTGAAGTAGGACGCGGAAAAATGACGCCTGACGATGTGCTTGCCGTACTTGAGGCCAAGAATCGGTGCGCGGCAGGCACGTCGATGCCTGCTCACGCATTATTCCTGTGGGACGTCAGCTACGACTATTGGCGAGCTCCGTCAGACGCCGGTGCAGAAGCGCTCTGAACTCATGATTTTTCAGTCCCCAACGTGGGGCGATCACCATTGACGCCGGAGCCTGCGCCGTGAATCGGTCAATCGCTATGCCTGCACGCACACGCCCTACCACACGGCAGCAGAACTCCACATACTCTTCCAGCCCGAACAGCCTGACACTTTCCCGGCCCTGCTCCACATTTCGGGCAAGTGCTGTGCCGCGCAGTATCTGCAACTGATGGAACTTGACAAAACGCACAGGCATAGCGTTCACTGCATCCACAGCGGCCAGCATCACAGCCTCATCCTCTCCCGGCAGACCGAATATCAGATGCACGCCACAATCTATTCCTGCGCCCGCAGTGCGCCTTACAGCATCGACTGTATCGGCATGCGTGTGGCAGCGGTTTATGCGAAGCAACGTAGCGTCGCACGCACTTTCCATGCCGTACTCCACAAGCACGGGCATATGACCGCGATTGATATGCGCGAGTTCGGAGAGCACGTCGTCGGGCATGCAATCGGGCCTGGTGCCCACCACTATACCGGCCACGCCTGACACATCCATAGCCTGGCGCACTTGCTGCAAAAACACGTCGGCACCCGCATTTGTGGATGTATGACTTTGAAAATATGCCAGATAGCGCATCGACGGATATTTGCGTGCGAAAAAGCCTTTCCCGCGTTCAAGCTGCGCAGCCACACTCTCGCGGCTTCCGGCCATAGGAGAGAAAGCCTCGTTGCAGCAATACACGCACCCGCCGCGACCGAGTGTTCCGTCGCGGTTGGGACATGACGCACCCGTATCGACGGTAAGTTTCTGCATCTTTCTCCCGAAGCGCTCTTTCAGGTAATCGCCATATTCTTCATAAAACGGATTCATCGCGACAAAATTAGTTTAATTTCTGCTCTCTTGCAACACTGCCCGGAACCACAATCGGTTTCGGGCAGTGAAATATCAGGGTTTATGTGGGGGATTCATTCCTCTGTGGGTTCGGCGCTGCCGGCTACGGGCGCCGAATTCTCCTCGGGCATAGCCGCGGCATCACCGGCAGCTTCTGCATCTGCCGCCGGCTTCTTACGCCGGCGCGGGCGCTTCTTTTTGGGCGCTTCTTCAGCAGTCGCTTCTTCCGATGCGGCAGGCTGAGGTGCGGCTTCTACCGTGGACTCCGCTGCAGCAGCCGGCTCTGCGTCTGCGTTTGCTGCCGTTTCGGTGGCGACTGCGGCAGAATCACTTTCCGGCTTGCTTTTGCTACGGCTGCGGCGCTTCTTTTTAGGAACTTCAGCGGCCGGAGCCTCAGCAGTCGGGACCTCCTCTGCAGCAGGCTCCGAAGCTACAGCGTCCGGGGCCGGCACAGGGACCGTGGCAGGAGCGACATTGTCTGTAGCCACAATTGAGGCCGAAGGGAGCGACGACTCACGTGCGCTCATAGCGCTTGCAGGAGCTTCTGCCGATGCCAGAGCCATTGCTGCCGCATTTTCGGCGGCCTTCTTGCGGCGCACACGCCGTTTTTTACTCTTCGACATAGGAGCTTCCGCTGCCGGAGCCTCCTCAGCTGCAACGACGGGATTCTCCGAAACCGGCGATACCGGCTGCGACGCAGCTGCTGTGGCCTTCTGCTGACGGGTATTCCTTGCTGACTCTTCTGTAGTCGAGTCGCCACGTTTTTTGGCTTTCTGTTCGCGCTTCTCAGCTGTGGCGGCATTCATGTCCTTAGCCTCTTTGAGGTCAAGTTCGTGTCCGTCCTTGCTTACGACGCGGTATTGCAGATAAGCGAGAGATTCGTCGGCTATAATCTTGAAATTACCACCGAGTTTCCGGCGCCATTTGGCGAAAATGCTCATCAGCCAGCCACGTTTCAGATAGCCTTCGACGTATGGGTGCACGTACATTATAAAGTCGCGCATACCCATGTGGTTGATCAGCGTGTCAAGCTTCTCGTACAGAGTGTCGGTAAACAGCAGCGAGGGCTGCACCTCGCCGCGGCCATAGCACGACGGGCACACCTCCTCGGTGTGTATGTCGAGCACGGGGCGCACACGCTGGCGTGTAATCTGCATCAGGCCGAACTTACTCAAAGGCAATATGTTGTGCCTTGCACGGTCTGTAGCCATTATTTCGCGCATGTGGTCATAGAGTTCCTGACGGTGCTCTGCCTTGGCCATGTCGATAAAATCGACCACGATAATGCCTCCCATGTCGCGAAGACGCAACTGCCGGGCTATTTCGTCGGCAGCCCGGAGGTTCACCTCCAGGGCATTGCTCTCCTGGTCGGCGGCGGCTCGGCTGCGGTTGCCGGAATTGACGTCAATCACATGCAGCGCCTCCGTATGCTCTATGATTATATAGGCACCCGAACGGAACGACACGGTCTTGCCGAACGACGACTTTATCTGGCGAGTGATGCCGAAATGGTCGAACACCGGCACAGGCTTGTCGTACAGACTCACGATACCGGCTCTTTCGGGGGCTATGAGCTCAACATATTTTACTATCTGGCGATATACTTCGGCATCGTTTACCACAATGCTCTCAAACGACGGGCTGAACACGTCGCGCAGCATGCCCACTATGCGGCTCTCTTCCTCAAAGACAAGAGCAGGGGCCTCCGCACGGCGCGCTTTGTCAAGCATGTCGTTCCAACACTGCACGAGCGTGTTGAGCTCGTGATTGAGCTCGGCCACTCGTTTTCCTTCGGCCGACGTGCGCACAATCACACCGAAATTCTTGGGCTTGATGCTTGCCACAAGCTGACGAAGACGCAGTTTTTCTTCAGTGCTGGTGATTTTCTGCGATATCGATATCTTGTCGCAAAACGGTATCAGCACCATGTAGCGGCCGGTGAACGATATTTCCGTGGTCAGTCGCGGACCTTTCGACGATATCGGTTCCTTGACTATCTGCACGAGCAGCGGCCGACCGGGCTCAAGCACGTCGGCTATGGAGCCGGACTTGCTGATTTCGGGACGCAATTTGAGTTTGCTCAATACCGGCGGCGTCTTCGGACAGTCAAGCGTCTGCCGCACGAATTCGCTGTAGGTGGAGAAATGCGGACCGAGGTCAAGATAATGGAGGAATGCATCCTTTTCATATCCCACATTCACGAAAGCGGCATTCAGCCCCGGCATCAGTTTCTTGACTTTTGCCAGATAGATGTCGCCGACGGCATAGGCTATGTTGCGCGCTTCCTTCTGCAAGGAAACGAGCCTCGAATCCTCAAGAAGTGCAATCTGCACCTCGGAGGATGTGACGTCAACGATTAGTTCACTTTTCATTTTCAGTGTGGTGGTGAAATAGGATTGCTCAAATTAACAAAAGGACTAACCCCACAGCGTCAGGCGCTTTCGCAGACTCCGCAACTGTGGGCTTGGTCCTTTTATGTCCGAACGGTGTCGGATGCAAGAATCATTACTTCTTCTTGTGACGATTCTTTCTCAGGCGTTTTTTACGCTTGTGGGTGGCCATCTTGTGGCCTTTTCTTTTCTTTCCGCTGGGCATAATGCTTACGCTTTTAGGTTATTAGAATAAATGGGGGATGCCTCGATGGCGCTTGTTGTCGCGTTCGCGGCTTATTTCACATCCTGCATGAAAACCTTTGCGGGTTTGAATGCGGGAATTTTGTGCTCAGGTATAACGATGGTGGTGTTTTTGGAGATGTTGCGGGCAGTCTTTTCGCTGCGGGTCTTTACGATGAAGCTGCCGAAACCACGGAGGTAGACGTTCTCGCCATTGGCAAGAGAATCCTTCACAACTTCCATGAATTTTTCGATAGTCTCCAGCACGGCTGCTTTTTCAATACCGGTAGTTTTGGAGATTTCGTTTACGAGATCTGCTTTGGTCATTTCAGTTATTTTTGAGAAATGTGTTGATAATAGCGTTGATTTAAAGCATATTACGAAACGGACTCGCCGTTTCGCGTTTTTGCAAGTGCAAATATCGCACTTTTTTTTGAATTGGCGGCTATATTATTGTGTTTTTTTTCATTACCGCAAAAAATAAGCAGTTTTATGGCATAAAATTTCCGCCTGTACATATTTATTGTTATATTTGGGCATCCGAATATACCATTGAAATGCTACACGTACATCTGCCTTTCGATTCTATGCGCCCTCTGCCGGTCTATCTTTCGGCTGAGGAATGGATTGCCCGGCACATGCCGCCCGACGACTATTTCTTTGCATGGCAAGTCGCGCCAACAGTCATTTGCGGCAGGCATCAGGACGTGGCGTCGGAAGTCGACCTTCACTTTTGTGCCGAACACGGCATTGATGTGTACCGCCGCAAAAGCGGCGGAGGCGCTGTATTCGCCGATTGCAACAATATCATGTTCAGCCACATCGCCCCTGCCGCGGCCGTACAGGATGCGTTCTCGGACTACACGTCAAGAGTAGTGGCCGCCCTGCGCGCGCTCGGACTCGATGCAGAAGCCTCGGGACGCAACGATATTCTTGTGGGCGGAAAGAAGGTGGCAGGCAACGCCTACTATAAGTGCAACGACCGCAGCATCGTGCATGGCACCATGCTTTACGACACCGATGCCGCACTCATGGGAGGGGCGCTCACACCTGCCCGCGCCAAACTGGAGTCGCACAAGGTGGTGAGTGTACCCTCGCGCATCACCACTGTGCGCAGCCACCTGCCCGAACTCACGCTCGAAGCGTTCATGGAGCACATGCTCGCTTATATATGCGATGGCGATATACGCCTGCCGGATGAAGCAGCGTCAGAGATTGAAAACATTTCGAGGCCTTATTTTGTTGAAACCTTTGGCAACGAATCCATCTCGCGCGTCCATGCCGAACGAGTGGCCGGCGCCGGCACGGTGGTGGCGGAAACCGTCCTGAGTCCCGAAGGCATAATAAAATATGTGCGGCTGAGCGGCGACTTTTTCGCATTGCCTCCTTTCGATGCCGCCATGGCAAGGCTTTCCGGCGTAAGACACGCAGCAGCCGACATCGCAGCTGCGTTAGGTCCCGAGCCCATAATGGCCGGCATAGACAATGCTGCGCTGGCAGCCTGTATAGCCGCATCAACAACCGTTATAGAATCCAACTAAACCTTACACAATAAATGGACAACTTAAAAAAGACCGCATTACACAAGCGCCACCTTGAGGCCGGCGCCCACATGAGCCCGTTCGGAGGCTTCGACATGCCCATAGAGTATGCCGGAATTGTGCCCGAACATGAAGCGGTACGAACTCGCGTAGGTGCGTTCGATGTGTCGCACATGGGCGAGGTGTTTGTCGAAGGCCCTGAAGCAACACGCTTTGTCAATTACATATTCACCAACGATGTGGAATCACTCGCTGTAGGCAGAATAGCCTACGGCATGATGCTGCATCCCGACGGTGGCACCGTTGACGATTTGCTCGTCTACCGCATGGGTGTCAACACATATCTGCTTGTGATAAACGCATCCAACATACAGAAAGACGTGGCATGGATTATGACCCATGCGCAGGCGTTCAGCGTACGGGCAGTAAACTGCAGCGACGACTGGGCCGAGATAGCGCTTCAGGGCCCCGATGCGGAAGCCACCATGCTCGGAGTGCTGGGCATCGACGGCTCCGGCATCCCGTTTTACGGATTTAAAGAAATGGGAGGCCTGATAGTGAGCCGCACCGGCTATACCGGCGAAGACGGTTTCGAGATATACGCGTCGCCGGAACGAATCGACACCATGTGGCAGCAGCTCATGGACGCCGGCGTGCAGCCCTGCGGCCTCGGATGCCGCGACACGCTGCGTTTCGAAGCCGGCCTGCCGCTTTACGGCGACGAACTGTCCGACGAAATCACGCCCGTGGAAGCGGGCCTCGGCATGTTTGTCAAGCTCGACAAATCCGATTTCATAGGGCGCGACGCCATCGCACGTCAGAAAAGCGACGGTGTGACACGCAAAATAGTGGGCCTCGAGATTGAGGGACCCGCCATAGCGCGCCACGGCTATGAGGTGCTTGACACAGACGGCAACGTCGTGGGCACCGTGACCACCGGCTACCGCTCCATTTCGCTCGGACGCAACCTCGCCATGGCGCTTGTCGACAGCACCGTGGCTGCGCTCGACACCCCCCTCCAGGTGCGCGTTCGCCGCAAGGTATTCCCCGCACGAGTGATAAAAAAACGATTCTATACACCCAACTATAAGAAATAAATCCATGGAAAAACTGCTTTACCTTCCCACCCACGAATACATCATCACCGATGGCGTGACAGGACGCATCGGCATCAGTGAATACGCCGCACGCCAGCTGGGCAATGTAGTGTACGTCGACATGCCTGAAGTCGACGACGAAATAGTGGCAGGCGAGGAATTCGGCGCCATCGAGAGCGTCAAGGCAGCCAGCGACCTGTTCGCTCCAGTAAGCGGCACAGTGGTCGGTGTGAACGAAGCGCTGCTTGACAACCCTCGCCTTATCAGCGAAAATCCGCTGAAGCAATGGATAGTTGAAATAGAACTGTCTGATGCATCCGAGCTCGACAGCCTGCTCACACCCGAGGCATATACGGAACTCTGCGCCAACGAAAAACACTGACAGATGCATACCCCCCACCCTTATCTGCCTCACTCCGAGGCGGACATAAGTGCTATGCTCGAACGCTGCGGAGCCAAGAGCGTCGACGATCTCTATGCCGATGTGCCTAAGCACCTGCAGCTCAAGCATCCGTACGCACTCCCGCAGGCCATGACCGAGCCCGAACTGCGCGACTATTTCGCCAAACTCGATGCCGACAACATACCTCTCCGATGCTTTGCCGGGGGAGGCGTTTACCACCATTTCACGCCTGCGGCTGTGGACAGCATTTTGAGCCGTTCGGAATTCCTTACTGCCTACACGCCGTACCAGCCTGAAATATCGCAAGGCACGCTGCAGTATATTTTCGAATACCAGTCAATGATGTGCGGCCTTACAGGCCTCGACGTAAGCAACGCGTCGCTTTACGACGGCACGACGGCCACAGCCGAGGCCATGATGATGTGCGTGGCTTCGGCGCGGCGCAAAAACCGCGTGCTGATATCAGCCACCGTGAATCCGGCTGTAGCACAGGTGTGCGGCACCTACGCACGCTGGCACGGCATCGCACTGGACACAATTCCTGAGCGTGATGGTGTCACCGACCGCGATTCGCTGCGCGATATGCTTGGCGCCGGCGACGTGGCGGGCGTGATACTCCCGCAGCCCAACTATTACGGCATCGTGGAAGACCTGACGGGTGTGGCCGACGAGGTGCATGCCGCTAAAGCTCTGCTTGTGCTCAACTGCGTGGCATCCACCCTTGGAGTCCTCCGTTCGCCGGGCTCATGGGGCGCGGATATCGCCGTAGGCGACGCCCAGTCGCTCGGCATGCCCATGAACTACGGCGGCCCGTATCTGGGCTACATGTGCTGCACACGCGCGCTGATGCGCAAAATGCCGGGAAGGATAGTGGGAGCCACCACCGACGCCAAGGGACAACGTGTGTTTGTGCTCACACTGCAGGCGCGCGAACAACACATACGCCGCGACAAAGCCACCAGCAACATCTGTTCCAACCAGGGCATCATGGCCCTGCATGTGGCATCGTATCTTTCTCTAATCGGCCCGGACGGCTTGCGCCGAATCAACGAAACGGGCTGCTCCCGCGCGCACAGACTGGCCAGCCTGCTTGAAGCCGGAAAACGGTTGAGCCCCGTATATCCTCACCGTCCTTACCTCAACGAGGTGCTTCTGAAGGTGGGCGACGGGCTTACCGCACGCACCATCATAGACAGCCTCGCACAGAATGGCATCCTCGCCGGCATAGAGGTGGCGCCGGACCGTCTGCTCGTGGCCTGCACGGAAATGCAGTCCGAAGCCGATATCGAACGCTATGTAGAACTCGTCAATGCCTTGCCCATCCATGAATAGAACCTTATATAACAAACTTATCTTCGAGTATTCACGCGAAGGCCGTGTGGGTGCGGCTCTGCCGGCGGCGAAAGACGGCGCCCGCGTCCTTTCCGACGCCATACCCGGCCATTTGATGCGCGACAGCGACCCAGGGCTGCCACGCGTCGACGAGCCTACCGTAGTGCGTCATTACACAAACATGAGCACCAACAATTTCGGAGTAGACAGCGGATTCTACCCATTGGGCTCATGCACCATGAAATATAATCCTAAAATCAACGAGGCCCTCGCATCGTCGCCCTCAGTGGCGGCATTGCATCCGGCACAGCCGGTGTGCACGGTGCAGGGAGCGCTGCGTCTGTACCGCACACTCGAGAAGGCTCTTGCGGAAATAGGCGGCATGGCTGAATTCACCCTCAATCCCTATGCCGGAGCCCAGGGCGAGCTCACCGGGCTGATGGTGATACGCGCCTATCATGCCGAGCGGGGCGACGCCGCCCGCACACGTGTGATTGTCCCGGACTCCGCCCACGGCACAAATCCTGCAAGCGCAGCTGTGGCGGGCCTCGAAGTGGTAGAGGTGCGCAGCCGGGCCGACGGGCGAGTGGATGTAGACGACCTTCGGGCCAAACTTGACGATACCATAGCGGCCGTAATGCTCACAAATCCCAATACTGCCGGCATGTTTGAAAGCGAGATTCCGGCCATAGCTGAAGCAGTGCACGCAGCGGGAGCTCTGCTGTACTATGACGGCGCGAATCTCAATCCGATGCTTGGCGTGGCGCGACCGGGAGATATGGGCTTCGACGTGATGCACATAAATCTGCATAAGACCTTCTCCACGCCCCACGGCGGAGGCGGTCCCGGCGCCGGCCCGGTGGGCGTGCGTGCCGGCCTTGAGAAATATCTGCCGAATCCGCGCGTCACAGAATCGGCGGACGGCACGCTTTCTGTGACCACAGACAGCGACGACGCGTTGGGGCGCATTTCGCTTTGGCTCGGCAACTACACTGTGCTTCGGCGTGCGCTCGCCTACATCCTGACCATGGGTGCGGAAGGCCTGTCGGAGGTAGGTCCCCTGGCCACTCTTGCCGCCAACTACGTGATGGCATCCTTGTCTGATGTGTACGAGCTCCCGATTCCCGGCCCTTGCAAGCATGAATTTGTGTTCGACGGTCTGAAGGACAAATCAAGCGGCGTGACCACCCTGAACGTAGCCAAGCGACTGCTTGATTATGGTTTCCATGCTCCCACCATCTACTTCCCGCTGCTGTTTCACGAATCGCTCATGATAGAGCCCACCGAAACGGAAAGCCGCGACACCCTCGACGCTTTCATTTCCGTTATGCGCAAGATTGCAAGCGAGGCCGCTTCCGAGCCTGAAATGCTGAAGCAGGCGCCTCACCACACCCCGATGGCGCATCCCGACGAAACTGAGGCGGCCATGCATCCACGTCTGACCTACAGCGAACTGAAAGACTGACCACGAACATGGAAAAATTTGATATCCTCATAATAGGCGGTGGCCCCGGCGGCTACGAAGTGGCCGCGGAACAGGCCGCTGCCGGACACAGCGTGGCACTCGTGGAGCGGGCCGAGCTCGGAGGCACGTGTCTTAACCGCGGCTGCATCCCGACCAAATGCCTCTGCGCCACGGCCTCGCGCGTGCTTTCTATTCGCTCGGCCAATGAGTTCGGAATCAAGACGGATGGAGCAACCGTTGACTATAAGGCGGCCACGGAGCGCATGCGCTCCGTAGTGGACGGTCTGCGCGAAAGTGTCGCCGATGCTCTGAAAAACGTGACCGTGATACGAGGCGAGGCGAGCATCACGCCCGACGGTTCTGTAGCAGTCGACGGCAGGACTTATTCCGCCGCCCGAGTACTTATAGCCACAGGCTCCCGCCCGGCGAGGCTGCCGATTCCGGGAGCGGAATACGCTCTCACCAGCGACGATTTCCTCTCGGGCACACACGAATTGCCGAAGCGCCTCGTGATAATAGGCGGAGGTGTGATCGGCATAGAGTTCGCGAGCATCTACAACACACTTGGCGTGGATGTGACCGTACTTGAATTCTGCCGCGAGATTCTGCCGGGATTTGATTCCGATGTCGCCAAACGGCTGCGCATGGCGCTGCAGGCGCGCGGAGTGAGATTCGCCACCGGCGCACAGGCCACATCCATAGAACCGGGCTATCGGGTAAACTACACCACGCGCCGCGGCGAAGAAACAGCGGATGCAGACGCCGTGCTCATGGCTACCGGCCGCGTGCCCATTGTGCCGGCTGGCGTGTGCGAGGCAGGTATCGAGCTTACCGAGCGTGGATTCATCGCCGTAGACGAAAGCATGCGCACCACGCGCGAGGGCTTTTATGCCGCCGGCGATGTCACAGGCATATGCATGCTGGCGCATGCCGCCACGGCTCAGGCCCGCGTGGCGCTCGGCAGCGACGGACAGGAGCCGGAGTTAAACATTATCCCGGCATCGGTATTTTCCGTGCCCGAGGCCTCTATGGTCGGACTTACCAAAGAGCAGTGCGAAGCACACGGCGTGGAGTGCGCCACAGTGCGCTGCAACTATGCGGCAAGCGGAAAAGCACTGGCCGACGGAGCGTCCGGCTTTGTGAAAATAGTCTACAGTCCTGCCACGCGTCTGATTCTCGGAGTGCATGTGCTCGGCGAGCACGCGTCCGACTTGGTGGCAGAAGCGGCCGCTCTCATATATGGCATGACTACAATCGACGAACTGGCCACCGACCTCGTGCACGGGCACCCCACTCTATCAGAGCTGCTGCCTATAGCGGCAAAGTCAGCTCTGCAGCATACGTAAAACCAGGTACCGGCGTGTGCGGCGCCCTACAGCGTAGTGCGCCGACGCACGCACGCCTACTATCCATACTATCTTCTCATCGCGACACAGCAACCATGTGTCGCGTTTTTGCGCTGCGGTCATTTTAGCATCTGAAAAGATATCGCTCACAAGGCGCGACCCCTTCATACCGAAAGGCTGCATCCTGTCGCCGCGTCGCCAGTGCCGCAAAGTCCAGCGCGGAGCACCCTCCAGGGCCTTGGCGTCAAGATACGCCACCGCAGGCGATATTTCAGGCCGGAACTCGCCGTCAGGCGTCACCATCTCTATGACTATATGCAACGGTTCGGTGATGTCGGAGTGCAGACTCACCTCCGTTTCCTGCTCCGAGGGGGCGGTGTCGGGAGCTATCGTCAGTGTGCCGCGGCTAAGTTCGGCACACATTCCGCCGGCGCGGAAAATGGCGCCTGAACGCATCGGGTCGGCAAGTATGTTGTCGACATGCGTCATGCTGAAAGATGCCGGACGCAGCAGTTCAAAAAGCAGTATGCGCGCATCAGGGTCGGCCGACAGCGCACCCACATCTATGCTGCCGGATGCCACAGTCCCGTATCGGTCGGCCGCATCGGCCACGACCCTGTCGTACAGGCGTCTGGCATCTCCGAGCATGGCCATGGTGCGCTCCGTGGCGTCGAGCGAACCGGGCATCAGCTCCTCAAACATCGGAAGCAGGACGTTGCGCAGGCGGTTTCGCTGATAGTCGTTCGCCATGTTGGAACTGTCGGTTACGAAATCGAGGCCGCGCTCCGACAGAAAATCCTCTATCTGAGCCCTCGAGCAGTCAAGGAGCGGGCGCACAACCGCTCCGCGCCTGTAATCAATGCCGGTAAGGCCTGCAATGCCGGTGCCACGCGAAAGATTCAGAAAAAAAGTTTCCACATTGTCCTCGCGGTGGTGGCCAACGGCCACATCCGACGCACGCAAGGTTGTGAGCAGTTCCTCAAACCACTCGTATCGAAGTCTGCGACACGCCATCTCCACACTTTCACCCGTGGCCGCCATAGCTGCGGGCACATCAAAATCCCTGACATACAAATCTACGCCCAGCCGCTGCGTGAGATTCTCCACAAATCGCATATCACGAAGGCTCTCCTCGCCACGCAGATGGAAATTGCAGTGCGCGGCCACACACTCGTACCCATCCTCATTCAGCGCGGCGAGCAATGCCACCGAATCGGCACCGCCACTGACTGCCACTACAATGGGGAGGTCGCGTCGCAAGTCGAGCCGGCGACTGATGGTGCGCCGCATGGTCTTTATCATAGTTTCCATACCGCAAAGGTATGGATTTATCCGCTGACATGCTATCCGCACAGCTGTTTTTTTATATATGCCGCAGGATAATCGCAAAAAAATGCGTACTTTTGCATTCAATTCTGAAAACAAGTACAGCACATGTTAGACAAAATAAAATCGCTGCGCGAGCAGGTCGAATCCGCAATCGCATCGTCGGCAGACGAAGTTGAAGCACTGCGTATAAAATACTTAAGCAAGAAAGGCGAGATTTCGCAACTGATGAACGATTTCCGCACTGTTCCCTCTGATAAAAAACGCGAAATCGGCCAGGCCATAAACGAACTCAAGAATTTCGCCACCGAACGCATCAACGCGCTGCGCGACATGGCGGCTGCATCGCAGGCCGGCGCCGAAGCCGCGGCCCTCGACCTCACACGCACCCCCGAACCGCTGCCCGCAGGCACGCGCCATCCGCTGTCGCTGGTGCGCGAAGAAATCACCTCTATATTCCGCCGCCTCGGCTTCAGCATTGCCGACGGCCCTGAAATCGAGGACGACTGGCATGTGTTTTCCGCTCTCAATTTCGCAGAAGACCATCCCGCCCGCGACATGCAGGACACATTTTTCATAAACGCTTCGCCCGAGGTGGTACTGCGCACGCACACATCGTCGGTGCAGACACGTGTGATGGAGCACACGCAGCCCCCTATCCGCATAATCTGCCCCGGACGCGTGTACCGCAACGAAGCCATCTCGGCGCGCGCACACTGCTTTTTCCATCAGCTGGAAGCCCTGTATGTGGACCGCGACGTGACTTTTGCCGACCTGCGCCAGACACTGCTGTATTTCGCGCAGGAAATGTTCGGCTCCGAAACCAAAATCCGTCTGCGCCCCAGCTATTTCCCCTTCACCGAACCTTCCGCAGAAATGGACATCAGCTGCAACCTGTGCGGAGGCAAAGGCTGCTCGTTCTGCAAACACACAGGATGGGTGGAGATTCTGGGCTGCGGCATGGTGGATCCCAATGTGCTGAGCGCATGCGGCATCGACCCCAACGTATATTCGGGCTTCGCCCTGGGCATGGGCGTGGAACGCATAGCCAACCTCAAGTACCGCGTCAACGACCTGCGTCTTTTCTCTGAAAACGACGTACGTTTCCTCGACGAGTTCACGGCTGCGCAATAATGACCCTGAAGGAGCGATACGCCGGTGTGATTGACTATTTCGGGCGCACTATGCCGGCGCCCGAAACAGAGTTGCATTACGGCAGCCCGTTTCAGCTCCTCGTGGCTGTGATACTGTCGGCGCAATGCACCGACAAGCGCATAAACATGGTGACGCCGGCTCTTTTCGAGGCATATCCCGATGCCGAAGCCATGGCGCAGGCCACTGCTGAAGAACTGTTTGAGTTCATATCCTCAGTATCGTATCCAAACAACAAAGCCAAGGCGCTTGCCGCCATGTCGCGCAAGCTCGTGGCCGATTTCGGAGGCCGGGTGCCTGACGATGCCGACGCGCTGCAATCGCTGCCCGGAGTGGGACGCAAAACCGCCAATGTGGTGCTGAGCGTGGTGTTCGGTCGTGCCGCCATGGCAGTGGACACACACGTGTTCCGTGTGGCCGAGCGTATCGGCCTGACCACCGGGAGCACATCGCCGCTTACCACCGAACGCACGCTCACACGCCACATCCCTGCCGAACTCGTAGGTAAAGCACACCACTGGCTTATACTGCACGGCCGATACACATGCAAGGCACGCAAACCTCTGTGCGAAGAGTGCGGAATAAGTTCATTATGCAGGTACTGTCAGAAAAATGGACGAACTATTCATTAAAATCATAGAAATCCTCGGCACTGCCGCTTTTGCCATTTCGGGCATCCGCCTTGCCGCGGCCAAGCAGTTCGACTGGTTCGGAGCCTATGTGGTAGGGCTTGTCACGGCCATCGGCGGAGGCACGCTGCGCGATGTGCTGCTCGACCTGCCTGTGTTCTGGATGCTCTCGCCGGTATATCTGGTGGTGACATTCATTTCGCTTATGGCGGTGATTGTTTTCCGCCAGGCTCTCGTCAAAGGCATGCGCACGCTTTTTCTGTTCGACGCCATCGGACTGGCGCTGTTCGTGGTGGTCGGAGTGCAGCGCACTGTAGCCGCCGGGCTGCCCATGTGGGTGGCGATTGTGATGGGCACCATCACCGGCAGCTTCGGAGGCATCATACGCGACATCCTGATAAACGAGCAGCCGCTGTTTTTCCGAAAAGACATCTATGCCACAGCCTGCCTTGCAGGCGGCGTGATGTATTGGCTGCTGAGCTACCTCCGCTGCAGCGAGATGGTGCCGCAGATGGTGTGTGCCATCACCGTGATCGGTCTGCGTATCGCGGCCGTGCACTACGGATGGTCGCTGCCCATTCTGAAAGTAGACCCTAACGTGATACCCGATGAAAATAACACGACTGACACAAAAGGCTGACACACCGCAGATGCGGCAATTTGTGAAATACTGCATAGTCGGAGCGATGAACACGTGCGTCACTCTGGCCATGATTTTTGTGTGCAAGTCGTGGCTGTGCATCAACCCCTACATATCAAATGCGATAGGCTATCTCTGCGGTCTGATAAACTCGTTTTTGTGGAACAAACAATGGGTGTTCCGCTCCGACAAAGGCTACTGCCGCGAAGCGGCGCGGTTCGCAGCAGGTTTCGGGATATGCTATTGCGTGCAGTTCGCCGTGGTATGGGCCATAGCACACGGAGCCTTCGGCACGAGAGAGTTTCACCTCGGATTTTTCGTGATTTCAGGCTACGGCATCGCCACACTTGTGGGAAGCGTGGCCTACACCTTGTGCAATTTCGCTTACAACAGGCTTGTGACGTTCCGATAACGCAAGCATGAACCCGTCATCACCGTGGCAGAGAAGCAGAATCCTGTTTTTCTGCCATCTTTTTTTGTTCTTATTTGTTTTTCTTGTATGAAAAGTTTGGATATAAATTGTAATTGTTATAACTTTGCAATAGTTTCAAATTTGTTAACGGACTATGCAAAGTATAACCTACACAGAAAGCCGGCTGGCGGAAATGATGCACTCGGCGGGGGTGCGTCCCACGCTGCAGCGCATAGCCATAATGAGCTGTGTGTATCACTCCACCAAGCACCCTTCCGCCGACGACATATATACGGAATTGTCGCCGGAATATCCATCGCTTTCACTAACCACTGTGTACAATTCGCTTCGCGCTCTGACTGCCGCCGGGCTGTTGAGAACCGTGGATATAGACAGCGGCAACATGCACTACGACATGGCCCTGCAGACTCCGCACAGCCATTTCATGTGTCGCGGATGCGGCAGGATTTTCGACATGGAGATGCCTTCCGATGTGTGCGGAGGCGCCACTCCCGGCTTCGTGATAGACTGCGTGGACGTTTATTACAAGGGCATATGCCCACAATGTGCAAACATTCAAAACAACTAAATATATCTGACCTATGAAAGATTTAAAAGGAACAAAAACCGAACGAAACCTCATGGAAGCGTTCGCAGGCGAATCGCAGGCACGCAACAAGTACAGCTACTTCGCATCGAAGGCGCGCAAAGAAGGCTATGAGCAGATTGCAGCCATATTCGAAGAAACCGCACACAACGAGAAAGAACATGCCAAAATGTGGTTCAAACTCCTCAACGGCGGCGAAATCGGCGATACTATGACCAACCTGAAAGAAGCAGCCGAAGGAGAAAATTTCGAGTGGACCAACATGTACGACCGCATGGCCCGCGAGGCTGAAGAAGAAGGCTTTGCCGAGATAGCAGCCAAATTCAGAGCCGTGGCCGCCATCGAACGCCACCACGAGGAGCGCTATCGCCGTCTGCTCACAAACATCGAAAAAGGCATTGTATTCTCGCGCGAGGGCGATACCGTATGGATCTGCCGCAATTGCGGCCACATCGTAATCGGACGGCAGGCCCCGGAAATATGCCCCGTGTGTCACCACTCGCGCAGCTATTTTGAAATCAAACCCGATAATTTTTAAAGGTATGAATCTCTCCGTGCTTCAAAAACTCACCTACGGCCTGTATGTTGTGGGCGCATTCAAGGACGGCAAGGCCGTAGGCTGCGTGATCAACACTTGTTTTCAGGTCACGTCAGAGCGTCCGCTGCTCGCAATATCTCTGAACAAGAGCAACTATACGCTCGACGCCATACGCGAGTTCAAGCGTTTCTCACTCTCCATTGTGGCCGAGGATACCAATCCCGAAATAATAGGCCGCTTCGGCTTCCTGTGCAGCAGAGATGTCGACAAATACGAGAATTTCGGCTACGAGGTAGCGGCAGGCGCACCATACGTCAAAGGACAATTTGCCGGACGGCTGTTTCTTCAGGCCGAACAGTTTGTGGACTGCGAAACACACGTACTTGTGATAGCCCGTCTGACCGATACCATACCCGGCAGCGGTACTCCCATGACCTACGAATACTACCACCGTGTGGTCAAAGGCAAAGCGCCTAAAAGCGCTCCTACCTACTGCACAGGCGACTCCAACGGCAGCGATGAGAAGCCGGCTGAAAAACCGAACGCCGCCACCAAGCGCCGCTACGAGTGCGACGTGTGTGGCTATGTGGTCGAAGTGGACGGCGAGCTGCCCGACGACTATGTGTGCCCGCTGTGCGGAGTAGACCGCTCGCATTTCCGGGAGCTGAAATAGCACCACCGTTCAGACGCCGTGCATAATACCGTGGCGGGCTCCGAGCCTGCCGCGGTTATTTTTTGCCGGAGTGGGCTTGCAGTCAGAACAGGCAGAGCTGCACACCCTCCGCCGGTTTTGTCTCGTCCATATACAGCGATATGCTACGGCTCCAGCCCTGTGTGGCATTGCGCAGCGTAATCTGAACAAGTCCGAACACACCGCCTATCAGGCGGCGCAACTCTGCAAGCGCACAGCCCGTAGTGCTTATGCCGCTCATGCGTATATTGGCCAGATAGCGTCCTCCCTGGGTAGCGGATGCGAAAAGTATGTCGTCTGTGCTGATAGTTGCCATAATGCCGTATATTAGTGTTATACGGCAAAGATATGGCAGCATGTGTGCCGCATGCGTGCACACGTATGTAAATAATGGTTAAATCACGAATCCCGAAGCCCGCAAATCATTTTCTGCGCGCGCTCCACACTCTCCGGCTTGCCGATATCGCACCACATATACGGCGCCGAAGGCTCAAAACCCTTAAAAAGACTGTCGCGGCAAGTGTCGATATAGAAATTCATGATTGAGAAGCGACAGAGGCCGCGGCTGTCGGCCTCGGCTCCTTTCGAAACAAGCATGTCGTTGTACCGCTTAAGGCTGCCGAACATCGATGGCGAAACCACATGCACTCCGCCAAACGCGCGCCTGAGCGTGCCACGCTCCCGGGCCGACGCATCGGGCCGCACGTCGCCGGTGGCAATATTGGTCCAGCCCTGCATTTCCATAGAGTCGTCAAGCAGCAGATATCGGGATGTGTCCCTTTCCGCCACGAGCAGAGTTGCCTCGGCTTCCGACGATTTGTGGCAAGCGGCCATCTCGGCTATCGGGAAATCGGTGAGTATGTCGGAATTATGCACCAGCACAGGTTCGTCGCCACACAGATAGCGTGCGGCAGCGAGAATCCCGCCGCCGGTTTCAAGCAAAAGTTCGCTCTCGTGACTCACATGAATCCGCATGCCCAGATTGCCGCGCGACTCAAGAAAGTCTATTATCTGCCCGGCAAAATGATGCACATTGACCACCGCCTCCTCTATTCCCGCCGCTCGCAGTTTCAGCAACACACGCTCGAGCATAGGCACTCCGCCTATTTCCACAAGCGCTTTCGGGTGCTCTTTGGTGAACGCGCCAAGCCGCGTGCCGAGGCCGGCGGCAAAAACTATCGCTTTCATCAGTTGCGTGCTGCCAGTGTCTGCTCTATCTGCTGCTCGCGGTGTATGAGCTCCACCTTCACGCCGAATTTCTTATTGATATGTTCGGCCATGTGCTGCGCGCTGTACACCGAGCGGTGTCGGCCGCCGGTGCATCCGAAACACACCATGAGATTAGTGAAACCGCGCTCCACATATCGGGCTACCGACGCATCCACAAGATTGTAGCAGTTTTCCAGAAAAGCGGTAATCTCGCCGTCGTCTTCCAAAAATTTGATCACCGGCTGGTCAAGACCCGTAAATGGCTTGTAACGCTCGTATTTACCGGGATTATTCACAGCGCGGCAGTCAAACACGAAGCCGCCGCCGTTGCCGCTCTCGTCGGCGGGTATGCCGGTCTTGTACGCGAAACTCATCACTTTTACAGTGAGCGCGCGCTTGCCTGCTTCCGCAGAAAACTGCTTCATGTCGCAAAGATTGCGCAGCACCTGCGTGAGATACGGATATTCGGCAAACGGTTTTTCAAGAAGTTCGCGGAGATTGGCCACCGCAAAAGGCACACTCTGCATGAAATGAGGCTTTTTCTCGAAATAGCCACGGAAGCCATAAGCGCCGAGCACCTGAAGCGTGCGGAACAGGACGAAATGGCGCAGCTGCTCCATGAAATACACCTCATCCACCGGCACGTAGCGCCGGAGAGAATCGATGTATTCGCCTATAAGCTCGCGCCGCAGCGATTCCGGGAAATTGGCTTTGGCCTGCCACAGAAACGAAGCCACGTCGTAGAAATAGGGGCCTTTTCGGCCGCCTTGGTAGTCAATGAAATACGGATTGCCGTCGCGGAGCATCACGTTGCGCGACTGGAAGTCGCGATACATGAACGTGCTGCTCATCGAGCGCATCAGCACCTCAGCCATGGCCTGAAAATCGTCCTCCAGACGGTCTTCGGAAAATTCCAGCCCCGTGGCTTTAAGGAAGCAGTATTTAAAATAATTGAGGTCCCACATCACCGTGCGCGTGTCGAACTGCGGCAACGGATAGCACTTGCTGAAATCAAGTCCGACAGCACCGTTGAACTGCACGTCCGGCAGCATGCGTATGGTGCGTGCCAGCAGCTCTTTTTCCTCGGCCGAGAAAGCCCTCGTAAGGCGGCCTTTCTCTATGGCGTCGAACAGCATGGTGTCGCCAAGGTCGCTCTGCAGATAAGCCATCTCGTCGTCGCTGACCGCCACCACCTCAGGCACCGGCAGTCCCCGCTGTCCGAAATGGCGCGAAAGCTCTATAAACGCAATATTCTCCTCGCGGCTGGTGCCAAGCACACCCACAAGGTTGCGCTCACCGCACAGACGGTAGTAACGACGGTTGGAGCCTGACGACGCAAGGCCTTCTATACGTGTCGGGTCAGAACCGACGGTTTCTCTGTATAGTGATGTGAGAGTGTTCATGTTTTTAATTCAATTATGCAATCAGTGACCGAATTCCGAAAGGAATTTTATTCGTACCAGACGCACCTCCTCCTCGGTATAGTCGGGACAGAGTTCGGCACAGGCGCTCTGCAGGTCGTCGTTTTGGCTCTCGCGGAAATAGTCTATGATTTCTTCTTCCTCGTCGGGGTCGAGTATCTCGTCTATGAAATATTTGATATTCACCTTATTGCCGGCGTTAAGAATAGCCTCGATATTGTCCAGCAGCTGATCGAATTCCAGTCCGTTGAACGAGGCCACCTCGCGCAGGTCGATTTTGCGGTCGATGCTTCGTATGATGGATATCTTGAGATTGCCCGGCATAGGCACCTTGCGCACGCGCAGGTCCTCGGGGCGTTCTATCTCGTTGTCCTCGACATATGTTCTGATGACCTTTATGAACTCGTCGCCGTAGCGTTTGGCCTTTCCTGCGCCCACTCCGGGTATGTTCTGCAACTCGTCTATGGTGATGGGATAAGTCGTGGCCATAGCCTCCAGCGAGGGTTCCTGGAAAATCACAAACGGCGGCAGGTCGAGTTTTGCGGCAGTTTTTTTGCGCAAGGCCACCAGTATGGCATATAGCTGCGGGTCTGCCGCGCAGCCTGAGCCTGCTTTGGCTTCCTCTTCCTCCTCTTCTTCAAAATCGTTGTCTTCCACAATCTTGAACGACTTGGGACGCGCCATGAACGCCCGTCCGGCGTCGGTGATGCGCAGCAGTCCGTAATTCTCTATGTCGCGCTCGATGTATCCGGCGAGTATGGCCTGACGCAGCACTGCGTTGATATGCCTCGGGTCCGAGCCCTGGCAGATTCCGAACACGTCAAGTTCGTCGTGACCGTAGTCGCGCATTTTAGCATTGGCATGTCCGCGCATCACGTCGACTATATAATCGGCCTTGAATTTTTCTTTAAGAGCGGTGATCGTGTCAAGCACCGCAAGCAAATCTTCCTTAGCTTCCACTTTCTTTTTTGTGTCCCGGCAGTTGTCGCAGTTTCCACAATTTTCCTCGGCATATTCCTCTCCGAAATAATGCAGTATGGAGCGACGGCGACAAACCGACGATTCCGCATACGACGCCGTTTCAAGGAGCAGCTGCTTGCCTATCTCCTGTTCGTTGACAGGCTTTCCCTGCATGAATTTCTCCATTTTCTGAAGGTCCTTGTAGGCATAGAACGTGAGGCAGTAGCCTTCTCCTCCGTCGCGGCCGGCACGCCCTGTTTCCTGGTAGTAGCCTTCGAGGCTCTTGGGCATGTCGTAGTGTATCACGTAGCGCACATCGGGCTTGTCTATGCCCATGCCGAACGCTATCGTGGCCACTATCACATCCACTTTCTCGAGCAGGAAGGCATCCTGGTTGGCCGAACGCGTCGCACTGTCCATGCCGGCATGATACGGCAGAGCAGCTATATTATTGACTTTCAGAAACTCGGCCAGTTCTTCCACCTTCTTGCGGCTGAGGCAGTAGATTATACCGCTCTTTCCGCGTCGCTGGCTTATGAAGCGGATTATATCACGGTCGATGTTTTTCGTTTTCGGACGAACTTCATAATAAAGATTCGTGCGATTGAACGACGACTTGAACAGCGACGCTTCGTTCATGCCGAGATTTTTCTGTATGTCGTGCTGCACCTTCGGGGTGGCGGCTGCCGTAAGAGCAATCAGCGGCCGCGGGCCGATTTCGTTTATGATAGGACGGATGCGTCTGTACTCAGGGCGGAAATCATGCCCCCACTCCGAAATACAGTGTGCCTCGTCTATGGCGTAAAACGAAATCTTAGCTTGCTTGAGAAACTCTATGTTGTCTTCTTTCGTAAGCGATTCGGGCGCAACATACAGCAGTTTTGTGCGGCCTGACAGCACGTCGGCCTTCACCTGGTCGATGGCGGCGCGGTTGAGCGACGAATTCAGGAAATGGGCCACGCAATCGTTCTCACTGAAGCCACGCATCGCGTCTACCTGATTCTTCATCAAAGCTATGAGCGGCGACACCACTATGGCTGTGCCGTCCATAATCATGGCCGGCAGCTGATAGCACAGGGATTTGCCTCCGCCCGTGGGCATGAGCACAAACGTGTCGTGTCCTTCGAGCAAGTTGTTGATTATAGCCTGCTGGTTGCCTTTGAATGAATCGAAACCGAAGTAGCGCTTCAGGGCCTCGGAGAGTGAGAGGGGTGTTGTCATGGTGGCCGGTTTTAGCGTTGTGATAATGCGAAGTCGGTTGGTTTTTCTGTCGGGTGATTATTAAATTGTTCCTATTGTTCGCCTATATCGATGCTGCGTCAAGATGTGCGGCATCGACACGTTTTTCTGCGTATTCGCGTGTGACGGTATATTCTGAGATATCCTGCGACGGCACCTCGAACATGGCGTCGACCATTATGGTTTCGACAATGCTGCGCAGACCGCGCGCACCGAGCTTGAACTCCACAGCCTTGTCGACTATATAGTCCAGGCAGTCGGGAGCGAATTTCAGTTTTACGCCGTCCATAGCGAAAAGCTTTTCGTACTGGCGCGTGATGGCGTTTCGCGGCTCTGTGAGCACACGCAGCAATGCCGCGCGGTCGAGGGCCTCGAGATGCGTAATCACCGGCAGACGGCCTATGATTTCAGGTATCAGGCCGTAGCTTTTCAGGTCTTGCGGCGCCACATACTTTATAAAGTCCTCGGGGCGGATGCGTCGCACCTTGTTGTCCGTAGCGTAGCCCACCACACGCGAGTTGAGCCTGTGTGCCACTTTCTGCTCAATGCCTTCGAAGGCGCCGCCGCAGACAAACAGAATGTTTTTGGTGTCAACGGCTATCATTTTCTGTTCGGGATGCTTGCGGCCGCCTTGCGGGGGCACCAGCACCACGGAGCCTTCGAGCAGTTTAAGCAGACCCTGCTGCACACCTTCGCCACTCACGTCGCGAGTGATGGACGGATTGTCGCCCTTGCGGCCTATCTTGTCTATCTCGTCTATGAACACAATGCCACGCTGGGCGCGGTCCACATCATAGTCGGCAGCCTGAAGCAGACGTGTGAGCAGGCTCTCAATATCCTCGCCCACATAGCCGGCCTGTGTCAGCACGGTCGCGTCCACGATTGTGAACGGCACATTAAGCAGTCTTGCTATGGTCTTGGCCAAAAGCGTTTTGCCGGTACCCGTCGGGCCTACCAGTATCACGTTGCTCTTCTCGATGTCCACATCGTCCATCGAATCGGGCTGCATCAGACGCTTGTAGTGGTTGTAGACGGCCACCGAGAGATAGCGCTTGGCTTCGTCCTGACCGATAACGTATTGGTCGAGAAACGCTTTTATTTCGTGCGGGCGCGGCACTTCCGCCAGACTGCCCTCCATCGGCTTGCCGGTGGCTTTGGCGTCGGCTTCGGAGCGCACCATTTCATGAATGGCTTCCACACAGTCAAGACAAACCGCGGCATCGCCGGCGGGCGACGGCACCATAGTAGCTCCGTCGGCAGGAGTACGGCCGCAGAACATGCAGCATATCTGTTTCTTACGTGGCATCAGTGCTGGGCTTTTACAAGTACTGTATCAATCATGCCGTATTCTTTCGCTTCCTCGGAGGTCATCCAGTAGTCGCGGTCGCTGTCGCGCTCCACTTTCTCTATGGGCTGACCGCTGTGGCCGGCGATTATGCTGTAAAGCTCATGTTTGAGCTTCAGTATCTCGCGGGCGGTGATTTCGATGTCGCTGGCCTGACCCTGCGCACCTCCCATGGGCTGGTGGATCATCACACGCGAATGGCGGAGCGCAAAGCGCTTGCCGGCTGTGCCGGCCACGAGCAGCACGGCGGCCATGGAAGCTGCCATGCCGGTGCATATGGTGGACACATCGCTCTGAATATACTGCATGGTGTCGTAGATACCGAGGCCGGCATAAACGCTACCGCCGGGCGAGTTTATGTAGATGTTCACATCCTTGCCTGGGTCGGCGCTGTCGAGATACAGGAGCTGGGCCTGTATCACATTGGCAGTATAGTCGTTCACGTCTGTGCCGAGAAAAATGACACGGTCCATCATCAGTCGCGAGAACACGTCCATCTGCGCCACATTGAGCTGGCGCTCCTCAATGATTGTGGGAGAGATATAGCTTGAGGTTATGGCCCGCGACGTAGCCGAGGTAAACTGGTCGAGCGCGAGGCCGTTCATGCCGAGATGGTGCACGGCATAGTTGCGGAAATCATTTTTATCAGTCATATCCTATTGGTAGATTTTTCTTACGTAATGCTCCGGCGGAGCAAGAGGCAAAGAGGTTGTGTATTGTATTGGTTTTGTATTTTAATTATTCAAAGTTAATAAAAAAATCGGCAATTTGCAAATGCTCGATATAATTAAGGCAATAAAAATGCTGCAGGATACCGCGCGCGGCTTCCTGCAGCATTATTTTATGTATTTGTGGCTTACGCTTCCTTGTGAGCCTCTTCCACGAGGTTCTTGAACTCGTCGAGGGTGACAGTCTTTTCGTCGGCAGTCACAGCCTGACGGATAGCGTAGTACATTTTGCCGAAGCGTGTATCGTCGTAGATGCGGCTGCGATAGTCGTCGTTGGCGAGGATGCGCTTGGCAGTGTCGGCGATTGTTTCTTCGTCGATGTTGTACATGCCGTACTGTGCGAACTGCTGGCGTGCGATAGCGGTGGCACGCGAAAGCAGGTCAGCTTCCTCTACCTTCACATCAAGAGCCTTGCACACAGCGTCGCTGATGAGCTGCCATTTCAGGCCGGGCACCATTTCGTTCATGCGTTCGTCGATGTTCTCGTCGGTGAATTCCTCGGGGTTGTTGGCCTTGAGGACGAGCTTGAGAGTATCGAGGGGAAGCTCCATGTCGGAATATTTCTCAACAAGATACTTGTGGGCGGTTTCGCTGAAGAACGCTTCGGAGTTGGGACGCAGCTGGCCGGCAATCATGTTGCTCAGAGCCTGCTTGTATTCCTCTTCATTGTGCACTTTGTCGGGACCGAACACATTGTTGTAGTACTCTTCTCCGAGCTCGGCGGGACGGTTGACAATGATTTCGGATATCGCAAATTCGAAATCAGACTTCACCTCAGCTGCGGCATCCTTTTCGATGTGGAGCATCGATGCGAGTTCAGCTGCATTGTCAGCTGCGGCTTTTGCGGGGTTGAAACGCACTTTGTCGCCCACCTTCTTGCCCATAAACAGAGCGGCCTGATCTTTATCGGCAAAAGTGAACGGACCAACGATTCCGTCGATTACCTGGATGGCATCTTCGGTGGTGAGCACGTTGCCGTTTTCGTCGAGCTGCATGATGGTGCCTTTCACTACCGCACGTTCGTCGGTTTCCTCAGCAGGGCCCTGGCTGCCGAACTGCTCGCGGAGCTGCTTGTCCTGCTCCTCTACCATCTTGTCGTCGACGGCGATATTGTAGAACGGGAGAGTCACTTCCTTGTCGAGCTTGACGTCGATTGCGGGTGCGAGAGCCACTTCGTACTCAAAGGTATAATCTTTGTCCTCGAGGTTGATTTCGGTCACGTTGAGCGCTACGGGATTGCCGAGTACGTGCATGCCTTCCTTCTCTATATAGTCATAGACAGCATGAGCCGACTCACGGTTGATTACATCGCTCTTCACTTCCTTGCCGAAACGGCGGCGGAGCTGGTCTATGCTGATGTGGCCCTTACGGAAGCCGGGAATCACATGGGTCTGGCCGATACGCTTGAGTTCGGCCTTCACTTTGTCTGCGTAGTCTGCCTCGTCGAGTTTCACTACAATCTTCGCAGATGTAGACGTCAGAGGCTCCTTGGTTATATTCATAATATAAATATGTTGATTGTTTCGTTTTGTTGCGCAATTCGGATTGCAAAGTTAAGTAATTTTCTTGATACAACACGCGAGTACCCGCTTTTTTTCGTAACTTCGCAGCCAAATATGATTAAAAACCATTGAATAATGCGCCCGTTGTTCAGATTCAAGCAGTTTTCCATGACGGATGAGCACTGTGGCATGCGCATAACCACCGACAGCGTGCTGCTCGGGGCATGGGCTTCGCCCGCTTCTGCCGACTGCAGAGTGGCCGATATAGGCACCGGCTGCGGCATAATAGCCCTTATGCTCGCGCAGCGGATGCCCTCGGCCGGGATTGACGCCGTAGAGTGCGACGCCGACGCGTGCATTGACGCGCGTGCCAATTTCGACGCCTCGCCGTGGGCCGCGCGGCTCGCGCTGCATAATGTCCCGTTCGAGAATTTCGAAGCCGGCACTCCCTACGGCCTGATAGTCTGCAACCCCCCGTTTTTCATTGAGAATCTGCGCTCGCCGAATTCGGCAAGAGCTGTCGCCAGGCACGCCGGCTCACTGAGTTTCGGCGCGCTGGCCCGCCGCGCGCGAGAAATCCTTGCTCCCGACGGGCATCTCGCGGTTATTCTCCCTTCCGCCCACGACAATGCTACTATCGCCGACGCCGCCATAGCCGGCTTGTGGCCTCGCCGACACTGCCTCGTAAAGCCGTGCCCGGACGCTGCGCCTATACGAAGCCTTTGGGAGTTTTCGGCCCGCGACGGCCTGTGCGAGGAAACTGTTCTTGACATACGCACTGCCGACGGACGCTATTCCGACGATTACATCAGTTTAACCCACGATTTCCATCCCCAGTTTTAATGACACTTCCCCTGCCCGACCTTCGCCCTGACTCGTTGCTGCTCACCCGCAGGAGCCGCCTTGTGCTTTTTGTGTGCATAGCCGTGCTCGGCTATATACTGACCGGGCTGCTCACCACAGTAATGCTCTATAAATTCGGTTCTGTATCGGCGCGCGTGCTGCGTGTGGCGGCCCTGGCGCAAGACATACTGGCACTGATAGCTCCGGCTGTGGTCACAGCCATGATGGTGACGCGCCTGCCCGCACAGTTGCTCGAATTGCGCGGAGGCGTGCGCCCGGCCATGTGGGGGCTCGCCCTGGCAGTAGTGCCGGTGGCCACACCGGCCATGAACTGGGTGATTGAAGCTAATGCCAACATAGAGGCCACGGGGGCATTGAGCGCCTTCGTAGACAAGCTGCGGACCATGGAGGAAAACGCCGAGGCCATGATCACTGTGATGCAGGGCTCGGGCACCTGGGGCGACCTCATTTTGAATATCCTGATTATAGGTGTGGCCGCGGGATTTTCCGAAGAGTTGTTTTTCCGCGGCGCCCTGCAGCGCCTGCTCTCCACAGGTGGTGTGAACGCACACGCATCCATATGGATAGCGGCAGCAGTGTTCAGCGCTGTCCACATGCAGTTTTTCGGATTTGTGCCGCGCCTGCTTCTCGGCGCCTATTTCGGCTACCTGCTGCTATGGAGCCGCTCCATATGGCTTCCGGCTGCGGCACATGCGCTTAACAACACCATCTACGTGACCGCACAGTGGATTTACCAGAACCACGGCACTCCGGCTGTGACGGTGGACAACATAGGCCTCGGCAAAATGTGGCCGCTCGCCATCGTCAGCGCCATCGCCACGGCTTTTATGCTGCGGGCAGTAGCTCGTCGCAAGCGCGAGTGACGGCTGCCTGTAAAACCTGCAGACGGGGCCGGGAGTTTGATTTCCCGGCCCCGTCTGTGGTATTTACGCCGCCACGCTTATTTGCGGGGCGACGGGTTGAACAGTTTTTTGAATAGTGGCGGAAGGAAGGTTCCGACCACCGCGATACTGAACGCACAAATCAGAGATGAGCGCACAGGGCCAAAGCCGGCCACCGTAAGAATCGCGAATCCGATAAGCGATGTCAGCAGAAGCGACACCACGTATGCTATCAGTTGCTTGCCCATGTCAGGAGAGATTTTAACGGGTTGAGCGTATGGATTATTGTCACTTGGCCTCCACGTCGGGCGCAATGAGCTTGTAGCCCTTGCCGTGGATATTGATTATTTCGATGGAGGGATCGTCCTTCAGGTGCTTGCGCAGCTTCGTGATGTAGACATCCATGGAGCGGGCGTTGAAATAGTTGTCGTCGATCCAGATTGTCTTAAGAGCGAAATTGCGCTCCAGAATCTCGTTGACGTGGGCGCAGAGCAGGCTCAGGAGCTCGCTCTCCTTCGTGGTGAGTTTGGTGGTCTTGTCGCCGATGGCCAGCACCTGCTTCTGTGTGTCGAAAGCAAACTTGCCTATCTTGTACATGGTCACTTCCTTGCCTTTCTTGCCTTTCACGCGGCGCAGTATGGCCTCGATACGAAACACAAGTTCTTCCATGGAAAACGGCTTGGTGATATAGTCGTCGGCACCGATTTTGAAGCCTTCGAGGATATCGTCCTTAAGCGACTTGGCCGTAAGGAATATTATGGGCACTTCGGAGTTCACCGTGCGAATCTCCTGCGCCACGGCGAAGCCATCTTTTTTGGGCATCATCACATCAAGCACGCAGATATCGTATTTTCCTTTCTGAAAAGCCTTGTAGCCACTTTCGCCGTCGGCATAGAGGTCGGCGTTGAAACCTTTTGCCTGAAGATACTCGCGGAGCAGCATGCCGAGGTTTTCATCGTCCTCGCATAGCAGTATACGCATACGTTCTTCCATAATTCGTATTAATTTAGTTGGTTAGAGGTAATATTATTTTAAATGTAGTTCCCGCGCCGAATTCGCTTTCGGCTGTGATTTCGCCGCCGAGGTCGCCCACCATCTTGCGCACATAGGCCAGACCGAGTCCGAAGCCTTTCACGTCGTGGCGGTTGCCGGTGCTGACGCGGTAGAATTTGTCGAATATTTTTCGGAGGTCGTCGCGGCGTATGCCGATGCCGTTGTCGGCCACTGTAATCTCGAGGCGGTTGTCGCCGATGTTTCGTGTCGACACCGTAAGCTCCAGCGGTTCCTCGTCGCGACGATATTTCACTGCATTGTCCAGCAGATTGAATATCACATTGGTGAAATGCATCTCGTCCACGTTGACTATAGCGTCGTCGGCATCCAGGCGGGCATGTATGCGTCCGCCATATTTCTCCACTTTGAGCTTAAACGTGTTGACGATGTTGTCAATGGCCGAATTAGCATCTATCTCCTTCAGTTTCAGGCTTACCTTCTGACGGTCGAACATCGACATCAGCAGCACTTTCTCCACCTGGAAACGCAGGCGCTTCGTTTCGTCGTTTATCACGTTGCTTATCTGCTGCATCATGGCCGGCGACTTGCGCACGCTCGGGTCGTTGAGCATCTGCGCCGCAAGCGATATGGACGATATCGGAGTCTTGAACTCGTGCGTCATGTTGTTGATAAAATCGTTTTTCATTTCCGTAAGTTTCTTCTGACGGAAAGCCACAATTATGGTAAACACGAATATAATCAGCAATATGAACGTGAAAGCGAAGGCCGGCACCATGAATTTTATGGACGAGAATATATAGTCCTTTTTAGTCGGGAAATATACCTTGAGATAGTTCAGGCGGCCGGTATTGTCGTTCGGAAACAGAGCCTGCACGAACATATTGTCGCGATCGGCAGCCACCGCACGGAAATTACGGCTCTTGTACAGCACGGTGCCGGCATAGTTGGCCACCGCGAACTCAAAAGGCACGGTGAGCCCGAGTGTGTCGAGTTCCTGACGCAGATATCTGGCCACAACGGCCGAGTCGGCACGCTCGGCTATGGGTCGCGAGCTGGCCGAGGAAACGATGTTGAGAATCACATCGTCTATCATGCCCTTCTGATATAGATATCTGTCGTGGTAATTGTTCTGAAGGCGGCTGTAGTGGTCGGTGCCGAGCTGCGTGCCCACCTGCAGTTTGCTTATCTCCTGCACGCCGCCTTTGATGGTGAGGTCCGCCTCAAGCCCGGTCGATGTCGTGAACGAATATTTGACTCCGCTGAGGTTGGGAACGTTTTCGCCAAGATATTGGGCAAAAATACTCGACGAACGGATGCTATTCACATCCTCTTCCAGAAAATGGCGCGCCTCGTCCTGCTCAAGACGCTGCGCCACAGCCACAAGACTCTGGCGCACGCCCTGCGAGAACTGCTCGTAGCGGATTCTTACTATATTCTTCATATAGAAAATCTGGATGCACAGCAGGCCTACGAAGGCTATTGCCATCAGAATCGTCAGAATCCATATAGTCTGTTTCTTCATTTCAGGTGTCGGAGGAGTGTTAAGGATTTAACCTTTGTTTTGTTAACAATTAAAATACCTTATTGTTTTTTAAACGGGTATCATTTTAACATTTCGCTCCAAAATTAACTTAAAATTTCGACACAACCAAATATTTTACACTTATACACAGTATTTAAGAGCCTTTATCCAAGCTATAATACGCGCAGCCCGCACAGCTTCGGCATCTGTGCGGGCTGCGTAGGCGCTGCGGCAGCTATGCCGTCAGCCGCGCGTGCGGCGCAGCCTTATAAAGCGGCCGGGGGTGATGATGTAGTCCATGGCCACATCGTGGGCTTCCGTGTCGAAGCTTCCGCTGTCAAGCAGCTGGAAATCGTAGGCCACACCTACTTTGACAGCCCGCGACGCCACGAGAAGTCTGTCGTAATATCCTTTTCCGCGGCCGACTCTGGAGCCGTCGGTATCATAAGCCACAGCCGGCACCACGATAAGGTCTATATCGGCCACATCGGTGACATCTTCGCCGTCGGGCTCCTCGATATGAAAAGCGCCGAGATGCGTGCGCGTACGCTCGTACGGCAGTATATCGAGATCTATGCCGTTGACTCGCGGCAGATACATGCGCTTCCGGCCATGCCACTTGTCAAGAAAAGCACGGGTGGACAGTTCGTCGGGGAGAGAGTTGTAGAGCAATACCCTGTCGGCCAATATGAAGGCTGTCATTTTCTCAAGCAGAGCGAACACTGCTTCGGCCGCGCTGTTTCGCTCGGTTTCGGTCAGCAGTGATTTTTGGTTGCGCATGCGCGCGCGGATATCCTCTTTTTTCATAGACCTTACTGTTTCGACACGTCAAGGCCCACGTTGGCCGCGGCACCCGAGCGTATCTGGCTTATGGCTTCCACCACAACAGGGTCCTCGGTATTGAAAATCTCAAAATAGGCTTGCG
The DNA here is from genome assembly GCA_947177185.1 of uncultured Porphyromonadaceae bacterium. Taxonomy (GTDB): domain Bacteria; phylum Bacteroidota; class Bacteroidia; order Bacteroidales; family Muribaculaceae; genus CAG-873. Next base: position 95,486 of record CAMWTJ010000001.1, on the reverse strand, counting down.
AACCGAGCACATCCCGGGCGATGAGAGCTTTCAGTTGTCTAACAATCAGACGGCGCGAATTGTTGAGATAATAATACCGCATGCGCACCCCGCTCTGGCGTGCGTATGTGGCGAAAGCCGACAGCAGCACACTGTCCGAGGGCAGCATCTCGAGCAGTTCCTTCACATTGGCCGCCTTGTTGAGGTCCTGACGGTTCAGGTCCACATATTCAAAGGCGAAGCGCGCCAGCAGATTGGCGTTGGCCAGCTCTATGTAGAATTTGTTTATCCCGGTGGTGTCCGACGCCACAAACACGTCAGGCATTATTCCGCCGCCGCCATACACTGCGCGGCCGGCCGATGTGTAGTACACGTCGGCGGAGTCTATGGCCACACTGTCAGCCGAAAAATTCTCGCCATGGTCATAGCGCTCGAATATTTCCGCTTCATATGCTTCGTTTTCGCCGCGTGCGAATCCCTTCTGTATGCATCGGCCCGACGGCGTATAGTAGCGCTGCACGGTCAGACGCAGCTCGCTGCTGTCCGGCAGTTCGAACGAACGCTGCACCAGTCCTTTTCCGAAAGAGCGGCGTCCTACGATGAGTCCACGGTCGTTGTCCTGCACGGCGCCGGAGAAAATCTCGCTGCTGCTGGCGGTGAACTCGTCTATAAGAACCACCAGCGGAACGTCGTCAAAGCGCCCGGTGCCGTCGCTCACTACTATTGTGTTTTCCCGCTCGTCGCGGCCGCGTGTGGCCACAATAGTGCTTTGGGCGGGAAGAAACTCATTGACCATCATTATGGCGGGGTCCATGTAGCCGCCGGTGTTGCCGCGCAGGTCCACAATAAATGATTTTGCGCCCTCGCGATGCAGCCCGTACAGACTCTGAAGGAATTCTGCGTAAGTGTTGCGGCCGAAAGTGTTCACCTTGATATAGCCTATCCTGCCGTCGTCGGCGAGATAAGCCGCGTCAATGCTGTTTAGCGGCACATCGCCGCGCACCACTGTGATTTTAAGCGGTTCGTCGCATCCGCGCCGCACCACGGTCAGCTCCACGTGCGAGCCTGCCGGCCCGCGCAGTATCGAACGCACGGCATCGGCGTCTATTCCCGTCCCGGTCAGCACCGAATCGCCTGCCGCCACTATTCTGTCGCCGGGCAAGAGGCCGGCGCGTTCCGAGGGGCCGCCTTCTATCACCTCCACCACGCACACCGAATCGGCCAGTTGCTGAAACTGTATGCCGATGCCGCTGAACGAGCCGTCGAGTTTCTGATTGGCTTCGGCCCGCTGCTCGGCAGTCAGATACACCGAGTGCGGGTCAAGATTTTCCGTGAGCAGCGGTATCACGCTCTCGAGCACACTGTCCATGTCGAGATAGTCCACGTATTCGTCGGATATGATTTCCAGCACTTTTGCGAGCTTGCGCTGAGTGGTGGACGTCTTGTCGCCATCGGCAAGCATATATCCCAGCCACATGCCGGCTGCCAGTACGACTGCTCCGGCCAGGGGCAGAAAGCGATATATCTTTTTATTCATTATTGCGTTATTTCTGGGATGTGCACACACTCCACGCCGCTATGGCGCAGGAGCTCTATGCCGTCGGCTATGCGGTACAGCTCGTGAAACACCACACGACGTATGCCGGCCTGTATGATAAGTTTGGCGCACTCCATGCACGGCGATGCCGTCACATACAGCGTAGCGCCGTCGCTGCTGTTGTTGCTGCGCGCCACCTTGGTTATGGCATTGGCTTCGGCATGCAGCACATAAGGCTTTGTGGAGCCGTATTCGTCCTCGCACACGTTCTCGAATCCGGCGGGCGTGCCGTTATAGCCGTCCGAGATGATCATGCGGTTCTTGACTATTATGGCTCCCACCTTGCGCCGCACGCAATATGAGTTTTCGGCCCATATGGCGGCCATGCGAAGGTAGCGGCAGTCAAGCAGAAGCTGTTTGTCTGTGTTTTCTGTCATGATTCTGCAAATTTAGCAATTATTCGCTTACCAGCAAAGAAGTGCCACGCGATATGTCGCAAACGCCACAAGCCACGCCAGCAGAGTGTTGTAGACAATGCTGAACGCGGCCCATCTCCACGAGCCGGTTTCGCGCGCTATCGCCATAACGGTGGCAAGGCACGGGCAGTACAGCAATATGAATACCATGAAACTCAAAGCCTCCGCGCCGGAAAAGTCCGGGCGCCCGGTGTGCGGATTGACACTGCGCAGGCGCTCGCCGAGTTTTGCCGGAGCCACGGCTTCGTCGTCGGTGTAAAGCACTCCGAGTGTCGACACCACAATCTCCTTGGCGGGCACGCCTGCCAAGGCTGCCACCGAGCCGCGCCACGAAAAACCGATAGGTTCCATAACGGGCTGCACGGTCTTGCCTATGGATTCAAGATAACTGTCCTGCGCCGGATTGTCGTGGCTCGAAAGGGGGAAGTAATTCAGCGCCCACACCACTATGCTTGCCACAAGTATAATGCCGCCCATCTTTTTAAGGTACTCCACGCCCTTGGCCCATGTGTGCAGCAGGCTCGAGCGCAGCGTGGGTATGCGATATGGCGGCAGCTCCATCACAAACGGCGTTTCCTCCTTTCGGAAGAGCAGCTTGCGGAGCAGACGCGCGGTCATCACCGCCACCAGTATGCCTGCCACATAAAGCCCGCTGAACACCAGCGCCGCATGCGCCGAGAAGAATGTGCCCACGAGCAGCACATACAGCGGCACACGCGCCGAGCACGACATGAAGGGATTGATAAGTATGGTGATAAGCCTGCTGGAGTGGCTCTCTATGGCGCGTGTGGCCATGATAGCCGGCACATTGCAGCCGAAACCCATCACAAGCGGTATGAACGATTTGCCGTGGAGCCCCACCCGGTGCATCACTTTGTCCATTATGAACGCTGCGCGCGCCATATAGCCTGAATCTTCCATAAATGAGATGCAGAAATACAGAATGAGGATATTCGGCAGAAACACTATCACTCCGCCTACTCCGCCTATTATGCCGTCGGCTATCAGGTCTTTCAGCACTCCGTCGGGCATCATGCGGTTCAGCAGCTCGCTCAGGCCGTCCACTCCGCTTTCTATCCAGTCCATCGGGTACTGTCCGAGCACGAATGTGGCCCAGAATATGAAAAACATGATGGCGAAGAATATCGGGAATCCGAGTATTTTGTTGGTCACCACATTGTCCACTCGCCGCGTGACCTCGCGCGTATCGACCGGGGGTGCAGTCATGGTTTCGGCCAGGGCGCCGGCTATAAACCCGTATTTCGCGCCGGCCACCTGGGCGGATATATCCTCGCCGTGCAGTTGCGAAAGCTCCGCACGGAGTTCGTCGCGCAGCGCTATGATGCCATCTGCGCCCTCACATCCGGCGAGTTCGTTTTCAGCCTCTCTGTCGCCCTCGAGCAGTTTTATGGCCACATAGCGCGGCGAAAAGCGACGCTGGATTCCGGGCACGCCCTTCAGTGCGTCGACCAGACGGCGCAGGGCCGCCTCCGTATCGGCGCCGAGGTTGACATGAATATGGCGCACGTTAGGCTGCACGTCGTTGTACACCTCGAGCACCGTATCGAGCAATTTTTCCACACCTTCGCCCGTGCGCGCCACAATCGGCACCATAGGCACGCCCACCATGCCGCCGAGCATCTCGTAGTCGAATCGGGCGCCGCTGCGGCGCAGTTCGTCGAACATGTTCAGGGCCACCACCATACGGCGGTCCATATCGATAAGCTCAGTGGTCAGATACAGGTTACGCTCCAGATTGGTGGAATCCACCACGTTGACTATCACGTCGGGGGTATTGTCGTGAAGATAGCGCCGCACATAAAGTTCTTCGGGCGAATACGTGGTGAGCGAATACGTGCCCGGAAGGTCGACTATGCGGAACGTATAGCCCTTGTGGTGAAACACACGCAGTTTGGCGTCGACGGTCACACCGCTGTAGTTGCCCACATGCTCACTGGCCCCGGAGAGTTCGTTGTACAGCGATGTCTTGCCGCAGTTTGGATTGCCGATAAGGGCCACGTTCACAATTCTGTGTCTGTCCCTTACTATGCTTTCGGCCACATCGTGCACTTCAACGGTTCCGGCGCTCTCAAGGCTGGCTATCTGTGCCGGGTCGTCGACTTTCACCACCTCTATCATATTGGCCTCTGCCGCACGCAGACTCACCTCGTAGTTCATAATGGCATACTTTATGGGGTCGCGCAGCGGCGCATGCTGAAGCACACGCACTGGGCGGCCTTTCACAAAGCCCATTTCTATGACTCTCTTGCGGAATGCACCGTGGCCGAGTATTTTGGCCACCACGCACACATCGCCGGTATTCAGTTCCGATAATCTCATTGTCAGTATTGCAGATATATAAACGGCACAAGGTCGCTCTGACGTGTCTGAATCACAAGAAACAGCACGACACTCAGCAACACAGCCTGCGCCATAAGCGGCATCTCAGCGTACACTCTGACGGCGCCTGTGGTCCATGTGCGCGGGGTAAAATGAAGGAAATAGCCTGCTGCAAGAGCAGCCACTATCATCAGATATGCTTCGGCGAACTGAGCGGCCACTCCGGGCCGGAAATCAGTAAAAATCTGTCGGGCCATATCGCCCAGGGCCTCGGGGCCCGATGCACGGAAAAACGTGAACCCTATCACCACGAGCACAAACGTCACCGCCACATTGGCAGCCCTTACGGGAGCTGTGTCACGAAGCATTTCGGGCAAACGCCACACCTTGGTGGCCGCCTTGTGCAGCACAAGCAGCGCGCCGTGATAGGCACCCCACAGCAGATACATCCACGACGCACCGTGCCACAGGCCTCCAATGAGCATCGTGGCCATCAGGTTTATGCGCTGACGCGTGCGGCCGTGGCGGTTGCCGCCAAGCGGTATGTATATATAATCCCTGAGCCACGAGCTCAGCGATATGTGCCAGCGCCGCCAGAACTCTGTCGGGTTCTGCGACTTGAAAGGAGCATCAAAATTGGCTTTGAAACGGTAGCCGAGCAGCAGGGCTATGCCTATGGCCATGTCGCTGTAGCCGCTGAAGTCGCAATACAGCTGCAGCGTGAATCCGAGGCAGCCCATCAGGTTCTCGAAGCCTGAATAAAGCGAGGGATTGTCGAAGATGCGGTCCACGAAATTGCCGCTGATGTAGTCGGCTATGATAACTTTCTTCACCAGGCCCGCCATTATGAGAAACAGCCCCTCGCCCACCATCTGCGGCGTGGCCTCAGGCGATTCGGCCACCTGCGGCAGCATGTCGCGCGCCCTCACCACGGGCCCGGCAAGCAACGGAGGGAAAAAAGTCAGAAAGAACGTATAGTCGAGCAGGCTGCGTGCCGGAGTCAGCTGTCCGCAGTAAATATCCACTATGTAGCTTATGGAGCGGAACGTGAAGAACGATATTCCGGCCGGCAATATGATGTCGAGCGCATCAAAACGCGCGCCGGCCACAGACGCCAAAGTCGACAGCAGTAGATTGAAATACTTGAAATACACAAGCATCCCGACATTTATCACCACATTGAGCGCCACTATCATGCGTTTCACCGCAGTGCGGCGTTCGCTTCCCATCCACAATCCCAGCAGATAGTCGCTCACGCACACGCCCAGCAGTATAAAGCAACATTCCGCGCTCGATTTGTAGTAAAAATAGACTGAAAACAGTATTACGAACACTTTCTTCAGCGTCGGGCGCGTGCGCAGCAGCCTGTACACACACAGGAAGCCGACAAACAGCAGCAGAAACAATCCCGTGTTGAACAGCAGAGGCTGCCGCGGGTCGTACAACAGCACTTTGCGCAGAGATTCTATATTAATGATGTCCGAGAGGTTCATCTTCTATTTCGTTTTTATCAGGTTGAACAGTGAGCATCCTCAGCAAGGCGTCGGCAAACAAATCGCCCTGCAGGTGATATCCGTCCCAGGTGAGGTGTATTCTGTCGGTGTTCATCAGACGCCGCTCCAGCCATTTGCCGGCACTGTCGGCACCACCGGCCACAGCATACCAGTCGTACACGGGCAAGCCGTGTTCCTCGGCATAGCCCAAAATTATGGAACGCACGCGCTCTACCGAGGTGTTCACGGAATAGGAACGCACACGACGCCGTTTTTTGCCACGACGGCGGCTGTACGTCACCGAACGCTTGTAGCACTCCTGCGGAGTGGTGAGCATTATCTCGGCGTCGGGAGCGTGGCGGCGTATGTCGGCCACCAGCGCATCTATGTCGGCTCGCAGGCCGTCGGCAGTGAAGCGTCCGAACGCTTCGTTTGTGCCGAGGCTCAGCACCACAAGGTCGGGCGCCAGGCTCGATACAGCCTTGCCGAAATCGGGTATCGACGCATACGATGCGAAAGTGGCGCCGTTATTGCCTATGGCGCTGTACTCCACCCCTTTGCTGCCGTTTTGCAGACTTATGGCAGTGATGGCCACATCCTCTGCGCACGCAAGATTGAGAGTTATTTCTGTCAGCGGCTCAAGAAGCAATATATCGGTGATGCCGTCTGAAGGCGACAGCACCGACAATACGGAGGCAGGCAGCGAGCCGGTCACATCCACCGACGCGCGCGACGAGTACACCCGCAAGCAGTCAAATGCCGCGCCACACTCCACCGTGATGTTGAACTGTCTTGCCACTGGCGACACTGACACGCCGCTGAAACCCATGCCGCCCTGCCACGGCCGCTTGAGCAGCCTCGACGTCACAAATTCCGAGGTTGAGCGTATGCTGTAGTCCGTCGGAGCGTTGGTTCCGGCAAGGCGCAACGGCGCGGTGAGGCCGCGGCCGGCACTGCCGTAGCGAGTCTGCAGTTCGCGTCGGGTGCGCGATGTGGCGCCCTCGGCCTGTATGTGGCTGTCGCCTATATGCAGCACTCTCACCACCGACGAGTCAGAGCCGCCGAAGCGCTCACGCAGGCGTGCGGCAGCTTCATCGCCTATTTTTATCACATTGGCTTCCTGATCAAGAAACGCGTACATGCCATAGTCGCGTTTGGCTTCGGCCACGGCTTCCGTGCCCATATCGGGATTCAGCCTGATTTCTGTCTGCTGCGCGCGCGCCACCGCACACGCCATCAAAAATGCGGCAAAGGCGAACGTCCTACTTTTCATCTATCAAGCGCATGAGTGATTCTACAAACTGTTGGCCCAGCACTTCGCCGCCCTTGTGATTGAGGTGTATATAGTCGGCGTTTACAAGGCCGCGCGAGCGCCAGTCGGCTATCGCGCCATCGCCGCCCATGGCCTCGCGGGTGTCCCAGAACATGGTTCCGGCAGCCTGCGCCGCTTCGCGCTGCGCCGAAACTATGGCCGCCACAGTAGGCAGCGAGCCTATTTCCGTGCCTTGCTTCTGGCCTCTGTCGCCCACCCCGAGCATCACAATAGCGGCATCGGGATAGCATGCCTTGATACGCATCAGCACACGTTTCATTATATTGCCGTAGGCCGTATAATCGCTTTGTTCCGACGAGAGTGCGTTCATGCCGTATTCGACCACTATCATATCGTAGTCCACCCATCCGGCCATGGCTCTTGCGGTGGGTATGCTGAGGAATCGGTGGGAAATGCCGCTGTAGCCGCGCAGACTCATGCAGTCGAAGGCAACGCCTTGCGGCGAGTCAAGCCATACGCCCAGCACCACGAGTCCCGGCACTGAGCAGCGCATGTCGAATCTCGATGTTTCGCCGTCGACGCTTATGCACTGCGGACCGTCCGACGCTTCCACGACGTGCTCGGTCCAGGTCGAACCGTCGGGAGAGGTAGATATCGTGCCGGCCGAAGGCGCAATGAACACTATGCGCGAACGCGACCACGACGCCGTGTGCGCTCCGCCTTTCTCACCCTTGAACGATGCTGTGGCACCGCGCTCGGCGCGGAAGAATTCGCCGGGGATGGTGTGCAGGCTGTCATGGCGCGTGTGGCGTATATCGCAGGCCGCGAAGCCGCTTGACGTGAGCCGCACGGTGCGCCGGAAACCGGCCACTGCCGATACCGGCGCGGCATACCCTACTCCGCTGCCGCCATATTTGTCCTGCAGGTAGCGCCTTATGGTGCCTGAGAGGATGTCGCCCTCAATATAGCTGTCGCCTATCATGGCGCAGCGCAGCGTTCCCGACGCCACGGCTTCTCGCAGACGCGTGGCGGCCTCGCCGCCGCTGTAGTCCTCGATCACCATCTCGCCGTCTATTCGCGCGCTCTGTTCGGCCGGCGCCGCGGCAGGAGTCGTGTCGGCCACCGGCGCTGCGGGCACGCTGTCAGTCGCCTCGGCTTCTTCCTGTTCCGTAGCCGCAAGCGCTTCCGCGAGCGCCGGATCTATGATTTCTTCCGTAATGTATTCTACCGGCGCGCTGTGCAATATGTCCGACAATAGGTTGAAATCCTTCATCCGGCGGCCGGTGAGTTCGCCCCACGGCAACCACGACATAAGCGCAAGCAGGCATACAGCCCCGAGCACTATCGTGAACGGGCTGCCGCTGTCGGAACGCCGTGGTGTGTTGTCTGTATTCATAAAGAGAGAGTGTTGTCTTGTAATATTGAAACCAGCGGCGCAGCCTTGGCTTCTGTTTCAGCCCATTCGTCGGAAGCGTCGCTGTCCGGCGTGATGCCTCCGCCGGCATATACGCACCAGCCGTCGGCCGACAGCTGGGCGCAACGCAGATTCACGTAGGCGCGGAGCTTGCCCTCCGCATCGTCCACAGCCACATACCCGGCGTAGCAGCGCCGAGGAGCGGATTCGGCCTTTTGTATCTCTGCGAGGGCGGCGGCTCGCGGATATCCGGCCACAGCCGGAGTGGGGCTGAGAGCGTCAAGTATCGCAGAAGGCGCTACGTCTTCCGTAAGCCCGGCGGAAATGCGCGTGCATATATGCTCAATACTCCCGTAGGCCAGTGTTTCGGGCCGTCCTTGCCGCACTTCAAGACCGAGCGAGCGCAGAGTGTCCACTATAAAATCAGTGACCATGGCCTGCTCTTTTCGGTTTTTGCTGTCCCAGGGCTGCGGGACGCCGCGACGGCGTGTTCCGGCAAGCGACATCGTGCGCATCTCGCCGCCGCCTATCTCCGCCAGCAGTTCGGGAGTAGCTCCGGCCCAAAGGCCCGTCCGGGGAGTGTAATAGCAATGGCAGAAGGCGTCAGGATAACGCCCGAACAGCGCCGCTACCGCGCCGTTGATGTCCAGGCGTACGCCATCGGGCGAGCAAATCGTGCGCATGCGCACGCATTTGCCGCCACGCTCTTTCAGAGAGCCTATCAAGGCTTCGGTGGTGGCCATATACTCGTCGCGCGGAGTAGATACGCGCCAAGGGCCGCACGACGAAAGCTCCGGCAGCGCACCCGCCGCATCCACAGCGCCAGCTGCATCAGCCAGCCACGGCACTATCCGAAAACTACGGCCGGGCACAGCGCCGCCCCCCGCCACATGGAAGGCGGAGTCGCCAGGGAAGCGGTATATCGCAAACGGCGTGCCGGATGTATAAAGCCCGGCTATGTCAACCGGCAGACACATCTGTGTGCAATGCTTTGGCTATAAGTTCAAAAGGCATGGCGTCGGTGATTTCCACCTCATAGAAACATCCGGCCGCCAAAGGTTCTTCGCAGGAGTTTTTCGCAATGAGCACTTCAGGGTCCACCTCCGGCGAATCGTACTGGCTGCGCCCTATGTAATAGTCGTCGTTCTCACGTTCCACAAGCACGCGCATGGTGCTTCCTATCTTCGACTCGTTGGACTCGAGGGCTATCTCTTCCTGAAGCGCCATGAGCTTGTCGAGGCGCTGCTGTTTTACCTCCTCGGGCACATCGTCTGTGTAATTGACAGCCGCATACGTGTCGTCTTCCTCGCAATAAGCGAAAGCTCCCATGCGCTCGAAGCGCTCCTCGCGCACAAACTCGAGCAGATCGGCGAAATCGGCATCGGTTTCGCCGGGGAAACCCACCATCAGTGTGGTGCGTATGTGTATGCCGGGGACTTCACGCCGTATACGCGCCAGCAAAGCCCGCGTTTCACGGCCGTCGATGTGCCGGCGCATGCGGTCGAGCACGCCGTCGGCACTATGCTGCAGCGCTATGTCGAGATATTTGCACACGTTGCCGTGCCGCGCCATCACCGGCAGCAGGTCGTAGGGAAAATCGGCCGGATAGGCATAATGCAGCCTTATCCACTCCACTCCCTCCACGGAGGCCATGGCATCGACGAGCTCGGCTATGGCCATGCGGCCGTATATGTCGCGGCCATAGTACGACAAATCCTGCGCTATGACGTTGAATTCCTTCACGCCTTTGCCCGCGAGCGTGCGCACTTCGGCTATTATCTCCTCTACGGGTCTTGACTTGTAGCGGCCGGTGATGAGCGGTATAGCGCAAAACGCACAGAATCTGTTGCAGCCTTCCGCTATCTTCAGATATGCCGACCACGGAGGAGTGGTAAGCGTTCTGTCCCATGGTCTTTCGCTCGGCCGTAAAGCCGGACACAGACTGCCCACCAGCGCCTCGAAATCGAATTTGCCGAACCAGCCGTCGACTTCGGGAATCTCGGCCGGCAGCTCGGCAGCATATCGCTCCGACAGGCATCCCATCACATAAACTTTGCCTACACGTCCGGCTGCTTTGGCCTCGCACGCACGCAAAATCATGTCGATACTTTCTTCTTTCGCGTCGCCGATAAAGCCGCAGGTGTTAATCACCACGGCATCGCCCTCGAAATTGTCGGCGTCGTGCACGGCCTCAATCTGTCCGTCGCTCAGACGCCGGAGCAGACGCTCACTGTCGACGAGGTTTTTCGAGCACCCCATCGTAATCACATCCACACGCTTCATTTCTGTTCTCTCTTGCCGAAAAGCGATGCCACAAAATCGCGTTTGTCAAACACCTGCAGGTCGGTAATTTTCTCGCCGAGGCCGATGTATTTCACAGGTATCTGAAGCATGTCGCTGATGCCTATGACCACGCCGCCGCGAGCCGTGCCGTCGAGTTTGGTTATGGCAAGGTCGGTGACCTGCGTGGCTGCCGAAAATTGCCGAGCCTGCTCGAACGCGTTCTGCCCGGTGGAGCCGTCGAGCACGAGCAGCACCTCCTGCGGTGCACCCGGTACCACGCGTTCCATCACGCGCTTGATTTTTGAAAGCTCGTCCATAAGGCCTTTTTTGTTGTGAAGGCGCCCTGCGGTGTCTATAATCACCACATCGCAGCCTTGCGCCACCGCGCTCGACAGCGTGTCGAAAGCCACAGCCGCAGCATCGCTGCCCAGCTGCTGCCTTACGATAGGCACATCGGCTCTGCGCGCCCACTCGTCGAGCTGCTCTATGGCTGCGGCGCGGAAAGTGTCGGCTGCGCCGAGCATCACTTTGTGGCCGGCGGCCTTGTACTGGTGCGCGAGTTTGCCTATGGTCGTGGTCTTGCCCACGCCGTTCACGCCTACCACCATTATCACGTATGGCTTCTGCCCTTCGGGTATCGCAAAATCCTGCAACTGCGTGGTCGAAGCCTTGTTTTCGACAAGCAGCGAGGATATTTCCTCGCACAGCATATCGTTGAGTTCTTCTTCGCTCACATATTTGTCACGCTGGGCGCGGGCCTGAATTCTGTCTATGATTTTAAGCGTGGTTTCCGCTCCGACATCGCTCGTTATGAATATTTCCTCAAGTTCGTCAAGGAAATCGTCGTCGATGGTGCGTCGGCCCACGAAGGTACGCTTCAGTTTGCCAAAAAATCCTTCTTTGGTTTTCTCGAGTCCACGATCGAGATTTTCCTGTTTCTTCTTTCGGGAAAAAATGTCGAAAAATGCCATGATTGTCTATTATTTTAGCTGCAAATTTACGAAAAAAGCAGATTATGAACAATAGCAAAAACGCACTTTAGACCCCGCTCCCCCAAATATTTGTTAATGCCGGTAGAGTCAGGCTTCGGACACAGCCTGTATTCCTGCGCCGGAGGCGCGCCACAGCGCCGGTTTGCCGTCAGACGGCCCCGAGAAGGTGTTCTACCTGCGGCAGCAACGGACTCACTCCGTCGTTGATTATGATTCGCGGGTTCAGCGCATTAAGCGCGGCAGTTTCAACGGCCTGCGAGGCTATGCGTGCGCGCACATCGTCTTCGGCAAGGCCATTTCGCCTCACCACTCGCTCTATCCGCACGGCATCTGGGGCCCACACCTCCCATATTTCATCAGTCAAGTCCACAAGGCCGCTCTCGCACAATATGGCGCACTCCACGAACACAGCCGCATCGCCTGCCCCATGAGCTTCTATCCACAGACACAGGTCGGCCTTTACGGCGAAGTGCACGCAGCTGTTGAGTTTCAGACGCTTTTCTTCGTCGCCGAACACTACCGACGCCACTGTCCTGCGGTCGATGGCGCCATCGGGGCGTATGCAGTCGGGGTGTATTTCCCGCGCCAAAAAGCGCTTTATTTCAACATCGCCGTCCATAATCTGCTTTGCGCGCATGTCGGAATCGTACACGTCGTATCCCATGCACGCAAGCATACGGCTCACGACGCTTTTTCCCGAGCCTATGCCGCCCGCGATGCCTATCACTTTCAGCCTCATAAGTGCTCGATTATATATTCCACACTGTCGGCCGAAAGATACACGTTCTGCAGCCTGTCGTCCACGTCGACAAGACGCAGGCGCATGTTGCGTGTGGGCGCGTTCACATCGATACTGCGATAGTCGGCCACTACTCTGAACTGCGGCACAGCGCTCTTGTACACACTCGCCGGCAGCATGTAGCTCACGTCCACCTGCGCGGGAAATGTAATGAGCTTCACGCCCTTAGGCACCCCGGTGGGCTCAATGACCACACGCCTTGTCTTCATAATCAGCGGTTCGACTGTGAACGTGACGTTTACGCTGTCAGGCATCGGGCGCGTGCGCGCCGGCGATGTAAGGCGTACTCTCATGGTGACAGTTTCCGACAGGCCGGAAATACGTATCGGCTCCGTGGTCACGGCGTTCAGGCTCGCAGCCGCTCCTCCGACGGCATACAGCATGGCCGAATCGGGCGATACCACCGGCTTGCCTACCAATGCCGACTGCGGCCCCGGAGTCACCTTATAGTCAAGAACCACGGGCAACAGACGGCCTGCGGCGGTCGTATACAACAGATTGAGCGAGTCGGGACTTATGGCCTGGACGGTGGAGCCGGCCACTACTCCGCGCGCAAGTGTTTTCAGTTCCGCCGAGCTCAAGGATATAATGCCACGCGCGGCATGCCCCCGCCAGTCCACATCCAGGGCGGGAGTGCGTCCGAGCATGCTTTTAAGCAGGTCGGTGCGCCTGGCCCGCAGACTCACGTTGATATACTCCGGGGGCACCGACACTATCGTCACCGAATCAGGCACATGCGTAAGCCGCAAAGCCATGCGCATGTCTGTCTGGTCTTCCTCGTTCAAAGACAAAACGACCCATAACACAGCAGATATGGCAAGAAACACACAAAAGGTGAGTATGTTTCTGCCCCGCTGTGTACGGGCAGCTTTGCTTAGTACGGCTATGCGCCTGCGAAGTCTGAGTTTCATGGCGCTATGGCCGTGAGGAATAGGTGTCAGTTCTTGTCGCCCTGCTGCTCGGCGGCCTGATTGGCTTCAGCTGCAGAGGGATACACAGAGCCCTTGTCGATGCGGATGCGCACGCCGGGGGCTACTTCAAGCAGGAAATATGTGGCATTTTCGGAAGCCTCGACTATTTTTCCGTGTATGCCGCCGGCAGTGACCACGGAGTCGCCTTTGCCAAGGCTCTCACGGAACTTGCGGATTTCTTTCTGACGCTTCTGCTGAGGACGAATCATAAAGAAATAGAACACCACGAAGAGGATGATGATAAGTCCCCAGCTCTGAAGGAAACCGGCGCTGCCGCCGGCTGCCTGGAGGAGAATTGTGTTGGTAAGCATTGTTGTTATGTTTAAATATTGTTATTTCGTAATCAGTCCCTGGCCGCGGAGGTATTCGCATACGGCATAGAGCACGCCGTTGACAAACTGACCGCTGCGGGCCGTGCTGTAGCAATTGGCTATCTCGACGTATTCGTTCATGGTGACAGGCACGGGAATCGCGGGATAGTTTATGAGCTCGGCTATGGCACACGTCATTATCACGATGTCCATGAACGCTATGCGTTCCGGGTCCCACTGTTCGGCGTTGATAAAACGGTCGATATACGAACGGTATTCGTCGCGATGTTTCACCGCCAGCGTGAACAGTTCGTCGCCAAAGGCTTCGTCTTCCGAATCCTTGAACTGCGGGAGGAAGGGCAGCGACTCCGCATCCTCCGACACGGAAGCCATCTGACGGAGACTCTTGAGCACGAACGTGCCCATCACCTGCATGTCATCATTCCAAAACACCGAACGTGCCTCCATTGTTTCCGCAAGGGCTTCGCTCGGGAGGAGCACCGATTTGCATATCTCGCGCCAGAACTCTACGTCGGTGGCGTAGTCGGTGGCCGGAGCGTCCATGTATTTACGGTAAATATCCGATGCGAGTATCTCGTCGAGCAGCTGCGGAACAAGAGTGAAATCGTCCGACCATGCCGACGGGGTTTTCTCCATGCGTTCTGTCAGCTCCGCATCGGACTCAAGACGGGCCACAAATGCATTTTCCACAAAACGCGTGGGAGGGTTGAGGTCCTCCGCCGTAGGCACATATTTCTCTTTTGCGGCTTCCAGGCGCTTGCGCTGTTCGCGGGTCAGCTCCACTATGAGCTCGAAGATGCCGAAATACAGGTCGTAGGCTTTGTCCAGCGAGCGGCGCAGGTCGGCCTTCGCGTTCATGTAGCCAAGGCGCGACTCGCCGAAAGCGGCGAGCGAGGTCTTTGCCGACGCAAGTCCCATTTCAAGTCCCTTGCCGGTATAGCCCTGCATGGAGCGGAAAGCCTGCACCACGGAGGGGTCTTTCAGCAACACGGTTTCGAGAACAACGCTCCAGAAACGGGCATCGTCGGCAGGCGTGCGCTGTTTGATTTTCTTATAGTCGCGGTATGCCACAGACGCTTCGACTGTTTCGGCCACGCGCGCAAGCAGCGGACGCAGTTTTTCAAAATCAGAAGCTCCGCGGTTGAGCACCGTCTTGAGCTCGTCGGTGGCGGCAAGCGCGGCTCCCACCCTGTTTTCACGCATCAGTTTCGGGGAAGCGGCCACAGCTGCTCCGCGCGAGCGGTCCGTGGCTATGCCCGAAAGCTCCATTATCGACAAAAGAAGACTGGTATATACTGAATGGCCGAACCTGCGGTCGGCCGATGGAGCTTCGGGAGCGGGCTCGATGCGAAAATCGCTCTGTGTGAGCAGATAAGAATACAGCATCTGCACCACTTTCACACGAATCAATGTGCGGTTTATCATCTCTATGATTATTTCTGAGGTTTCAGAGTGCAAATTTAAGCATTTTTTCTGAGCCTACCTAATTTGTGGCCTCTTCGGCTCACAAAAAGCATCCGCACTGCTAAGACCCGGTTGGCGGATAGCCGGTTGAACCTGAGTCCCGGCTGTTGAAACATACGCGCGCATAATCGTAGTGAAATCCCGCCGAAAATCGTTAATTTTGCAGTATGAGGAAAATTGTAAAATGCAACAACGCTGATTATACAACGCTCACCGAAATTTGGGAGCGTTCGGTCAGAGCTACACATGATTTCTTGAGTGAAGCAGCTATTCAAGAGATAAAAGCATCGCTGATACCTGATTATTTCCCGGCTGTCGATCTTTATGCAGTTTCAGACAATGGCACTTTGGCCGGCTTTATTGGATTGCATGAAGACAGGATTGAAATGCTGTTCATCGACAGCATTTGTCGCGGACAAGGCTATGGGTCGACACTGATTGAGTTTGCCAAACAGAGAGGAGCGACAAAAGTGGATGTTAACGAGCAAAATTCTTCTGCCCTCGCGTTTTATCAGTCCAAGGGATTCAGAGTGGCCGGCAGGGACGAAACCGACGATGCCGGCAGGCCTTATCCGATATTACATCTTTTTTCTTTCTGAAATATGCCCCCCGATTTTGCAAATATATTTTTTTTCGCTAATTTTGCGTAATTAATTACGTAAATAGTTTAGGATAATGATTCTCTTTGAAAAATCAGGCATACTTACTGTCGGCAGCCGATTGCGATGGCTGGCTGATGCCGTGACTCGGGATGCGGCTGAAATATACAAGCTGTATGACATTGCCATAAAACCAAAATGGTTTCCTGTGCTGTACATGCTTTCAAATGGCGAAGACCATTCGGTGACGGGTATCGCTACGGCCATCGGTCAGACGCATCCTTCGGTGAGCAATATAGTAAAAGAGCTTAAGGCAGCAGGCCTGGCCGACTACGGAAAGTCTGACGACGACCGCCGCTCTACCGTGGTAAGCCTTACAGCCGAGGGCGTGAGGCTCAACGAAAGGCTCCGCAAAGTGTGTGCCGATGTGGAACGCGCTGTGGCATCGATTGACGCCACAGCATCCGACAGGCTGTGGTCTGCGCTCGACAACTGGGAGTGTGCGCTGACAGAGAAATCGCTGCTCAGACGCGTCAAGGAAATAAAGAAAAGCAGGGATAATCGCAAGGTAGAGATTGTGGACTATCGCGCCGAGCATCTGATGGTGTTCAAGCGCCTGAATATAATGTGGATAAACAGCCACTGGTCGCTCGAACCGCACGACCTCGAAGTGCTTAATGACCCCGAATCGTCTATTCTTGCCAAAGGCGGACGCATATTTGTGGCACTGGTCGACGGAAAGCCAATGGGCGTGGTGGCGCTGTGCCCGATGGACAACGCGGACTATGATTTTGAGATTGCCAAACTCGCAGTCGACCCCGAAGCACGCGGCACCGGGGCTGGCGAAATGTTGTGCCGCGCTGCGTTGAGTTGCGCCGAAGCACTCGGCGGCAAACGCATATTCCTCGAAAGCAACACCATACTCAAGCCTGCAATTTCTCTCTACCGCAAGCTGGGCTTCACGGAGCTCAAGGAGTATCACCCGGCATATGAGCGTGGCGACATACAGATGGAACTGACACTATAATAAAATAAATAAAACGATATGCTAAAGACAGTAGTAAAACGCGAAAATGCGCTGCAGCGTGCGTTCAAGGGCGTAAACCTCGATTCGCTGGCTGTAGGCGAAAAATCGATGGTGACAAAAATGAATTATGTGAAAGGCAATTTTGCCACACTCCACAAACATCCTCACGAGCAGTGCGGATATGTGATATCCGGGCGCTACAGGCTTATAGTGGAAACCGAGCCTGCCATAGACGCAATACTGACGGCCGGCGATTCATATGCTATCCCGGGCAATACGCCACATTCATTCGAGGTGCTCGAAGGCGGTGAGGTTGTTGACGTGTTCACTCCACTGCGTGAGGATTACCTCTGATTTGCGCCTCGGATGAAACACCAAAGAGCCCGTTCGACATCTGAAGCGCCATAAAAACCTCGCCGCGCATGGCCGAAAGCTGTATTTTTTGTACTTTTGCACCTATGTTAACGACCGACAAATACAGTTGCCGCTACCTTGTGGCCGCATTGGAGCGATATGGCGTGCGCAGAGTCGTGGTATCGCCGGGGTCGCGCAACGCGCCTTTGATTGTAGCGGCCGCACGCTCACGCAAGCTCGTGTGCGACGTGGTGGTCGATGAGCGTTCGGCAGCTTTTGTAGCCTTAGGCATAGCCGTGCAGACGGGCTGCCCGGTGGCCATGATATGCACCAGCGGAAGCGCGGCGCTCAACTATGCGCCGGCTCTTGCCGAGGCATACTACCGGCACGTGCCGCTGATAGCCGTCACCGCCGACCGCCCTGAAGAGTGGATTGACCAGGACGACAGTCAGACCATCAGGCAGGCAGGCGCACTGTCGGCAGTGACCAAAGGATGCTTCGACGTGCCGGTGTGCCGTGGCGACAAGGGGCTTGAACGCCTGTGCCGCCGGAGGATATGCGACGCCATCATGCTCGCGACAGCTCCGGCGCCCGGACCCGTGCACCTGAACGTGCAGATAGACGAGCCCATCGGCAGTATGGCCGACGACAGCGCCGACAGTTTCACATTTCCAGAGCGCATATGCGGCACCACGCCGCTGCCGGCCGAAAGCATAGTCCGATGCGCCCGCGACATGGACGGAAAGAAAGTAATGGTCGTGGCAGGATTCATGCCGCCTGACGGCCGTCTGTCGCGACTTTTGGAGGACTTGCCGGACAACGTGGCGGTGCTCTGCGAGGCGCAAAGCAATCTGAAGGGAGATTTCGTCCACAATATCGACGCCACTCTGCAGGCCGTGAATGAATCGGACTCTGCCGCCGGACTCGCCCCGGATATCGTGATTACAATAGGAGGCGCCCTGCTCTCGCGCATGGTGAAGACATACCTGCGGGAACTGCCCGTCAGACACTGGAGCATAGGGCACACCGACCACTGCATAGACCCGCTGCTGCATCTCGAACGACGCATCGAGTGCGATGCCACGCAGTTTTTCGAGGCCCTCGACTGCCGGCCGGCCGAATCTTCATACCGTCAGGCGTGGCTCGACGCCTCGCGCCGTGGCCGCGAACGCTCGGCAGCATGGCTCGACGCAGCCCCCTGGAGCGATTATAAGGCCATGGGACTGCTGCTGCGCAGCGTTCCGTCCGATACCAATCTGCATCTGAGCAACGGCACAGCCGTGCGCTATGCGCAGCTTTTCGCACCGCTGACTTGTGCGCGCGCCGACTGCAACCGCGGAGTGAGCGGCATCGACGGATGCACATCCACAGCCATCGGAGCCGCTATGACGGCTGACGCGCCCACCCTGCTCGTGACGGGCGACATGAGCGCGCAGTACGACATCGGCGCCCTGGCCATGGCCGGCATACCATCCTCGTTCCGCATGGCAGTGCTCAACAACGGCGGCGGCGGAATATTCCGTTTCATAGCCGCCACACGCTCTCTGCCTGAAACAGAGCGCTTCCTGGCAGCCGACGTGCGCCTGCCGCTCCGCGAACTCGCGGCAGGCTTCGGATTCGATTACTTCGAAGCCACCGACGCCGACTCCCTGAGCGCCTGCCTCGACGGATTTTTCGACACTCACACGCGCCCGGCCATACTGAACATAATCACCCCGGCCGGCGAAAGCGCTTCTACAATCAGCAAATATTTCAAACGTCAATCATGAAAGACTGGAAAAAAATAAAAGACTACAGCGACATACTCTTTGATTTCTACAACGGTATCGCACGCATCACCATCAACCGCCCGGAGGTGTACAACGCCTTTCGTCCGCAGACCAACGCCGAGATGCTCGACGCCATGGACTACTGCCGCCGCACGCCCGAAGTGCGCGTGGTTGTGCTCACCGGCGCAGGCGACAAGGCCTTCTGCAGCGGCGGCGACCAGAACTACAAAAGCCGTGGCGGATACCGCGACAGCGACGGCACGCCGAGGCTCAACGTGCTGGAGCTGCATAAAGCCATACGCTCCATACCCAAACCCGTAATAGCCATGGTCAACGGCTACAGCATCGGCGGCGGCAACGTGCTCAATGTGGTATGTGACCTCTCCATAGCCTCGTCGACAGCACGCTTCGGACAGACCGGCCCGAAAGTGGGCAGCTTCGACGCCGGATTCGGCTCGTCGTATCTGGCGCGATGCGTCGGTCAGAAAAAGGCTCGCGAGATATGGTTCCTGTGCCGCCAGTACACCGCCGAGGAGGCTCTGGCCATGGGCATGGTCAATGTAGTGGTGCCCCCCGAGCGCCTGGAGGACGAAACCATCGAGTGGTGCGAAACCATCAAGAAGCGCAGTCCGTTTGCAATACGCATGATCAAGCGCGCCCTCAATGCCGAACTCGACGGACAGGCCGGACTGATGGAGTTTGCCGGCGACGCCACTCTGATGTATTACCTGATGGACGAAGCTCAGGAAGGCAAAAACGCGTTTTTGGAAAAACGCGACCCCGACTTCGGACGTTTTCCGCAGTTTCCGGGCTGAACGATGCGTGCGCAATGGGCGCCATACAGGCTCGATTTTCGCTTTCTCGCGCGCACCTCGCGCGAGAGCATGCGCCATAAGCACACGTATTTTGTGCGCGTGAGCGACAGCGACGGACGCAGCGCCTGCGGCGAGTGCGCGCTGTTTCGCGGACTCAGCGCCGACGATTGCGACGATTACGAGCACGAACTGGCCCGGCGCTGCGCCGAGCCCGAGAGCATAGCCGACTGCACTTACAGTTCGATACGTTTCGGCATTGAAACCGCGCTGGAGTCCCTGTCGGCTCCGGCATCGCTCGCCGCAGGCACCCGGATGTGGAAAAGCGGCGAGCTGCCTATCCCCATCAACGGACTGATATGGATGGGCGACAAACTTGAGATGACTCGACGCATTGACGCCAAACTCGCCGAAGGCTTCAAGGTGCTGAAACTCAAAATAGGCGGAATATCGTTCGACGACGAACTCGATCTGCTGAAATACGTGCGTTCGCAATACGCGCCGGACCGGCTCGAATTGCGCCTCGACGCTAACGGCTCGTTCTCCGGCTCCGACGCCATGCGGCGCCTGGAAGCGCTTGCACCATATGCAGTACACTCCATCGAGCAGCCCGTAAAGGCCGGTCAGCCCGAGCTTATGGCGCGCCTGTGCGCCTCGTCGCCCATACCCATAGCTCTCGACGAAGAGCTTATAGGCGTCACTCCCGAAGCGGAAATGCGGCAAAGGCTCGAATACATACGTCCGGCATACATTATTCTGAAACCCGCCCTGTGCGGCGGCCTGAGCGGCGCACGCCGATGGGTGGCGGCAGCCGAAGCCACCGGCACAGGCTACTGGTTCACTTCGGCACTCGAAAGCAACATAGGCCTCGATGCCATAGCCGGCCTCGCTGCCGGATGCGGAGTGTCCATGCCCCAGGGCCTCGGGACAGGAGAGCTATATATAAATAATGTAGAGGGACCCGTTTACCGTTCCGGCGATAAAATATGTTTCAACCCGCAGCGACCATGGATTCTGCCGAAGCTCGACTGGACTACGAAGCCTTTCTGACTGCGTGGCGCGACTCCGGCTGCGCCTTCATCGAAGCGCACACGTCAGGAAGCACCGGGACGCCCAAGCCGGTGCGCCTGCCCAAGAGCGACATGCTGCGCTCGGCGCAGACCATGGCGGCAATGTTTTCGCTCAACTCCGGCAGCGTCCTGTCCTCGGCGTTGCCACTGCGCAGCATAGCCACGAAAATGGCCATCGTACGCGCCATTGCCTGCGGCGGACGTTACCGTGCCGTGCGGCCGTCGAACACGGTGGAACTGCCCGAGGCGGTGACCATGCTGTCGGTGGGTCCCTCGCAGTGCGACAGCCTCAGCGCGCGCCCCGCGCTCAGCACGCGCATAGACACCCTGCTCGTCGGAGGCGCCCCGCTCTCGCAGGATAGAGAAAGCGCCCTGCTCGACGCAGGCTACAGCGTGTATGAAACCTACGGCATGACCGAAACGTGCAGCAACGTGGCCCTGAGGCACGCTCCTGAAAAGCATTTCACAGCCAACGCGGGCATAACGTTTGAAACCGACAGCCGCGGGTGTCTGACGGTGCAGGCTCCCGGCTATAGTTTCGACGGCCTGGTCACCAACGACATCGTGCAGCTTATCTCCCCTTCCAAATTCGTGTGGACGGGGCGCTATGACAACGCCATCAACAGCGGCGGCATAAAAATACACCCGGAAATGCTTGAGCGCGAACTGGCGCCGCTGATAGACGTGCCTTTCTACGTGGCGGGAGCTCCGAGCCGAAAATGGGGCTGCATGGCCGTGGTAGTGATTGAAGGCTCCGAAGCCGACGCCGATGCAGTGCGCAAAGCACTCGCGCTATACCCCGACAGCATACGCCGCCCGAAAGCGGTGGTGCGCGTGGCACGCTTCGCACACACGCCCACAGGCAAAATACGCCGCCTCACCATGGCCGAACTCGGGGAAATGCTTTAAAAATGCCGCTTTGCGCAAACTTTTAGCGCTCAGCGCTTGTTTTTTAGACAAAAGAATAGTAATTTTGTGCCGTAAAAAGCACTTTAGAACTGACTTTTTACTACCTCCTCCCCCCTATTATTGTAAACCGACTGCTGCATCCTTTGCAGAACAGGACCCCGTAAGGCCCCGACAGGCATATTATGCCCCGCTTGCGGCTTACGCGTCCAAGTGCACTCCCCCATCATACATTTTATGTACAACATTTCCGAATTGAACGAAATGAGCGACGACCAACTCAAAAGTGTCGCCGAAAACATGGGACTCAAGAAAATTGACCCCTCAAAAAAAGAAGAACTTATCTATCGGATTCTCGACCAGCAGGCCGTAGACCGCGCCTCAGCCGGAGCAGAACGCCGCAGGGCCGCAGAAGCCGCCGGCGAAACAGAGCCGCAAAAGCGCACCCGAAAGAAAAAAGAACCCGCCGCACAGGCCGGCGAAGAACCGAAAGCACGCAAGACCCGCTCTAAAAAGGCAAAGGCCGAAGAGCAGGCTGCCGACGCCGCTCCGGCACCCGCTGCAGAAAAGGCAGCCGACGCCGAGCCGGAAACCGCAGAAACAGCCCCTCGCAAGCGCCGCGGCCGCCCTTCGAAAAAAGAAATCGAAGAACGCAACGCAGCTGAAAACGCCGCACCCACCGCTCCGTCCGACCAGCCGGCAGCCGAAGCAGACACAGCGGCCGCCGACACCGCAACTGCCGCCGTGGCCGACAGCAATACCGACGCGCCGCAGCGCGATTTCCGCCACGACAACAATACCGAAACCTCGCTCGGCACCTTCTTCCCCCGCAGCGAAGGACGCAAATTTGTGCCGCGCTCGCAACGCGAACGCGAAGAAGCCGAAAAGGCTGTGGCGCAGGCTCCCATCACCATCACCGAGCCCGGACAGCCGGCTCCCGCCGCACAGCAGGGCAAAAAGAACAAAAACCGCAAGGAACGCAATCAGCAGCAAAACCAGCGCTTCGACTTCTCAGGCCTTCTGGAAGCTGCCGGCGTGCTGGAAGTCGAGCCCCAGGGCCACGGTTTCCTCCGCTCGAGCGATTTCAACTACATGCCGAGCCCCGACGACATATACGTGTCGCAGTCACATATCAAGAGCTGCAACCTGAAGACGGGCGATGTGGTTGAGGCATCCGTACGGCCGCCGCGCGAAAACGACAAATATTTCATCCTCACCGAGGTGCTCCGAGTGAACGGTCGCTCGCTCGATTTCATACGCGACCGCGTGCCGTTCGAGCACCTCACCCCGCTCTTCCCCGACGAAAAATTCGACATCACAAGCGGCCCCACTTGCAACATCTCCACCCGCGTGGTCGACATGTTCTCGCCTATCGGCAAGGGACAGCGAGGCCTGATTGTGGCACCTCCCAAGACCGGTAAAACACTGCTTCTTAAAGATGTGGCAAACGCGATAGCACAAAACCATCCCGAAACCTACATCATTATCCTGCTTATCGACGAACGCCCCGAAGAGGTGACCGACATGCAGCGCAGCGTCAACGCCGAAGTGATAGCCAGCACATTCGACGAACCGGCCGACCGCCACGTGCGCATAGCAGGCATAGTGCTCGAAAAGGCCAAACGCATGGTGGAATGTGGCCACGACGTAGTGATTCTGCTCGACTCCATCACACGCCTCGCACGCGCTTACAACACCTGCGCTCCCGCATCCGGCAAAATATTGAGCGGCGGTGTCGACGCCAACGCCCTGCAGAAACCCAAACGCTTCTTCGGCGCGGCACGAAACATCGAAGGCGGAGGCTCGCTCACCATCATAGCCACAGCGCTCACCGAAACATCCTCGAAAATGGACGAGGTAATCTTCGAAGAATTCAAGGGCACAGGCAACATGGAGCTGCAGCTCGACCGCAAGCTCTCCAACAAGCGCATTTTCCCCGCGGTGGACATCACAGCTTCCAGCACACGCCGCGACGACCTGCTGCTGCGCCCCGAAACCCTCAACAGGATGTGGATTCTGCGCCGCTTCCTCGGCGACAGAAACAGCATCGAGGCCATGGAGTTCATCAAAGACCGCATGGAGCGCACGCGCGACAACGACGAGCTGCTGCGCACCATGGGCGACTGATCCGCCGCACGCGCAGCCACTCAAATGCACTCCGCACCCCGAAAGTTTCCACCACGGCTTTCGGGGTGCGTTTTATTACCCCGTAGCGTAAGGCAATTTTTTTTATTGACTCACGTTATAACTACGTAATGAACCGATTATTTGCCATCATAATAGTTTCGCTGACAGCCACACTGCTCCTGGCCGCCAACGCAGCCGTGAAAATACGCGGAAAAATCACCGACGAAAACAACGAGGCGCTCGAATTCGTATCAATACGCCTGCACGGCACTGCCATTGGCGCCACATCCGGCCTCGACGGCAACTACGAGTTCAGCGTGCCCGAAGGTCAGGACACCATACGCATCGAGTTCACATGCATAGGCTATCAGGAAGCGCGGCGCAAACTCATAAAACCCAAAGGCGACATCACTCTCAACGTGAAGATGGAGCCGGCGTCGTACGCCCTCAACGCCATAGAAGTCACCGACTATCGCAAGCAGACCGACGCCCTGCAGCGCCTCGACGCCGACAGCTATAAGCTCGCGCCCGCAGCCGGCGGACGCAGTGTCGAGGGACTGGTGTCCACCATGGCGGGCGTGACGGGCAGCAACGAGATGTCGTCGCAATACTCCGTGCGCGGAGGATCTTACGACGAAAACAGCGTCTACATCAACGGCATCGAGGTGTATCGCCCGCAGCTCGTGAGTTCGGGCCAGCAGGAAGGGCTCAGCATCATCAACCCCGACATGGTGGGAGCCATAGGCTTTTCCACAGGCGGTTTCGGAGCGCAGTACGGCGACCGCATGTCGAGCGTGCTCGACATCACTTACCGCAGGCCCGAAGCGTTCGAAGGCACCGCCGACATAAGCCTTATGGGCGGAAGCCTGGCCATCGGTTCCGCATCAGGCCGCTTCTCGCAGCTGCACGGCGTGCGCTACAAAAGCAACGCCTCTCTCCTGAGCTCCATGGACGACAAAGGCGAATACGATCCTAAATATTTTGACTATCAGACGTTCATGACACTCACTTTCTCGCCCAAATGGAAAGTGAGCGCGCTCGGAAACATATCCATCAACAACTATAAGTTTGTGCCGCACGACCGCACCACATCGTTCGGCACGAGCGACGACGCCAAGCAGTTCAAAGTATATTTCGACGGAGCGGAAAAAGACCGTTTCGAAACCTTTTTCGGGGCCGGAACGTTGAGTTTCACACCCGACAAGAACACCACCGTCGAGCTGCTCATGTCCGGCTTTCTGTCGAACGAACTCGTAGCCTACGACATAAGCGGCGAATACTGGCTCGACCAGGCCGGTGCCGACGGCGGTGGCGAAGGCCCGGCCGTAGGCGGCGAACTGGGAGTGGGTAAATACCACGAACACGCACGAAACAGACTCAAAGCCAGCGTGTTCACCGCACAGCTGCGCGGCGCCACAATGCTGAAAAGCCACAATCTGGCTTTCGGCATCGGACTTAACCACGAAACCATCTACGACCGCACACGCGAGTGGGAATTGCGCGACAGCGCGGGCTTCTCGCTGCCATCCGACCCCTCGGCCCTGCGCGTAATCTACAATCTCGACTCGCGCAACGACCTGTCGAGCAACCGCATATCGGCATACATCCAGGACACCTACCGCCTCTCCACCTCCGCTGGCTATGTCAACATCAACGGCGGCGTGCGCATGAGCTACTGGGACTACAACCGCGAGTTTCTTGTCAGCCCGCGCGTAAGCGTGGGATTTGTGCCCGACGCCGCGCCACGATGGGCGTTCCGGCTCGCCACGGGCCTCTACTACCAGTCGCCGTTCTTCAAGGAATTCCGGCGCCCGGTCACCGACAGCCACGGCAACACGGTGATAAACCTCAATCCCGATATCAAATCGCAGCGCAGCTTTCAGGTGATAGCCGGCGGCGACTACACGTTCCGGGCCTTCAGCCGCCCGTTCAGATTTTCGGCCGAAGCGTACTACAAAAACCTCGGCAATCTTATCCCCTACGAAATCGACAACCTGAAAATCGTGTATGCCGGACAAAACCTGAGCAGCGGCTACGCCGCCGGACTCGACCTGAAGCTTTTCGGGCAGTTCGTGCCGGGCTCCGACTCATGGATCAGTTTCTCCGTGATGAAAACGCAGGAGAACCTCAACGGCGTGAAAGTGCCGCGACCCACCGACCGCCGCTACAGCATGGCACTGTATTTCACCGACTATTTCCCGAAATTCCCGAAACTCAAATTCAGCCTGCGCGGAATCTTCATGGACGGACTGCCCATGACGGCGCCGCAGAGCACACGCGACAAAGGATATTTCCGCGCACCGGCCTACAAGCGCGTCGACATAGGCCTTAGCTACGCCCTGCTGCAGCCACGCACGGATTCGTCGGCGCCGCGCTCGGGCATAGCCGGAAAGCTCAAGAGCGTGTGGCTCGGATTCGACGTGTTCAACCTTCTCGACATCAGCAATGTCAGCTCATATTACTGGGTCACGGATGTCAACAACATACAGTACGCCGTGCCGAACTATCTCACGCGCCGCCAGTTCAACGTGCGCCTGACTGTGGATTTTTGATTTTTATTGCAAATTTTGCCTTAAAAATAGTCTGTTTATTGCCCAAAAGTACTTTTTTAGTGTCGAAATGCAGTTTTTATGAAAAAAAATCGTAATTTTGCATGTTATAAAACATAACAATACAACATAGGAATGATTAAAGCTGCACTCGAGAAAGTAATCAATGAGGACATGGCCGAAATATGGGCACGCCTCAACAGCGAAGAGCGCCGCTTGGTGGTGGAAAACATGGAGGTGCACACCTTCAAGAAAAACCAGCTGATATACGCCGAAGGCGACGAACCTGAGTTTCTTTGGGTGCTCCTCAAAGGCAAGGTCAAGAAAACTAAAGAAGGAGTCGGAGGACGCGTGCAGATACTGCGGCTCATACGCCCCGTGCAATATTTCGGCTACCGCGCTTTTTTCGCCCAGGAATCCTATGTGAGCAGCGCCTCGGCTTTCGAGCCCTCCATGCTCGGCGCAGTACCGCTGACCCTTGTGCGCGACATGATCAGCAACAACAACAATCTCGCCTGGTTCTTTATCCAGGAGCTCTCGCGCAATCTCGGCGGCTCCGACACACGCATTGTCAACCTCACGCAGAAACACATCCGCGGACGCCTGGCCGAAGCCCTCATCGTGCTGCTCGACAACTACGGCTATGAGGACGACGGCGCCACCCTGAAAATATATATGGCGCGCGAAGACCTGGCCAACCTCTCCAACATGACCACAAGCAACGCCATACGCACCCTCTCCACATTCGTAGCCGAACGTCTGGTAGTAGTGGACGGACGGCGCATCAAAATCACAAACGAAGCGCAACTGCGCAAAATAAGCAAATACGGTTGACACCGAGCTTTCAAGCGGCCGCCGGACTCTGAGGCGGTCTTTGTTTTGCAAAACAGATATATAGCAGAAAAAATGATTGTAATGAAATTCGGCGGCACGTCGGTAGGTTCGGCCGAGCGCATCACGGCCACCGCCGATATCGTCGCCTCTTGCGACGAACCTGTCGTTGTAGTTCTGTCGGCCATGAGCGGAGTCACCAACATGCTCATCGAAGCCGCACGCGGCGAGCGTCCCCTGTCCGAAGTGGCACAGCGCCACTACGAGGCAGCGCGGCAGCTCGGCCTCGGCACCGAATACCACGCCGTCGTGGACAGCACACTCGGCCGGGCGACCGGCGAAGCCGAAACAGTGGCCTGCGGCGAGCTCCTGAGCACAGCCTTGGCCCGGGCATATATGCAGACACGCGGCATGGACGCCGTAATGCTGCCCGCGCTCGATTTCATGCGGCTGAACGCCGACGGCACTCCCGACACCGCACACATAGCCCGCGCCGCTGCCGCTGCCATAGAGCGCGCAGGCCGACACCGCATCTACGTCACGCAAGGATTCATATGCCGCGACGCCGACGGCAGCGTGGCCACACTTACGCGCGGCGGCAGCGACTATACGGCCACCCTGCTCGGCGAGGCTCTGCGCGCGTCGCACGTGTGCATCTGGACCGATGTCGACGGCGTTTACTCCGCCGACCCACGACACGTGGCCGCCGCAAGATGCATCCCGCGCATGAGCTACGCGCAGGCCGATATGGCTGCGCGCCTTGGCGCCAAGATTCTCCACTCCGACTGCATCGTGCCCGCGCAGCGCTGCGGCGCCGAGGTGCGCGTGCTCGACTCGTTCCACCCTGAGGCGGCAGGCACCGTGGTAGGCCCCTTCGCCGATGCTCCAGGCTTCATTGCCGTGGCAGCGTCGGCCAACCACGTCGGCATCGTGGGCCACGACGCGGCAGTCACAGCGGCCGACATAGCCCGTGCGCTCGGCCCGCTTGCAGCCGCCGAGCCCGAAATCCACGCCGGCCACACGCGCGTGAGCGTGCAGCCGGGACAGGCAGTGGAAGCCATGAGAATAATACATCACGAATTCATCGAAAACAAAATATGATCACCGTAAATAACCTCGGCATCCAGTTCGGCAAGCGAGTGCTGTTTCAGGATGTCAATCTTAAATTCACACCCGGCAACTGCTATGGCATCATTGGCGCCAACGGAGCCGGTAAGTCCACGCTGATGCGCATGCTCAGCGGAGAGCTCTCGCCCACGCACGGCACCATAAGCCAGGGACCGGGCGAGCGCATGAGCGTGCTCGAGCAGGACCACTATAAGTTCGACGACTGCACGGTAATGAACACCGTGCTGCAGGGACACACCGTGCTGTGGGACATCATGCAGGAAAAAGACGCCCTCTACGCCAAAGAAGACTTCAGCGATGCCGACGGCATGCGCGCAAGCGAGCTCGAAGAAAAATTCGCCGAACTCGAAGGCTGGAACGCCGAAAGCGACGCCGCAGCCCTGCTGAGCGGACTCGGCATAAAGGAAGACATGCACTACGCCATGATGCGCGACCTCAGCGGTAAGGAGAAAGTGCGCGTGCTGCTCGCAAAGGCCCTGTTCGGCAACCCCGACAACCTGCTGCTCGACGAGCCCACCAACGACCTCGACCTCGACACCGTGGCATGGCTCGAGGATTACCTGTCGAAATTTGAAAACACGGTGCTCGTGGTCAGCCACGACCGACATTTCCTCGACTCCGTGTGCACGCACACACTCGACATCGACTATAGCCGCGTACAGCTCTTCGCCGGCAACTACAGCTTCTGGTATCAGTCGAGCCAGCTCGCCCTGCGCCAGCAGCAACAGCAGAACAAGAAAGCCGAGGAAAAGCGCAAGGAGCTCATGGAGTTCATACAGCGCTTCAGCGCTAATGTGGCAAAAAGCAAGCAGACCACCTCGCGCAAAAAAATGCTCGAAAAACTCAATGTCGAGGAGATTCAGCCTTCGAGCCGACGCTATCCGGGCATTATTTTCACCCCCGAGCGTGAGCCCGGCAACAAAATACTCGAGGTGCACGGCCTCAGCGCCACAGCCGACGATGGCACAGTGCTCTTCAACGACGTCAATTTCCAGATTGAAAAAGGCGACAAGGTGGTGTTCCTCAGCCGCGACCCGCGTGCCATGACTGCACTCTTCGAAATAGTGATGGGCAACCGCAAGGCCGACAGCGGCACCTACGACTGGGGTCAGACCATCACCACTGCCTACCTCCCGATGGACAACACGGATTTCTTCCGCACCGACCTCAACCTCGTCGACTGGCTTTGCCAGTTCAGCTCCGACACAAGCGAGATATACCTCAAGGGATTCCTCGGCAAGATGCTGTTTTCCGGCGAAGAAGTGCTCAAGAAAGCATCCGTGCTGAGCGGTGGCGAAAAAATGCGATGCATGATTGCCCGCATGATGATGACCAACGCCAACACACTCGTGCTCGACTCGCCCACCAACCACCTCGACCTTGAAAGCATACAGGCGTTCAACAACACGCTCCAGGCTTTCAAAGGCAATATCCTGATGGCTTCGCACGACCATGAGTTCATACAGACCGTGTGCAACCGCGTGATCGAACTCACCCCCGGAGGCATTATCGACAAAATGATGGACTACGACGACTACATCACCGACGAACGCGTGCTCTCTGCCCGCGAGCGCCTTTACAACGCATAAAGCTATGGTAAAACACATCGTAATGTTCCGCCTCAAAGGCAGCGCCGAGGAGCGTCTGCGTGTGGCATCGGACTTTAAAAACGCCCTCGAGGCGCTTCCCGCACAGATCGACGTGCTGCAGAGCATCGAAGTAGGTCTGAACCAGAACCCCGCCGAAGACTGGGATGTGGTGCTGACCGCCGTCGTGCCCACCATGGCCGACGTGGCCGTATATGCCGCCCACCCCGCCCATGTGGCTGCCGCAGCACTGCTCGGAGCCAACAAGGACATGCGCGGCTGCGTCGACTACGAATTCTGATTCAACCCCACATACCGCATCGCATGCGCAGACTCATAATCGGATTCTTTGCCGGCATGGCACTCGCCGGCACCTTTGCCTCGTGCGGCAGACAGAGCGCCGACAACGGCGGCACGCCGGGCGACACGCTCACGTCCAACGCCACGCTTCTTACCATCGTGGACCACGGTTCCTACACCGAGGCTGTCATTTCCGACCCCTGGGGCGAAAAAGGCGCCGTGATGGCGAGGCTCGCGCTCGTGGACCGCGACGCCGACGTGCCCGCCGATGCCGACGACGGCATACTCGTGCGGGTGCCGCTGACGCGCAGTGCCGTGTTCTCGTCGGTGCACACCGCGCCGATGTTTGAGCTCGGTGCCGGACATGCGCTCACTGCCGTGGCCGACGGTTCGTATTTCCCCCCGTCGGACACCGTCGGCATACTGCTTGCGGAAGGCCGGGTGGCCGACGTGGGCTCGTCGTCCTCACCGTCTGTCGAGCGTCTGCTCGCCCTCGACTGCGACGCCGTGCTGCTCTCGCCCATGCAGGGCGTGGACAACGGCGTGCTCGCACGCTCGGGCATAGCCGCCATACCCATGGCCGACTACATGGAGCAGACGCCTCTCGGGCGCGCCGAGTGGATAAAACTGCTCGGCATACTGTACGGCTGCGCAGAGCGCTCCGACAGCATCTACGATGCCGTCGTGGCCGACTACAGCAGCATGTGCCGGCGCGCGGAGCAGACATCCGCGCGGCCCAGGGTTCTGACCGAAAACATCACCGGCGGCGTGTGGTACGTCCCGGCCGGCAAGAGCTATATGGCACGCCTGCTTTCCGACGCCGGAGCAGACTATCCGTGGAGCGACACCGACTCGGAAGGCTCGCTCTCGCTCGACGCCTCCATGGTGCTCGACCGTGCATCCGACGCCGATGTGTGGCTGATACGGTGCTACGGAAGCGTGCCCGACTACGCCGCACTCCGCCGCGACAACCCCGCCGCGGCGCATATCAAGGCTTTCCGCAACAAGAATATATACGTGTGCGACACCTCGCGCAAAAACATATTCAACGACATCGCGTTCCATCCCGAGCGCGTGCTGCACGACTACGTGGAGATACTGCACCCGGGTGCCACCGCGCCGGATTCGGCTCTGATTTATTTCGAAAGACTCTGATGCCATGCGCCGCCCCGCCACCATTATCCTTGCGCTTGCGGCTATAGCCCTGATGTTTCCGGCCTGCCTTGCCGCAGGTTCGGTCGACATACCTGCGGCCGACGTGTGGCGCGCCATATGCGGGCGGCCTACAGGTCGCGAGGTGTGGTCCGTGATAGTGCGCGACATACGCCTGCCCATGGCTGTGACCGCAGCCACAGGCTGCATGGCGCTCGCCGTGGCAGGCCTGCTCATGCAGACACTGTTCCGCAATCCGCTCGCCGGGCCGTCCATTATGGGCATCTCCTCCGGCGCGTCGCTCGGAGTGGCGCTCGTGGTGCTCGCTGGCATAGGCGGAGGCGCCGCCATCGGCGCCGGCACTCTCACGGGAGCGCTCGCCGGAGCGCTGGCCATAATGCTGCTGCTGCTCGCCATCGGCACGCGTGTGCGCTCGGCGGCCATGCTGCTCATAGTGGGCGTGCTCACAGGCTATCTGACATCATCGGCCATATCGCTGCTCAATTTCTTCGCTCCCGAAAAAAGCGTGCACACATTCATGGTCTGGGGTCTTGGCAATTTCTCCGGCGTCACCGCTTCGGGCCTGCCCTGGTTCGCCGCGCTCACGTCGGCGTTCTCTTTCTCGGCCGTACTCTTTGTAAAACCCCTCGACGCCCTGCTGCTCGGCGAGCGCTATGCGGCCAATATGGGTGTTAACCTCAAAGCCGTGCGCGCCGGCATCATGCTGGTGAGCGGCGCTCTCACAGCCGTTGTCACCGCGTGGTGCGGCCCCATTTCGTTCATAGGCCTTGCCGTGCCGCACATGGCGCGCCTGAGCCTCGGCACATCGGCCCACAGATGGCTCATACCGGCCACAGCCCTTATAGGGGCGGCCACAGGGCTGCTCACGGCACTGCTCAGCGTGTTGCCGGCGCGATGGGGCATACTGCCCGTCAACGCCATTACCCCCATACTCGGAGTGCCGGTAATCTTATACATAATCTTCAACGGACGCCGACAACAATGACGCTCTCAGCCAGCAAGCTCATAGCCGGATACGGCAGACACGCAGTGACCGGGCCGTCGGACCTTACGCTCCGGCCGCTGACCACCACTGTGCTCATAGGCGCCAACGGCACCGGCAAATCCACCCTCCTGCGCACGCTCGCCGGAGCCCAGCCACCGATAGGCGGCACGGTGTGCATCGGCGGCGAGGATATACGCAGCCTGTCGCGCCGGCGCCTCGCGCAATGCATGAGCCTGGTGTACACCGACCCCGGCAGCGCCGACGACCTCACGGCCGAAGAGGTCGTGGCACTCGGACGCCATCCCCACACAGGCGTGTTCGGACGCCTTTCGGCATCCGACCATGCCGAAATCGACGCGGCCATACGCGCCGTAGGCATCGACTCGCTGCGCCGCCGCAAAACCGCCACCCTCAGCGACGGCGAACGCCAGAAAACCATGATAGCACGCGCCGTGGCGCAGGCCACGCCGATAATGCTGCTCGACGAACCCACGAGCTTCCTCGACGCCGCCAGCCGCATCGAGATAATGCAGCTCCTGCGGAAGCTCTGCCGCGAGCATGGCAAGAGCATATTGCTGTCAACCCACGACATCGCGCCCGCGCTCGATGTGGCCGACGACCTCTGGGTGATGGACAGCGCGACCGGCACACTCGTGTGCGGCACGCGCGACGAAGTCATCGCCACAGGAGTCATGGACCGCGTGTTCCGCACATCGGCCGTGCGCTTCGACAGCGCCACTCTCGACTACCGCCCCGGCCGCTGACCCGCACCTTCTGAAACACACAGGCGGGCGAGACTCCACAGCCTCGCCCGCCCGGCTTTTGCGCGCAGCGCGCTTATTTAAGCTCGAGGGTCACAATCGACATGGCCGGCATGTCAACCACCAGCCGACCCTTCGATATCTTGGCGCCGTCGAACTTGCGGGGAGCCACTTTCTCGGCCTGACCGAAATCATTGTAGTCGTTCACCGATTTTGCCGTCAGAATCTCGCCGCCGGCCACTTTGGCCTTTATTCCGGCAAGGTCCACGCTCACGCTCGAAGCGTCCGTGAGCGACGTGTTGGTGAGCGACAGCGTGTACACACCGTCCTTCACCGAGCATGTGGCATCAATCTGCGGCACATCGGGACGTCCGGCCACCGACTGCGTTTCGGTGGTCACCGACAGCGGCACAAGGCGGCCGTCCTGATGCGGCACGTACATGCGGAACACATAATACGTGGGCGTCAGCACCATCTCAGGGCCGTCGGTGAGCACCATGGCCTGCAGCACATTGGCTATCTGCGCTATGTTGGCCATACGCACGCGTGCGGCATGACGGTGGAAAATATTGAGTGTGAGCGCGGCCACCATGGCGTCGCGCATGGTGTTCTGCTGGAACAGATGGCCGGGATTGGTTCCGGGCTCCACCTCCCACCATGTGCCCCACTCGTCCACCATGAGGCCCACGCGGCGTTCGGGGTCGTAGCGGTCCATTATGGCGCTGTGGTCGGTCACCAGCTTGTTCATTTCAAGGCACAGGCCCAGCGTGCGGTAGTAGTCCGACGTGTCGAACACCGTGGCCGACCCCTTGCTGCTCCAGTCGTCCACGCTGTAGTAGTGCAGCGACAGACCGGCAAAGTGGTGCATGGCATCGCGCATCAGCACGTCTGTCCAGTGCAGGTCGCCGGCGTTGGCGCCGGATGCTATCTTGTAGAGCTTGTTGCCGTCGAACTCGCGGCAGTAGGTCTGATAGCGGCGGTACACATTGGCATAGAACTCGGCGGTGAAATTGCCGCCGCAGCCCCAGCTTTCATTGCCTACGCCGAGATATTTCAGTTTCCAGGGCTTCTCACGTCCGTTGCTGCGGCGCAGGTCGGCCATCGGGCCGTTTTCTGCCGTGATGTACTCCACCCATTTGGCCAGTTCTTCCACCGTGCCGCTTCCCACATTGCCGCTGAGGTAGGGCTCGCAGCCGAGCAGTTCGCAGAGGTTGAAGAATTCGTTGGTACCGAAGGAGTTGTCTTCCACGGTGCCACCCCAGTTGCTGTTGACCATCATCGGGCGCTTCTCACGCGGACCGATGCCGTCCATCCAGTGATATTCATCGGCAAAACAGCCGCCGGGCCAGCGCAGCACGGGGATATGCAGCTCACGGAGCGCCTCGAGCACATCCGTGCGGTAGCCCTGCGTGTTGGCAATACCGCTTTCGGGGCCTACCCACAGGCCGCCATATATGCACCGGCCCAGATGCTCGGCAAACTGGCCGTAGATTTCCTTACTGATCACGGGAGCGTCGGCTGCGGGCTCGAGTTTCACGGCGCTTTCTGCCGGAGCCGCCGACGCGGCCACGGCTGTGAAAGCCATCGCCGCCAAAGATTTAAGGCATTTGTTCATTACTGCTATATTTAATATGATTATTTAATATGATTACAAATTTACTGCTTTTTTGTGGTCGTGACAATTCTTAATACGGATTTAATGCGTAATTTTGCCTAACATAACGTCAAAAAAAACACCAAATATGAGTATCGACATAAAATCCGACAAAGAAGAATTCATCAGCCTGCTCAAGGCCACCGGGCGCGAAGGCATAGACTATGTGATCGACGACCTTGCGCAACTCGGCTTTTTCGAAGCCCCGGCTTCTGCCGGCCACCATCTCAACACTGTCGGAGGCCTCGTGCGCCACTCACTCAACACCTACCATGCCGCCATGGCGCTCTTCGACAGCATGAAAGCGCTCGAGCCCTCACTCGAAAGCGAGGTGAAACCCGACAGCATAGCCATAGCCGCGCTGCTGCACGATGTGTGCAAGGCCGATATCTACAAGCGCACCGTCAAGAAACGCCGCGACCAGCTGGGCAACTGGGTGGACAGCGAGGGCTACAAGGTGAGCTATCGCAATTTCCCCATGGGACACGGCGAGAAAAGCGTGATATGGCTGCTCTGCGCCGGCCTTGCGCTCAACGACGACGAGATGCTGGCCATTCGCTGGCACATGGGCGGCTGGGGCATCAACATGAACAGCCTGGAAGAAACACGCAGCTACGACACCGCGCGCAAGATGTATCCGCTCGTGTCCATCATACACAGCGCCGACACCCTCGCGGCGAGTCTGCTCGAGCGCACCGCAGCCGAACTCGACGAAATATAAGACCCCGGCCTACGAGATGCGGCTCCAGTCGGCCGTGCGCCGCACCATGGCCTCGAGCTCGCGGCGCAGCGGCGCATTGGCTGCCTGCGACAGCTCGGGGTCGCCGGCCAGCAGGCGCTCGGCGGCGTCGCGTGCCATCTGTATCACCATGCCGTCCGTAGCCAGGTTGGCCATACGGAGGTCAAACGCCATGCCGCTCTGCATGGTGCCCTCTATGTCGCCGGGGCCGCGCATGTTCATATCGGCCTCCGCTATCACAAAGCCGTCCGTCGTCTGCGTCATCAGCTCGAGGCGCCTGCGCGTGTCGGCCGAAATGTTGGGCCGGCTCATCAGTATGCAGTAGCTCTGGTCGGCGCCGCGCCCCACTCTGCCGCGCAGCTGATGCAGCTGCGAGAGCCCGAAGCGCTCGGCGTTCTCTATTATCATCACCGAGGCGTTGGGCACATTCACACCCACCTCTATCACGGTGGTGGCCACCAGTATGCGGGCTTCGCCCGAAGCAAACTGCTGCATCTGCCAGTCCTTTTCCTCGGCCTTCATGCGGCCGTGCACAAAAGCCACCTTATAGTCGGGGAAGGTTTCGCGCACTATGTCGTAGCCTTCGGTGAGGCTGCGCAGGTCCAGCTTTTCATTTTCGTCGATCAGAGGATACACTATATACACCTGACGCCCCTCGCGCAACTGCGCGTACGTGGCCTTGTACACCTGCAGGCGCTGCGTTTCGTAGCGCAGCACCGTGGCTATAGGCTTGCGCCCGGGTGGCAGCTCGTCTATCACACTCACGTCCAGATCGCCATACACCGTCATGGCCAGTGTGCGCGGAATAGGCGTGGCGGTCATCACCAGCACATGCGGGCGCACCTCGTTTTTCTCCCAAAGACGCGCACGCTGAGCCACGCCGAAGCGATGCTGCTCGTCTATCACGGCCATGCCGAGGTTTCTGAACTGCACGTCTTCTTCTATTATGGCGTGCGTCCCTATCAGTATATCGAGCGTGCCGGCGCGCAGCCCTTCGTGTATGGCGCGGCGCTCATTCGCGCGCGTGGAACCTTTCAGCAGCCGCACGCACACACCCGTAGGCGCCAGCAGTTCCGATATGCTTTCGTAATGCTGCGTGGCCAGTATCTCGGTGGGCGCCATCAGGCATGCCTGCATGCCGTTGTCCACGGCCATCAGCATAGCCATCACGGCCACCAGCGTCTTTCCGCTGCCCACATCGCCCTGCACCAGGCGGTTCATCTGCCGCCCGGTCAGCACATCGGCACGGATTTCGCGCACCACACGCTTCTGCGCACCTGTCAGCTCAAACGGCAGACACTTCGCATAAAACGTGTTGAAGGCATCTCCTATGCGCGGCAGCACATGCCCCACGCTTTCGCTCTTGCGGCGGTTGTTGCGGCGCAGCATGTCCACCTGTATGTAAAACAGCTCTTCAAATTTCAGCCGCAAGCGCGCCTGTTCCAGCTCTTTGGGGTCGGACGGCGCATGTATCACGCGCAGCGCCCTGTCTATGTCCATCAGCCCTGCGCTGCGGCACACCGACTGCGGCAGCGGGTCCTCTATGCGATTGCACGAGTCAAGCACACCCTGTATCCACAGCTGCAGCTTGCGCGAGCCTATGCCGCGTGTGCGCAGTGTTTCGGTCAGCGGATACACACCGCGCACGCCGCTTGTAGCAAGTGCCGAGCCGGGGTTTTCCACCTCGGGATGCGTCATCTGCCAGCGCCCGTTGAACAGTGTGGGCTTTCCGAACAGCACATACTCCGTTTCGGTCTGAAGATTGCGCTTGATTGAGGCTATGCCCTTGAACCACACCACATCGATGGCCCTTGTGCCGTCGGTAAACAGTCCTATAAGCCGCATCTTGGCACCCTCGCCCACGGTGTTGAAGCTGACAAAGCGCCCCCGCACCTGCAGCGTGGGCATATCGCCCTCGAAACTGTCTATGCGGTACACCTTCGAGCGGTCTATATAGTGGGTGGGATAGTAGCGCAGCAGGTCACAGGCCGAAGCTATGACGAGCTGCGTCTTGAGCAACTCGGCCCGCTTCGGCCCTATTCCCTTCACATAAGTTATGTCGAGCGAACGCAAACGGTTCATTCCCGCGTCAGCAACAGTTCGGCGATGGACAGGTCCATCGGGTTCGTTATTTTTATGTTTGACGGCGCGCCTTGCGTGAGCACTATATCAGTGTGGCCGCAGTGCTCCATCAGCGAAGCGTCGTCGCTGAAGCTCTCTGCGGTGGAGGCATAGGCCGCCGCCAGTTTTTGCGCGTCGAAAGCCTGCGGCGTCTGCACGGCGCGATACGCGCTGCGGTCGGCGGCCGTGTTCGTTCCGTCGGCATGCACCATACGCAGCGAGTCGGTCACGGCCACCGCCGGTATGGCGCCGTCGGCACCGCGGCACACGGCTTCCACCGCGGCTTCCACCACGGCGCGGCCGGTCAGCGGGCGCGCGCCGTCGTGCACGAGCACTATGTCGGTGCCAGCAGGCAGCGAGCGCATGGCGTTGCGCACCGACTCGGAGCGCGTGGCGCCGCCGTGCACCACACGCGGCGACTCAAACGAGTGCCGAGCGCACAGCTCGCGCCAGTAGGCTTCCATGCCCGCGCTCACCACCAGCGTGATTTCCGCGTCGGGAAGGGCGGAGCGCATGCGGCATATGGTGTGCATCAGCACAGGCCGGCCGCCAAGCAGGCAGTATTGCTTCGGAACATCGGCCCCGAAACGCGACCCCGAGCCTCCGGCCACGATTATGATATGTACGCGCCCACGCTCCATCAGTCGGCGAATATGGGCATCGGAGCCATCATGGCGTTGACCTGCTCGCGCACCGAGGCTATGGCTTCATGATTGTCGACATTGCGCAGCACCTCGTCTATGAAATCGGCCACTACGGTCATCATGATCACATCGGCGCCGCGGGTGGTGATGGCGGGGGTGCCGAGGCGTATGCCCGACGTCTGGAACGGCGAACGCGTGTCGTAAGGCACCATATTCTTGTTGGCCGTGATGTCGGCTTCCACAAGCGCGCGTTCGGCCTGTTTGCCGGTGAGTTCGGGGAAATTCTCGCGGAGGTCCAGCAGCACGCAGTGATTGTCGGTGCCGCCGCTCACTATCTTGTAGCCCTTGTCTTTGAGAGCCTTTGCGAGTGCGCGCGCGTTCACGAGCACCTGCTGCTGATAGGTCTTGAACGATGGCTGCAGCGCCTCGCCGAAAGCCACAGCCTTGGCGGCTATCACATTTTCCAGCGGACCGCCCTGCGTGCCGGGAAAAACGGCCGAGTCGAGGAGCGCCGACATGGTTTTCAGCTGGCCTTTGGGAGTGGTCTTGCCCCACGGATTGTCGAAGTCTTCGCCCATCAGTATGATGCCGCCGCGCGGGCCGCGCAGCGTCTTGTGGGTGGTGGAGGTCACTATGTGGGCATATTTCAGCGGATTGTCAAGCAGACCGGCGGCTATCAGGCCGGCGGGATGCGCCATATCCACCATGAATATCGCGCCCACACGGTCGGCGATGGCGCGCATACGGGCATAGTCCCACTCGCGGCTGTAGGCGCTTGCGCCGCCTATGATCAGCCGCGGGCGCTCGCGCAGTGCGGTTTCCTCCATCTTGTCGTAGTCCACGAGTCCGGTTTCGGGGTCGACGTTATACTCCACCGCATCAAACACCAGGCCCGAAAAGTTCACAGGGCTGCCGTGGCTCAGGTGTCCGCCCTGCGAGAGGTTAAGGCCCATGAATTTGTCGCCGGGCTTCAGGCAGGCCATAAACACAGCCATATTGGCCTGGGCTCCCGAGTGAGGCTGCACATTGGCCCACGCGGCGCCGAAGAGCTTCTTGACACGCTCTATGGCTATGGTTTCTGCTTCGTCCACCACCTGGCATCCGCCATAGTAGCGCTTGCCGGGGTAGCCTTCGGCATATTTGTTGGTAAGGCACGAGCCCATGGCCTCAAGCACCTGGTGGCTCACGAAGTTTTCGGAAGCAATGAGTTCCATGCCCATATGCTGGCGCGCGTCCTCGCGCGCTATAATGTCGAAAATCTGTTTGTCCTTTTCCATGTCGTGGCTGTTTATTTTGTTTTGTTTTTGTTTTTAGCTACTGAAAACCCGAATTTGCCCAGTTTCTCGCCGAGAGCGTAATATCCTCCGTGGCAATAGGCCATAATGCCGGACGCCGCCATGTCGAACGCCCCGGTTTCGGGGTCAAGATAGGCATCGTCGGCTATCACGTTCACCACATCGGCCACAAACATGTCGTGGCTCCCGAGGTGCATTATTTCCTTGACGCGGCACTCTATGCTCACCGGCGACTCGGCCACTATCGGACACGCATTGGCGCTGCCGCGGGCGGGCGTAAGCCCCGTGAGCTGCCATTTGTCGCCGTCGCGGCCGCTGCGCACGCCGGCCAGGTCCGTGGCTCGCGCCATCGACGCCGTGGTCAGGTTGAGCGTGAATTCCATCGTGCGGCGTATCATATCGTAGCTGTGACGCTCGGGACGCACGCTTATATAAAGCATGGGAGGGTTGGTGCATATGGTGCCCGTCCACGCCACCGTGAGCATGTTCGAGTCTTCCATAGTGCCGCAGGTGGCTATGGCCGCGGGCAGCGGATACACCATTGTGCCGGGTTTCCAGTTCACTTTCATACTTGCAAAACTAATAAAAAAATGTGAAACCATAGCATTAATTCTGCAAAGTTTGCTACCTTTGCCCCGTTATGAAAGGTATCTTTTTAGCCGTATTTATACTCTCCGCTCTGTTTGCACACGCCAGCGAAAGCTCCGACTCGCTGGAGGCGCGCCCCTACTATCTTCTTATCGGACAGGCCGAAGAAGCGCTTGCCGACGACCGCCGCGACGAAGCTGCCGCGCGACTGGTGGAAGCCATGGCCGTGGAGCCAGAAAATCCGGGCAACGTGCTGCTGCTGTCGAACCTCGGAGTGATATACTGGCGCGACGGACGCGACTCGCTCGCACTCGAGGTGTTCGACAGAGCCATCGAAAAAGCGCCGGCCATGGTCACCGTGCTGCTCAACCGCGGGCGACTGCACCTCTCGATGGGCCACAACGTGGAGGCCTACGACGATTTCAGCCGCGTCGTGGAGCTTGATTCCGCCAACTGCCCGGCGAGATACTACCGCGGCACCATGAGCCTCTACGGCGGCCGCCTCGACCTCGCCGAAGCCGACTTCAACGTACTGAAGACTCTAAAACCCAAAGCCATAGACACCGCCGCTGCGCTGAGCGCGCTCTACTCCCTGAGCGGACGCGACCGCGACGCCATACCCTATTTCGACCGCCTCCTGCAGGACGACCCCTCGCCCGAATACTACGCCGGGCTCGCCGGCTGCCTGCTGGCCATCGAGGAATACACACGCGCGGCCGAAGTCATTGAGGGCGGCCTGAAGCGCTACGGCCCCGACCCCGAGCTGTATTACTACCGCGCGTGGCTCAACCGCGACAGATACCGCCTCGACGACGCACGCGCCGACGCGGCACGCGCCATCGAGCTCGGAGCCAACAAAGCCCGGGTGGACGCCCTGTTCGAGCGCTGACACATTGTTTTGAAAATGGGGTTTTATTTGATGCCGCGGCGGTCGAGTGCGGCGCGGTAACGGCGCGCGTTGGCCATATGCGTGGCGCCGTCCACGGCAAAATTATGCCTACCGCTGAAATCCTCTTTTGCGCACATATACAGATAGTCATGCGCCGGAGCTGACAGCACTGCCCGCAGCGTGGCTGCGTCGGCTATGCGTATCGGGCCGGGCGGCAGACCCTCGTGCTGATACGTGTTGTAGGCCGACGACACCGCCAGGTGGCGCCCCGTGATGCGGCGCAGCGAGAAATCGCCCACAGCGAACTTGACCGTAGGATCGGCCTGCAGCTTCATGCCGCGCTGCAGGCGGTTCATATAAAGGCGCGCCACCGTCGGGCGCTCGTCCCTGTCGGCCGTTTCTTCTTCGGCTATGGACGCTATGGTGGCCACCTCCACCGGCCGGAGGCCGAGCCGGGCCGCCGCCGCACGCCGTTCGTCGCTCCAGAACCTGTCGCGCGCATCGGCGAGCTTGCCCACGAACTGCACGGCGGGCGCCGTCCA
Source organism: uncultured Porphyromonadaceae bacterium (assembly GCA_947177185.1). Lineage (GTDB taxonomy): Bacteria > Bacteroidota > Bacteroidia > Bacteroidales > Muribaculaceae > CAG-873. Next base: position 53,684 of record CAMWTJ010000001.1, on the reverse strand, counting down.
GTAGAACTCGTAGCTGTCCGGGATAAACGCCGCCGGATATTCAGCCACCGAGCGATACCCGCGCGCGGAAAGCACGGAATCGCACGCCGCCATGAAATCGTCGGCCGAAAATTCCATCGCCTCCCCTGCCCGCTCGGCGAGCTGCCGCAGGGTGCGTATGTTGTTGAAGGTAAAGCGCACAGGGGTCTGACGCCCGTTGCGCACACGGCGCGCCAGGTCCATAGCCTTTGTGCCGGGCTCCACGAGATAGCTGCCGTGTGCCGTGCGGGGCTGCCCGCCGGCGAGCGACCATATGCGCATCACTTTCGACGCATACGCGCTGCCGAGCCGCGCCGAAAGGCTGTCGGCTATTGCACTCTCGGTAGCCCCAGCGGGGATATTCACCCGCGTTGCGGCGCCCCCGTAGGCTGCCGTGGCCGTCCACAGGCCCCAGCCCACAGTGCCGGCTGCCGCCGCCATTAATGCCGCAAAGACTATAGTACGCTTTTTCATCACTGCCTGTTTCAATCTTCCCTGTCGCGCTGTCCGCTCCACAAACCGAGCGGGTCGTATTCGCTCCAGTCGGCGTTCTTATTGCTCTTGAGCCTCGCCTCGATTTCGCGCACCACAGCCTCGGCACAGATATAGCTCAGCCTGTCGGACGTGGTGGCTATCGTGCCGTAGCCATAGGCATGCAGGTCGGCCACCGTCTTCGCCACATCAGCTATACGCCCGGCTTTCAGCCGCGCAATCAGGCACATCAGCATCATCGAGGGCGAGCCGTCGTATATCGGATACTCATCGCCGGCGTGTTCGTCGAGCAGCTCGTTCAGCCGCATGAAATCGCCCTGCTGAAACAGCACGTCCACATACACCGACCAATCTTCCGGCGGCGTCGCACTCTTCCGCATATACGTTTCAATCACCATCCTCGCCTCGGACAAAGCGCCGATTTCCATCAGGTCCTCGGCCCAGTCGAGCCAGGTGTTCTCGTCGCGCTCGTCGGTGGAGTCATAAAAGCGGTCGAGAATGTCGACCATGTCGCCTATGCCCGTGGCGAGCGCGTTCGACAGCACCGCACGGTCGCCCGGAAAGCGTTCCAGACAATTGCGTATGCGCTCGCGGCTCTCGGCGAGATTGCCGGTGGCAAAAGCCACATAGGCCGACACACGCTGCACCTCCGGGTCGTCGGGATACTTCTCGGCGAGCCTGCGCACTATCTCCGCGCCCTCCTCGGCGGTGTCCTCGCCGCCCAGGAGCATGCGCGCGCGCATCTGCAAAGCCTCCTTGCCGTCGGGGTCTATGGCCAGCGAATAGTCCAGAGCCGCCATGGCCCGGTCGCGCTTGTCGAGCAGTTCGAAATCCTGCGCGAGCATGTACCAGTAATAGGCATTGAAGGGCTCGGCCTCCGTGAGTTCCTCAAGATAGCGCACGGCGTTGTCGTACTCATGGTTGAGTTCCGACACCACGGCCAGCTCGTATATCAGAATCGGCGCATACTCGGCCTTGCCGCGCAGCAGTTTCTCGTTGGCCACAAGCCAGTCGTACACACCCAGCTGCGACGCCAGCTCCACAAGCTGTATCACAGCCTCGTCGTCGAGCCGCTCCACTCCGTCGAGCAGATATTTCAGCGCGCGCTCGGCGTCCTTGCCCTGCGGCGCGCGTGCGCGCAGACGCATTATTTCCCACAGCGGAGCGTTCTCCGCCTCATTGTCGTCGAGATAGTTCGACACAGCCTCGCCGCCGAGAAACGAGTAGAAGATGGCGCGCCGCTCTTTCAGCAGCGCGCTGTCCGGGTAAAGACGCGCGCCGCACAGCAGCACCTCCATCTTTATATAGTCGTCGGACATATCGCCGGCGAAATCAAATATATCCACCAGCTCGTCCTCGTCGAAATAGCGCTCCGACACGGGCTTTTTGAGCGATTCGCGGAATCGCTCCACTATCTCGTTGCGCCGGCTGTCGTTCTCGTCGTCTATCATTGGCGCCGATGTGTTATTGTTTTTTCTGTTCCTTTTCCCAGCTGTCTTTCAGGGCTATCGTGCGGTTGAACACAAGTGCTCCGGGAGCGCTGTCGTAGTCGGGAGTGAAATATCCCACGCGCTGGAACTGGAATTTCGTGCCGCGCTGCGCGTTTTCGGCCACGAACGGCTCCACTTTCACACCTTCCACCACTTTAAGCGATTCGGGGTTGAGCATCTCGCGGAAGTCGCGCTCGGTTTCGGCGGCGGGGTTCTCCACGTTGAACAGACGGTCGTAAAGACGCACCGTGGCGTCCACGGCGTGGGCCGCGCTCACCCAGTGCAGCGTGCCCTTCACCTTGCGGGCCGCGCCGGGCATGCCGCTGCGGCTGTCGGCGTCGTACGTGCAGCGTATTTCCGTGATATTGCCGTCGGCATCCTTCACGGCTTCCTCGCACTTTATGATGTAGGCGCCCTTCAGACGCACCTCGTTGCCGGGAGCGAGGCGGAAGAATTTCTTGGGAGGATTCTCCATGAAGTCGTCGCGCTCTATGTATATCTCGCGGCTGAAAGGCATGGCGTGCGTGCCGGCGCCTTCCTGCTCGGGATTGTTGTCCATCTCCACCATCTCGGTCTGTCCCTCGGGATAGTTGGTGATTACGAGCTTCACGGGATTGAGCACTGCCATCACGCGTGTGGCCTTTTTGTTGAGGTCCTCGCGCACGGCATGTTCGAGCAGGCTCACGCTGTTGAGGGCCTCATACTTGGTGTAGCCTATGGTGTTTATGAAGTTGCGGATGCTTTCGGGCGTATAGCCGCGGCGGCGCATGCCGCTGATGGTCGGCATGCGGGGGTCGTCCCAGCCGGCCACGAGGCCTTCCTTCACCAGCTGCAGCAGCTTGCGCTTGCTCATCACGGTGTACGTGAGGTTGAGGCGGTTGAACTCTATCTGACGCGGGCAGTAGCTCTCGTCGGCCAGTTCCTTCACGAAATACTCATACAGCGGGCGGTGCACCTCAAACTCCAGAGTGCATATCGAGTGCGTCACGCCTTCGAAATAGTCGCTCTGGCCGTGGGCGAAATCATACATCGGATACACCTTCCATGTGGTGCCCGTGCGGTGGTGCGGAGTCTTGATAATGCGATACATTATCGGGTCGCGGAAATGCATGTTGGGCGACGCCATGTCTATCTTGGCGCGGAGCACGCGGGCACCCTCGTCGAACTCGCCGGCGTTCATGCGCATGAACAGGTCAAGATTCTCCTCGGGGGTGCGGTTGCGGAACGGGCTTTCCGTGCCGGGCACCGTCGGCGAGCCCTTCTGTGCGGCTATCTGTTCGCTCGTCTGGTCGTCCACATAGGCTTTGCCTTCTTTTATCAGGCGCACGGCCAGGTCGAAAAGACGGGGAAAATAGTCCGACGCATAATACTCGCGCTCGCCCCAGTCGAAGCCGAGCCAGTGGATATCCTCGCGGATGCTGTCCACATATTCCACGTCTTCCTTCACGGGGTTGGTGTCGTCGAAACGCAGGTTGCAAGTGCCGCCGAAGCGCTCCGCCACACCGAAGTCCATACAGATGGCCTTCGCATGGCCGATGTGCAGATAGCCGTTGGGCTCCGGCGGGAAACGGGTGTTGAGTCGGCCTCCGTTCTTGCCTGCCTGAAGATCGTCGAACACAATCTGTTCCACAAAGTTCATTTGCTCTTTTTTGCCGATTTCGGCTTCTGTATTCTCTGCCATATGACGATTCTGTATTGGTTTTGTTGTTTTAATGTGCAAATTTAAGGATTTTTTTTGAATACAGCTAAAAAAAAGCGCGCCACACCCTGCATTGGATGTGGCGCGCGCTGTAAGCTATGCTGTGTCCTGTCAGTCCACCTGAATCACCAGATAGTTGCTCAGGCTCCAGAACGATGCGGGATTCGTGATGCGGAGCACCTTCTGACCGTTCTGGTCTTCCACCACATACGAACCCTCGGGCTGGTTGGTCAGCACCTTGGCTTTGTCGCTGTGCAGCGCTATCGTGGTGAGGGTGCGTTTGTCGGCCGTGGTGAAGAAGTTGCGGTCGAAATCGCCTTCCATGATTTTGGTCTTGCGCAGGAAGCCCGTTTCTATGATTTCGCGCTCTTTGAGTTCTTTTTTGCTGCCCACGGCGTAGTAGCACGTGTTAAGCTCGTTGGCGAGGTCCACGCTCTGCTGCTCGGCCTCGTCCTTCTGCGCCGTCACGGTGCTCACCTCCGTGTTCAGCGAGTCCACGGCCGTGTTGAGCTCGCCTATGCGGGCGGTGGCTTCGTTCAGGCTGCTCTTCAGGGTTTCGATTTCCGTGCTCTGCGAGTCTATCTGACCGCGCAGCGTGGCTATCGTGTTGCGCAGGTTGTTGTTGGTCAGCGTCGAGCTGTTGAGCTTCTTTTCGAGCTCGGCCAGCTTCTCGCGGCGCTCCTGCAGAGCCTTCTGTATGGCCGCTATGTCGGCCTGTATGCGCTCGCGCTGGCTGGCGGTTTCGCCGTTGGACGAAGCGTTAACGGTCAGGATATTCTCAAGGGCCTTGATCTGGTCCATGCCCTGCGATATCTCGTTTACGAGCAGAAAGAGCTGGTCGCGGTCGGCTACAGCGTTCTGCAGCTCCACTTTCGAGGCGTCGGCTATGGCCTGTTTGTGTTCCTGTTCGGATTGATCTTCCTTTGCACATGCTCCGAGAAGGAGGGCTATGCCCAGTCCGGCTAAAATTGTCTTTCTCATAAGAAGTGGTTATAAGGGATAAATAGTTGTTTCGTGGATGATGAATGTTTGGGAATATGTTTTTTCAGATTTCGTCGCCGGAATCGGCGTCGCGGTATTTGTTCCTGTGCGCCTTTGCCCGCTCCCGGACTTTTCCGCCTATAATGATAACAATCTCTCCCCTCGCTTGGTTCGCGGCGAAATAATCACGCAGCCCGCCCAGCGTGTCGCGGTGCGTCGTGTCGTGCAGTTTCGATATCTCGCGCGACACCGACGCCGGACGGTCGTCGCCGCACGCGGCTGCCAGTTCCGACAGCGTGCGCGCCAGACGCAGCGGCGACTCGTACAGCACAAACGTGCGCTCGTCCTCAGCAAGTTCGGCCAGACGCGTGGCGCGCCCTTTTTTGGGCGGAAGAAAGCCCTCGAACACGAAGCGGTCGCACGGCAGGCCGCTGTTGACCAGCGCCGGCACAAACGCCGTGGGCCCCGGCAGAGTCACCACGCGCACTCCTCTGCGCCGGCACTCGCGCGACAGCATGAAGCCAGGATCGCTTATGCCGGGCGTGCCGGCATCGCTCACAAGGGCCACATCCTCGCCGGCCTCCAGGCGCCCCACCACCGGGTCGAGGCTCTCGTGCTCGTTGAACTTGTGGTGGCTCGCCATAGGAGTGTCTATGCCGAAATGCCGCATCAGCACTGCCGACGTGCGCGTGTCCTCGGCCAGCACCAGCGACACCCCTTTCAGCACCTCCACGGCGCGCGGCGACATGTCGCCGAGATTGCCCACAGGCGTGGGCACTATGTACAGAGTGCCGCTCACGACTGATAGTGCGCTTTGATTATGGTCATGAAATCTTCGTACTCCTCGGGCTCAGTATCGAGCACACCGCACAGATAGCCCTCGGCCTCGGCATAGCTGCCCAGTGCCTCCAGGCGGTCCAGCACCTCGCCGAAGCGCTCGTCGCTGCCGCCGAACAGCGTGCGGCGGAAGCGGAACTTGTCGTTCAGCGTAAACGCACGGCGCAGGTCGGCCGACTCCTTGCGCGCAAGGAGCTCGTCCACCTTCAGCGAGTCAGCCAGCGGACGCGGCGCCACGCGCTCTTCGCAACGCGACTCCACCACCACCACGTTTTCCTCCTCAGGCAGCGCCTCACACACCGATTCAGCAGCAGGCTCTGCAACACTCTCGGCCACAGGTTCTTCTACAGCTTCTACAGCCTCAGGGGCCTCGGATGCCTCTCCTTCGGCGGTTTCCTCCGGGCAGGTTTCTTCATCTCGGATTTCTTCGGCCGCCGGCTCCAAAGCCTCCGCAGCCTCTGCGGCACACACAGCCTCAGGCGCCGTTTCAGACTCCTCGCTGCTGCCGCACGCGGCCTCAGGCGCCGCCCAGGCCTGACGGAAAATCTCACTGTACAGAGCAAATTCCTCGCTTATCTGCGGGGCTATCTCGTCGGCCGTCGCGGGGCGCTCCAGCGCCACGCGTATCAGGCCCTCCAGCCGGAGGCCCGATGCCAGCAGTCCGCACAGCAGTCCGCGGCGGCGGTCCATATCGTTGTTATTGTTCATCATCGGCAGATTTTTCTTCAAAAATATTCAACAGATAGTCTGTGATGGCCTCTCTCAGTCGGGCGCGCGGGCAGTAAAATCCGTTCACCATGACCACCACCACATGCGTCGGACGGCCTTCCTCGTCCAGCTTGTAGCCGGCATAGCACTGCACGGCGCTCACGCTGCCGGTCTTCAGCGCCAGCTGCCCGTTCAGCGACGTCTTGGCCATGAAATTCTTCAGCGTGCCGTCTTTGCCCGCACGCGGGAAATAGCTCGCATACGCCTCGCAGTGTTCCCCGCGGGCCATCCACTCCAGCACCGCGCCCAGCGTGCGCGCCGACAGACGGTTGCTACGGGCCAGGCCGCTGCCGTCTATGATGCCGCTGTACTCCAGGCTTATCCCGCGCTCCGCCCACAGCTCTTTCTCGCGCCGTATGGCGTCCTTGCGGCTTCCACCGGGCTTTATCACGCGCAGCATGCCTTCGGCCATCATATTGTCGCTGCGCACCATCAGGCTGCGGAATATGCGTCCCGACACCGGCGAGCGGTGCGCATACAGCTCAGTGGCCTCGCGGGGCTCGGGGCTCAGCTTCTTTCCGCCCACCTGTATGTCGGCGTCGCGCATGCGCGACGCAAGCTCGGCCTCAAGCACACGCGCAGGGTCAGGCATGGTGCTGGTCACGCACCATTTCTTGTTGGCCACATTGCGGCCGCGCACCAGCAGCCCGTCGGACCACGCGCCGCGGCGCAGCTCGGTACCGTCGGGGTCCTTGCGCACCTCTATCTTCAGGCCGGGCACCTTGGGCTTCATTTCCTTGGTGGCAGGCCACAGCCTGAACACATTGTCGCGCCAGTTCACGCCATGCAGCGCCGCGCCGTAGCTCCACGCCACATCCTCCACCTCCCACTGCGGTATCACACCCGCGTCGGCCAGCGAGCCCACGGCCCGCACGCGGCCCTCCACACGGCTTATGCCCATGTGTTTCAGCTTCGATATTATGCTGTCGCAGAAGCCCGTGTTGCGGTCGAAATACTCACTCTCCAGCGTAGGGTCGGCGCAGCCTTTCACCACAAGGTCGCCGCGCCACGTCGCGCCCTGGCGCGTGCCGCGCAGCTCCACATGCGTCACAAAACTGTATTTGTCGCCCACCACCGTCAGCGCCGTGGCCGTGGTCAGAGCCTTCATCGTCGACGCCGGCGTCAGCGCCATCGACGCGTTGTGCTCGGCCACCATCTGCCCCGAGTGCAGGTCTTTTATATATATGCCCACTGCCGCCGACTCCTCGCCGTCGAAGCCCAGCGCACCCTGTGCGCGCACCGACGCCACGGCACATGCCGCCCACGCCAGCAGTATGATTGCTCTTTTCATCATGGCAGGCTCAGAACACGGGGAAACTCGACTGCGTGGCCACATACTTCATCTCAAACTCCTCATTGGTGATGCACAGCATGTACACCCCCTGCACGAGCATTATCAGAGGCCATACCGTGAAGCACGTGCAGCACGAAATCAGGAAGCACACCACTCCGGCCAGCACCTTGTTGCAGTAGAAATAATGCACGCCCAGGCTGCCGAGAAATATGGCCAGCAGAGCGGCCACGCCGCGGCTCTTTCCCTCGGGCCCGGAGCTGTCGAAAGGATTGTTGTTGTCATACCCACGTGTGTACGGCGGCGGAGTGGCCGGGCGCGGGCCGCGTCCCAGCTCGTAGCCGCATGTCGGGCAGTAGTTGGCGTTGTCGGGCACATAGGCGCCGCAGCATTGGCATATTTTGTTCATCGCTTCGTTTTTATCTTTTATGTCGGCTGACTATTATTGGCAAAAGTACAAAGAAATGAACAAACGGGCAAGAAAAAAGTGCGCCCGCACCCCCATATAAAGGTTGCGGGCACACCCTGACGGTGTTTATAGTATCATTTATCAGTCTTCTTTGTTCTTTTCGGCGTAGTCTTTGAGCAGTTTGTCCTGGATGTCGCCGGGCACGAGCTCATAGCCTGCGAATTTCATCGTGAAGCTCGAGCGGCCGCCGGTGATGGAGCTGAGAGCCGTCGAGTAGCTGCTCATTTCCTTCAGAGGCACCTTGGCCGATATCACCTCGAAGCCGTTTTCGCTGTTCATGCCCATGATTATGGCGCGGCGGCCCTGAAGGTCGCTCATCACGTCGCCCATCACATCGCCGGGCACCATCACCTCCACGTCGTACACAGGCTCCAGCACCTTCGGACCGGCGTTGCGGAACGCTTCGCTGAAGGCATTGCGGCCGGCCAGACGGAACGAGATTTCATTGCTGTCCACGGGGTGCATCTTGCCGTCGTAGATTATCACACGCACGTCGCGGGCATAGCTGCCTGTCAGCGGGCCCTGCTCCATGCGGTCCATCAGGCCTTTGATTATGGCAGGTATGAAGCGGGCGTCGATAGCGCCGCCCACGATGCTGTTGCACACCACGAGCTTGCCGCCCCACGCCAGGGGTATCTCCTGCGTGTCGCGCACGTTCATCTTGAACTCCTGGTTGCCGAACTTGTAGCTGTCGGGAGCAGGCATGCCCTCGTAGTAGGGCTCCACTATCAGATGCACCTCGCCGAACTGGCCCGCGCCGCCGCTCTGCTTCTTGTGGCGATAGTCGGCGCGCGCTGCCTTCGTGATGGTTTCGCGATACGGTATCTTCGGCTCCTCAAACACGATGGGCAGCTTGTCGTTGTTCTCCACGCGCCATTTCAGCGTGCGCAGGTGAAACTCGCCCTGGCCCGAGAGTATCGTCTGCTTGAGCTCTTTCGACTGCTCGATCTGCCACGTCGGGTCTTCCTCGTGCATGCGCGTCAGTATCGCGTTCAGCTTCTCGGCGTCGCTTTCTGTCACGGGGCGCACCGCGCGCTGATACTTTGGCGCCGGATACTTGATAAAGTCAAACTCGTATTCGCAGCCCTTCTCGTCCAGCGTATTGCCGGTGCGGGCATCCTTCAGCTTCACGGCGGCGCCTATGTCGCCGGCCTCCAGCGCGTCCACTGCCGTCTTTATCTGGCCGCACACGCAGAATATCTGGGCGAAGCGCTCCTTGCTGCCGCGCGTCACGTTGTCCAGGTCGGCGCCGGCGCGCAGCGTGCCGCTCATCACCTTGAAGTAGCTCACCTCGCCGATGTGCGGCTCCACAGTGGTCTTGAACATGTACACGCTCACAGGGCCGTCGGCCTTGGGTTCCACGGCCTCGCCGGCGGTGTTCTCGGGCGCGGGCATGTCTTCCACAAAGGGCACCACATTGCCCAGGAACTCCATCATGCGGCGCACACCCATGTCCTTCGCGGCGCTCACACAGAACACCGGGTATATCGAACGGTCTATCAGACCCTTGCGGATGCCCATACGCATCTCGTCCTCGGTCAGGTGCTCCGTCTCGAAGAATTTCTCCATCAGGCTTTCGTCGTTCTCGGCGGCTGCTTCCACCAGGGCTTTGTGAAGCTCCATGGCGCGGTCCATTTCCTCGGCAGGTATCTCTTCTATCACGGGCACACCGCCTTCGGGGCCCCACGAGTATTTTTTCATCAGCAGCACGTCGATCATGGCGTTGAAGCCCGGACCGCACTGCAGCGGGTACTGGATAGGTACTATCTTCGACCCGAACACTTCTTTCATCTGCTCCACTACATTATCGTAGTCGGCCTTTTCGCCGTCGAGCTGGTTGATGGCGAATATTATCGGTTTTTTGATCGCCGACGCCGTGCGGAAGATGTTCTGTGTGCCCACCTCCACGCCATACTGGCCGTTGATCACTATCACACCCGTATCCGTCACGTTCAGTGCCGTAATGGCATTGCCCACGAAATCGTCGGCGCCGGGGCAGTCTATCACATTCAGCTTTTTATTCAGGAATTCAGCGTAAAACACCGTCGAGAACACCGAATAGCCATACTCCTTCTCTACAGGAAAATAGTCGCACACGGTGTTGCCGGCCTCGATGGTGCCGCGACGTTTTATCACACCACACTCGTAGAGCATCGACTCTGCGAGCGTGGTTTTACCGGAGCCCTTGCTGCCCAGCAGAGCTATGTTTTTGATTTCATTTGTTTTGTAGATTTTCATAGCTTGTTTTTTTGGTATCAGATGGCTGATAGTTGTTTGACGGTTGCAATTTATTAATTATTTCCTGAAATCGGCAACATTTTTTCTATGTTACGCAACATATTTTGGACCAACATCCATAAACGCAGCCTTTTTCAGCGCCGGGAACGCCGCTTCTCGCTTTTTTTTCGTAACTTTGGCATCCGATTTGCATTAGCACATTTTATATGGAACTGAAAGACGAACAAAGCAATATAGTGGTCAACGTGCAGACTCTCGGCGACGAGCCCTGGACGCTCGACTCATACACCGACCTCGACGCGCTGCCAATTCTCCCCACGCGCGACTCGGTCATTTTCCCAATGAGCACCATCCCCCTGTCGCTCGGACGCGAAAACTCGCTGCTCACGGCACGGGCCGCTGCCGACACCGACACCACCATAGGCATCGTGTGCCAGAAAAGGGCCGACGAGGAGCACCCCACCATCACCAAGCTGCACCGCTACGGCGTGCTCGCACAGGTCATGCGCGTCATCGACCTGCCCGACGGATCACACACCGCCATCGTGCGCACCACCGAGCGCTTCCGCATACTCGGCCGCGCAGCAGCGCCGGCCGTGCGCATGCCTCAGGCACACATTCACGCACGCGTGGAGCTCAAGCCCGAAACCACAGGCCCCGACCACAACGCCTTCGCAGCGGTCATGAGCATGCTCGTAAAGGCTTCGAAGGAGTTCGCAAAGGCTACGCTCGAACCGGCCGAACCGTTCCTGCAGAACATGGACTCGCTCATGGCCAACCCCTCCATGCTGCTCAATTTCCTCTGCACCAACCTGCCCTTCCAGACCGACGAGAAAGCGCAGCTCATAGCAGCAGGCTCTCTCACTGCACGCGCCGAAAAAGCACTCGCCTGCATCAACGGACACCGCGAGAAGGTAAATCTGCTTAAGGAAATAGCCGAGCGCACCAAGCAGACCATGTCGGAAGGACAGCGCAACGCATTCCTGCAGACGCAGATGGAAAACATCCGCCAGGAACTCTACGGCGACTATGCCGACGACGCCGACGCGCTCGCCGAACGGGCCGCCGCTCTCGCCCTGCCGCAAAACGTGCAGAACGTGCTCGCAAAGGAAATCGACAAACTGCGCCGCTACAACCCGCAGAGCCCCGACTACGCCATACAGTACACCTACATCGACACTGTGCTCGCTCTGCCATGGACCGTCGCCAGGCCGCTCCCCGCGAAAGCCGACAAAAAAGCCTTCGCAAAAGCCGCCGAAACGCTCGACAAGGAGCACTACGGACTCGAAAAAGTAAAGGAACGCATACTCGAGCAGCTGGCCATGATCACACGGAATCCGGCCGGACGACAGCCCATACTGTGCCTCGTCGGACCTCCCGGAGTGGGCAAGACGAGCCTCGGAAAAAGCATAGCCGACGCGCTCGGCAAAGACTACCAGCGCGTGGCGCTCGGCGGACTGCACGACGAAGCCGAGATCAGAGGCCACCGCCGCACCTACATCGGCGCCATGCCCGGACGCATCATCGACGCCATGAAGCGCGCCGGAAGCAACAACCCCGTGCTGCTGCTCGACGAAATAGACAAAATAGGCCACGACTTCAAAGGCGACCCCGCATCGGCGCTCCTCGAGGTGCTCGACCCTGAGCAGAACTGCCATTTCCACGACAACTATATCGACATCGACTTCGACCTCTCGGGCGTGCTCTTCGTGGCCACCGCCAACACGCTCTCCACAGTGCCCCCGGCGCTGCTCGACCGCATGGAAATCATCGAGCTCAGCGGCTATCTGCCCGAAGAAAAGCAGGCCATAGCCGAGCACCATCTCATGGGACGCATACTGCAGCGCGCCGGACTCGAAAGCTCCGAAGTGCGCATCAGCCCCGAAGCCATGCGCGCCATCATCGACAGCTACACAGCCGAAAGCGGCGTCCGGCAGCTCGAAAAATGCATCGAAAAGGTGGTGCGCAAGGCCGTGCACGCCATGATGGCCGACAAGCCATTCCCGGAAACGGTGGCGCCCGAACACCTGCACGACATACTCGGACTGCCCGTGCACCGGCCCGGACTCTACGAAGGCAACGATTTCGCAGGCGTAGTCACAGGCCTGGCGTGGACCTCCGTGGGCGGAGAGATTCTACTCGCCGAAGTTTCGCTCTCGCCCGGAAAAGGCGAAAAGTTAGCCATTACCGGCAACCTCGGCGACGTCATGAAGGAATCGGCCACCATAGCCCTGCAGTGGGTCAAGGCACACGCCGCGCAGCTCGGCATCGACCCCGCGCTCTTCGAAAAATACACCATACACATACATTTCCCCGAAGGAGCCATACCCAAGGACGGCCCGTCGGCGGGCATCACCATCGCCACGGCCATCGTGTCGGCCTTCAGGCAGTGCCGCGTCACCCCGAAACTCGCCATGACCGGCGAAATCACTCTCCGCGGACGTGTGCTGCCCGTGGGCGGCATCAAGGAGAAGATTCTCGCCGCAAAACGCGCCGGCATCACCGACATCGTGCTGTCGGCCGACAACCGCCGCGACATCGACGACATCGCCCCCAAATACCGCGACGGACTCACCTTCCACTACGTCGGCACCGTGCTCGAGGTGATGCGCGTGGCGCTCACCGACCAGCCCGTGCCGGGAGCACTCAGCCTCTGACTCCGCGGCGCTGCCACGCCTGCGCTATGTCGTAGGTGCTGAACGCCACCGTCAGCGTAGTGGCCGCAGCCGCCATCCACGCGGCCGTTGTGGCATAGCTGTCGGGCAGCAGCGACTCCGCCACGCGCACCAGCACTGGCATCAGCAGCGCCGCCGCAAGCCCGCTCGCAAAGCCGGCTATGGCTGCGGCCACCACCGCCGTGCGGTTGCGACGGCGCTCGGCGGCCATGTCGCGGCGCACATGCTCCACAGCGTCCAGGCTGCCGCGCAGACGCCGCATGAAGGCATCGTCCGTCGAACCGCCCGCAGGCTCGAATCCGTCGAAGAGTTTCTTTATCTTGTCGTCGTCTTCCATTTGCTTGTCTTTATCTGATATATGATATTGTGATACGCCGACACCGTTCATGCCTGAGCGTGTTCCAGAAATTCGCGCAGATGCGAGCGCCCGCGTGAGAGCTGCTGCCTCACCGCCACGGCGCTCGCGTCCGTTATCTCGCCTATCTCCTTGGCCGAGTAGCCCTCCATGTAGTGCAGCACCACCACCGTGCGCTCCTTTTCGGGCAGGCGGTCGAGCGCCGCGTACAAGGCCTGGTAGCGAAACGCCGCGTCGGCCTCCGATGCCTCGGGACCGGCCACCCGCTCGGCGGCGGAATAACCCTCGGAGGCACGCACCGAGCGCCGGTGGTTCAGAAAGGTGTTGTAGGCTATGCGATACACCCACGGCGCGAAACTCCCGGCGTCGCGCACGCTGTCTATCGCCAGCCACGCTTTCAGCAGGGCCTCCTGCGCTATGTCGTCGGCAAGCTGCACATCGCCGCAGCAGAGGGCGGCAAGAAAGCGCCGCAGCGCCTTCTGCACACCCTCCGCCTGCGCTATGAATTGTTCGCGGGTCATCTCCGCATCATTCTTTGTCGGCGTCGGAATTCTTCTGCCGCTTGCTCACGACGCGGTACACCACCAGATACGACACGCCGATGGCAAGAGCTATGCCGCCGCCCAGCAGCAACATATCTATAATATCGTTTGTGACTCCCCACATCGAAAGCTGCACCATGCCGTATATCAGCATCGCCACACCCGAGAGCGAAAACAGGCAGCCGCGCTGCAGACGCCGGCTCTGCTGTTCCTCGGCCGAAAGTTTCGGACGCGACATAGCTTCCGTCAGACGGTCCACATCCACATTGTTGTTGGCGCGGATAGCCTCCAGCAGCACCTCAGCGCGCTTGTCGTCGGCGTTTTTCTTTGTTCGGCTTACCAGCCACACCACCACGCAGGGCAGCACGCAGCATATCGACACGGGAACAATGATTTTTACTAACCAGAACATATCTTTTGAATTTAAAGGGTTTATGAATTACGGATAAGATTGTTTTTCTGAGATATCTCACCCATAAGACACACCCCGCACCGAAAAGGTGACAGCCGACTGCCGTTTTTTTCAGAATTTTTTCAGTCTGGCGTACAGAGCGTGCAGCGGCAGCCCCATCACATTGTAGAAACAGCCGCGTATGCCGCATATGCCCATGCCCCCTATCCACTCCTGTATGCCGTACGCGCCGGCCTTGTCCAGCGGACGGTAGGTGTCCACATAGGCCTCTATCTCGGCGTCGGTCAGCGCGGCAAACTCCACCTCGGTGCGCTCCGAGAAGCTCTCGCAGCGCCCGTCGGCGCCCGTGAGCGTCACACCCGTCACCACCGTGTGCGTGCGCCCCGACAGCGCGCGCAGCATGTCGCAGGCAGCGGCGGCCGTGGCAGGCTTTCCGAGTATGCGGCCGTCGAGCACCACCACCGTGTCGGCCGTCACGAGCACACTGCCGGCAGGGATGTCGCCGGCATAGGCCGACGCCTTCAGCCGCGACAGGTACTCGGGCACCGTCATGGCGTCGAGGCCGGGAGGATACGTTTCGTCGACATCGCGCACGGGGGCGATGGTCACATCGGGCACAAGCATCTGAAGCAGCTCGCGGCGGCGCGGCGAAGCACTCGCGAGCACAAGCCGCACGTCGTGCAGCCTGGGAGGTAAAATAGCCGGTATCATACTGTCGGGGGGGATGTAATGTCTGTATCAGCCGTAGGCGGCAGCCTCGCGGGGCCACGTGCCCTGCGCGAGCATGGTTTCCTGGATAAGTTCGCGCGCCACACCGTAGCCGCCATCGCGGCCGCTTACGTGCACCGCAATGTCGCGCACCTCGGCGTCGGCATCGGCGGGAGCCACCGAAAGGCCCACATGGCGCATGCACCCCATGTCGGGCACATCGTCGCCGGCAAAAGCCACCTCCTCGGGCGCCAGGCCGCGCTCGCGCATCCACCCGCGCAGCACATCGAGCTTGCACGACGCCGCCAGAAACACATCCGTTATGCCTATCATGTTCATGCGCAGCCGCACGGCTTCGGTGTCGGCGCCGGTGATCACCGCCACGGCATAGCCGGCGCGCACGGCCTGCTTGAGGGCGAATCCGTCCTTCACGTTGGCCATGCGGGCGGGACGCCCGTCGGGCAGCATGGGCACCACGGTGGGCGACAGCACCCCGTCCACATCGAAGACGAAGGCGCGGATTTTGCGGAGGTCGTAGTTTATCTTCACCGTCAGGAGTGTTTAACCATTATGAGTTCTGATATGTCGCGGTATATTCGGGCCTGCTCGGGCGGCAGCATGCCGCAGTGGCGCTCTATGGTGGCCACGTCGCCGCGGGCGGCAGGGCCGGTCTGCGCGGCGTCGGGGCCGGCCTCGAAGGCCTTGGCCACGGTTTCTTCGAGCAGCGGGCGCAGCACGTCGAGGCTATAGCCGCCGCGGGCCAGCACGTCGGCGGCGCAGCCGAGCAGAAAGTTGGGGAAATTGCAGCCGAGCACTCCGGCCACATGCAGCAGCGGACGCGTGGAGCTGTCGGCGTGGTGCACACTGTCGGTGAGCATGCCTGCCAGCGCGTCTATGGCAGCGAGCGTGTCGGCGTCGCTGCCTTCGGTGAAGAACGGCACATGCGACAGGTCGGTGCGGCGCCCGGCCGTGAATGTCTGCAGGGGGTAAAGCACGCCGGTGCGCGACGAGGCGGGTGCCAGCGCTTCCATGGGCACGCTGCCCGACGTGTGCACCACTATGCCGCCGGTGCGCGGCATGGCTGCGGCCGTGGAGGCCACGGCGGTGTCGCGCACGGCGAGAATATAAAAATCGGAGTCGGCGGAAAGCTCCCCCGGCGAGGCCACGGCGGTGGCGCCCACACTCTCGGCCAGGCTCGCGGCGCGGGAGGCCGTGGGGCCCCACACCTGCACTATGCGCGCGCCGGCCTCGGCAAGCGCCGGCGCCAGCCGCGAGGCCACATTGCCGGCGCCGAGTATGGTCACGCGGGGTCCTGCCACTTCTCTACGTGCACTTTTTCCCACAGCAGCTTGTCGGGGTCCACAGGCTTGCGTTCTTCGTCCTTGTGGCCCACGGTCACTATGCACAGCACGGCGAGATGCTCGGGGATGCCGAGTGTGTCGCGCACTATGTCCTCCGCAGGGGTGCCGTCGCCGGCAAAGCGGCCGCGCACCTGTATCCAGCACGCGCCGAGGCCCAGCTCGGCTGCCTGCAGCAGCATGAAGGCGGCGGCTATGGAGGCGTCCTCCACGAAGCAGTCGCTCTCGGCGGGGTCAGCGACCACGGCTATGGCCAGCGGCGCGCGGGATATGGGCGTGGCGCCGAAATCCTTGCACGCGGCCAGGGCGGTCAGTGTGTCTTTGTTTTCCACGGCCACAAACTGCCAGGGGCGTTTGCTCTTGCTGCTGGGCGCGAGCAGCGCGGCCTGCAGGATGAGGCGCACGGCGTCGGCGTCCACGGCTTCCGCGGTGTAGCGCCTGATGCTGTGGCGCTCGATAAGAAGTTGCTGGAGATGGTCCATATCGGAAGGATAATGCGGGGTGTCGGGGGAGGGAGCGATGCTCACCGGCGGCATATCCACGAGCTGGGGTAGCGCTCGGTGATGCCGCGCGCGGCGGCGTCGGCCAGCACGGCCTCGGGGGTAGCGGCCTCGGCCGCATACACGCGGTAGCGGTCGCCGCTGACGAGCACTCGCAGCGAGGGGTCGCCCTGAGTGGCGAGATAGCGCTGTGCCTCGCTGTCGCTGTCGAGCGACGCCACCACCAGGCAGTAGCTGCGGCGGGGCGCGGTGGCTACGCGGGCGGCGCGGGCGGCGCGGGAGGCGGCTATGGCGGCGGTGTCGACGGCGGTGGCCGCGTCGGCATGCTGACGCAGCACCAGCACCACGGGCGCCGTAGCGCGTCCGGGCAGCTCGTCGGCTATCGAGGCCGATGCGGGAGCCACGGCCGCGGCGGGTTCCACACCCAGCGACGCGTAGCGCGGATTGTCGACCTTCAGCGGGGTTATGAGCGTGAGGCCCACGGCCACGAGGAGCGCCACGGCTGCGGCGGCGCGGAGCGCACGCGCGGCTATACGGCGCGGAACGCCGGCACGCACGCTGCGGGTGGCGGCGCTGCGGCGCGGAGTGTCGGCGGCCGTCTGCGTGCCGGCAAAGGCGCGGAGGTCCACCTCGGGCAGCCACATGGTGGCCGGCGAGATGGCGTCGGCGCGGCCGGGCGCAAAGCGCAGCGAACCGTCGGAGTGGCGCGTGAGGGCGCCTATGCGGCCCAGCTGCAGGCGCGACTCGCGGCCAAGGGTGGCGCGCATCGCTTCGGCAGCGGCCTCCACACGCTGCGCCGCGGCTTCGTAGCTGATGCCTTCGGCGCGGGCCACGCTGGAGGCCAGGAGGCCGTCGTTGTGGTCGAGCGCGGGGTTGAATGTGAACGCTCTGGCAGGGGCGAGCACACGCATGGCGGCGGTGTCGGCCACAGCGCGCTCGCGGTGGGCGAGCACGGCGCCTACGCCGGGGATGGTCACGCAGTCGTGCGTGGCCAGCAGGTGTTCGATATGTCGCAGTAAGCAATTCACCTTACAAAGTTACTACCTTTTTTTGATTCCTCAAAGCACAAAATGTGGCACGTCGGGGCAAAACATATGTAAACGTCGCGCTACGGTCTGTAGTTCAGCCGATAGCGCGATGTTTACGATTTTTTATTTTTTTCGGGCTACGCGACGCCTCCTCAGCGCGCGCCGCTTTTGGCGCCTTTCGCGCCTTTTGCGCCCTTCACTCCCCCGCCTCCGAGCGAGAATATGTTCTGGTCGTAGCTCACGGTCTTGTGGCTCAGGTCGCGGCGGCGTTTGAGCGCGAGGCTCACCAGGCGCTCCATGAGCTTGGGGAAGGTGATGCCGGTGGCTTCCCAGAGATAGAAGGAGAGCGAGCCGGGGATGGTGTTGATTTCGTTCACGTAGATGCCGCCGTTGCTGCGGTCTATGATCATGTCGACGCGGCTCACGCCGTGGCACGACAGCACGCGGAACGTTTCGCCGGCCAGGAAGCGTATGCGCTCGGTCACGTCGGCGGGCAGGTCGGCGGGTATGCGCTTCTGCGCGGCCTGCATGCCGGCCTTGCCTTTGGTGCCGCCCATGTACTTGTCGGTGTACGAGAGTATCTCGCCGCTCTTGATGGGCTCTTCGAGCACGGATGTTTCGTACTGGTCGCAGTCGCCGAGCACGGAGCAGTTGATTTCCTGCAGCTCGTCGACCATGTGTTCCACGATGATGCGCGAGCTGTAGCGCTGCGCGTCGGCCACGCGCTCGAGCAGCTGGGCGCGGTCGGCGGCGCGGCCTATGCCCACGCTGGAGCCGAGGTTGGCGGGCTTCACTATCACAGGATAGCCGAGCGTGCTTTCCACCTCGGCCACCGTGTCGTCGCGCTGCGCGTCCCACTGCCTGTCGGTGAACCACACGTAGGGCACCACGGGCACGCCTCCGGCCTGGAGTATCATTTTCATGGTGATTTTGTCCATGCCGTTGGCCGAAGCCAGGGTGCCGCATCCGGCGTAGGGTATGCCTATGGTTTCGAGAAGGCCCTCGAAGGTGCCGTCCTCGCCGTTAGAGCCGTGCAGCACGGGGATGACCACATCGAGCGTGGCGAGGCGGTCGGAGCCGAAAAGGCGCGGCTTGGCGCGGTAGAGCGTGTAGTCGCCGTAGATGGGGCGCATGTACACCTCGGTGCACTGAGCGAGCAGGGCGGCGGTGTCGCGGTAGTTGGCCACGTCGAGCAGCGCGTCGCCGGTGTACCAGTGGCCGTCCTTGGTGATGTACACGGGCACTATGTCGAAGCGCCTTGTGTCTATGGCCGCCATGGCCTGGCTGGCGGAGATGACGGATATTTCGTGTTCGGTGCTGCGGCCGCCGAAGAACACTCCTATGGTGGTTTTCATTGCTGTCTGTAGTGTTATATATATAGGTGTTGTATTTTATATGTGCGGGTGTATGTGTGCCGGGCGGCGCCTTAGCGGAAGGTGTCGGGCAGGTCGTTTTCGTAGAGCACGGTGTCGCCGGGACGCACTATGCTCGTGAGCAGGCGCTGCGCGTCGGCGAAGGTGTCGGCCGTGTGCAGTGCCACCTCGGGGCGGCCGGCGTCGGCCACGCCCTGCGAGAGGGCCTCGCGGTTGTAGTGCCCGACCACTATCACTATGTCGGCGTTCAGGCCGGCGTGGCGGCCGAGCTCGCGGTTGAGGCGCTGCTGCTCGTCGCCGAGCTCTATCATGCCGGGGGTGATTACGATGCGCTGTCCGCCGCTCATGCTGCCGAGCACCTCCATGGCCATGCGCGAGCCCACGGGGTTACTGTTGTAGGCGTCGTCGATGATGGTGAAGCCGCCGGCGGTGCGCGTGAGGCTCATGCGGTGCGTCACGGGCTCTATCTGCCCCACGGCGTAGCGTATCTTGTCGGAGGGCACGCCCATGTCGGCGGCCACGGCCACGGCGGCGAGCAGGTCGGAGATATTGGCCTCGCCGAGCAGGCGTGTGTGCAGCTCCAGGACGAAACCGCCGGGGCCCGTGACGGTGAAATGCGTGCCGTCGGAGCCATAGCTTATGTCGCGCGCCTGCCAGTCGGCCTCGGGAGCGCCGGTGCAGCTGTAGCGCATGCAGCGCGCGCCGTCCACGGGGCGGGAGGCTATGAGGGGGAAATCGTCGTTCAAGTAGGCGGTGCCGTCGGACGGGAGCGCGTCGGCGAGCTCGAATTTGGTGGCCTGCACGGCCTCGATGCTGCCGAACGACTCGAGGTGCTGCGGGCCCACGGCCGTGATGATGCCGGCGCTGGGACGCACCAGGTCGCATATCTCGCGTATGTCGCCGCGCTGCTTGGCGCCCATCTCTACGATGAACACCTCGTTGTACGGGCGCAGCAGCTCGCGCACCGTGCGCACCACGCCGAGCGTGGTGTTGTAGCTGCCCGGCGTCATGAGCGTGTCGAAATGCTCGGAGAGTATGCGGTGCAGGTAGTGCTTGGTGCTGGTCTTGCCATAGCTGCCGGTGATGCCTATCACTTTGAGGTCGGGCATGGAGCGCAGGCGCTCGCGTGCGTCGGCTATGTAGCGCGCGTTGATGCTTCGCTCCACGGGGCGCAGCAGCGTGTTGACGGCGAGCAGCAGCAGGTGCGACGCGCAGTAGCAAGCCGTGGTGGCGGCGGTGGCGGCGTAGAGGCGGCCGGCAGTGGTGCCTCCGCCTGCCAGCCACGCTGCGGCGACCACCACTATGGCGGCCAGCGCTACGGCTGTGGCGAGGATGCGGCGGGCGCGTGCGGTCATTACCAGCGGCTTCTTGTAGCGGCGGGTGGCCAGGCGCGCGCACACGCCGGTGCCGAACAAGCCCATGAGCGCCGCGCCGAAGCCGGCGGGCACAAGGGTGCTGATGGCGAGCAGCAGCACGGCCATGCCGGTGATGCGCAGGGCCGACGTGGTGTCGGCCGACGCGCTCAGCCAGCGGCGGTAGCGGTCGTTGAAATAGGAGTTCTGCTGCAGCATCATGAGGTCGCGGCGCAGCTCCGAGGCCATGGCGGCCGCGGCGGCCACGAAGGCCGGCGCGAGGAGTATGTCGTATGTCAGCATAGGCGTATGCGGTATGGGTCAGGAGTTGAGAAAACTGCGCAGCACGGCGGCGAACTGCACGGGGTTGTCGAGAAAACTGTAGTGGCCGCAGCCGGGGAAGCTCACAAGGCCGGCGTCGGGGATGAGCTTCTCCATGCGGCGCGCGTCGCGCAGAGGCGTGGCGGTGTCGTTCTCGCCCCACACCAGCAGCGCGGGCGCCTTGATGGAGGGCATCACGCCGCAGAGGTCCTCGCCCACCACACGGCTCAGGATGGCACGCATGCGCGGCGAGGCTGCGGCGTAGTCGGCCGAGGCCGAGGCGCGGCGCCTGCGCTCTATGAGGGCTTCGGCGCGGGCGGCAGGCAGCAGCAGGCGCGCCAGGCGCTTGAGCGCCTTGAAGGAGTAGACGCGCATATAGTAGCGGGCGGAACGGCGCGGACGCACACCGGCGGCGTCGATCAGCACGAGCTTGTCGACGGGCGTGCGCGACGCCATCAGCAGCCCCACGCGGCCGCCGAAGGAGTGCCCTACCAGCACGGGGCGGTCGAGCCCCAGGCGTGCGGCCATGGCCTCTATCAGGCGCGTGTAGCGGTCGACGCCCCACGTGTCGGACGGCTCGGGCGACTGCCCGAATCCGGGAAAATCGATATTGTACACAGTGTGGCTTTCGGCAGCCACTCGCTCGACGGAGGCCACCGTGTCCATAGTGCAGCCCCAGCCGTGCATGAGTATGAGCGGCCGGCCGCTGCCGCTCACGCGGTAGTGGAGGCGCTGGCCGTCGATGTCGATGTATTGTTCCATGCGTCTGCAAAGTTACTCAAACGCAGCGAAACGGCCAAAATAATCTGCCGCCATTTCCCGCCTGCCCCAACAGCCTGTTCCGGCCTTGCCGTGGTGAAGTTGGCGCCCCCGACGAAATACAGCAAGGGAACTGTCTGCATTGAAGATGTCGGGTTTGAGGAAATCGATTTGGAGTTCGACTCACTATTCTCCGACAATGAGGTCGAAAGCCCCAAAGCAGATAAAAGCGGAAACGAACATTACGATAAAATATCGCAGAGGCTTCGACTTTATGATTTTGTATTTGTCGCAAACCAACAGCAGAAGCTCCGCTACAACCGCAATTATTATATAGACATACCAATGTTTAAGCATAGCCTTTTGATTTTGAAACGTTTCTTATTAGACGCGAAGTCACGCAAAAAATTACAACCGCGCGCGAAAAACCTGCTCGCACACCGCCCCGACCCCTCCGGCCCCACTGCATCGGTTGTTTATTAGTCTATAACAGCCAAACACTTGTGTAATTTGTTATAAAGTTGTATCTTTGCAAGGTATTGTATAAAAACTTCTGCTTATGGCACGACCGATTAAAGAAACCCCCGAACTTCGAGGGAACGATGCGGTGAGATTTGAAACACTTATCTCCACCCCAAAACCTGTGTCCAAAGAGGAGAAGGAACGTGCCCGCAAGGCTTATGAAGTAATGAAATCCATAAGCAATTTTCAGTGGTGAAAATTGATTTCAGCAAGTTACGACAGTTCCAGCTCACAGAGGACTCCGACATAAAGCCGTTCAAATGCGCTGATGGCGATTTGAACGATTTTCTCTTTGAAGACGCAAAGCATTTTCAAAGAGAACTTATGGCTGTGACTTATTTGCTCGAATATATGGAGCAGAATAAGACCGCAGCCTATTTCAGTTTACTTGCTGACAAAATTATATTCAATCCTGATGAAAAGGGTGTTTGGAATAAGCTGAATCGCAATATTCCAAACTCAAAACGTCGCAGAAGCTATCCCGCCGTAAAGGTTGGTCGCCTTGCGGTGAATGAAGATTATTCCGGTCAAGGTCTTGGAACATTCATACTCGACAACATCAAGTATGCGTTCTCTAATGTAAAGCGTCTTGGCTGCCGATTTATCACGGTGGATGCCTTGAAAACTGCCGTGCCTTTTTACGAACTTAACGGTTTTCAATGTATTACAGAATCAGACAAGGATGATGAAACACGCTTGATGTTCTTCGACCTTAAAAATTTCATAACAGACTGATGCCTGTGAAATATGACTGCAAGGTGTTTGCCGATACCGTAGGAAGCATTGCGAAGTTAAGTCCACGTTTTCTTTTTTTCATTCTAAAATATCCTGATCAAGAAACCAAAAGTCAACTCGAAATTGACATTTGTTAAGCATAATATTATAAAAATCCGCTATCTTTGGCGTCATATTATAAACGACATCATGAATCATCGAGTCCAAACATCAATATTCTGCGCCATTTTTGCCATAGCGGCTATGGCGCAGACAGAATCCCTCGACAGCATCAGGACGCAGGAGCTTAACGAGGTCGTTGTTGAAGCGCAGATGCAACGCACTTCTCCGACTTCTACAACATATACACCGACCGTCAAGCAAAAGAACGCCTCGCAAAATGCGATAGACCTTTTGCGTCAGATGGCTATCCCCCAAATCCAAATAAATCCCGTCAGTGAAGCCGTTACAGACAATGCCGGTGGAGAGGTGGCCATATTTATAAACTACCTTGAGGCATCAAAGGAGGAAATGGAAGGACTGCGGACTCCCGACGTGAAAAAAGTCGAGTATCTTGAATTTCCGACTGATCCTCGTTTCCGCGGTGCGCAGCGTGTAGTCAACATCATTGTTCAGGAATATGCTTTCGGTGGTTACACAAAGCTTACAACAAACGAAAACTTCCTTGTCGGTTTTTCAAGCCGCAACAACATTTTCTCAAAGTTTTCCTACAAGAAAATGACTTACGACCTTTATGTCGGGGCCAACAACTGGAATAACCACCATATCGGAAACAATGTAAAAGGAATCTATTCGCTCAAAGATGCTGACGGTAAGGATTATCAACTAACCCGAACAGAAACCCTTGACGGATCACATTATAAACAGAATCAATATCCTGTTACTTTTCGAGCCACTTACGCTTCCGAAAAGGTACAGATACGCAATACAGTAGGTTTTATACATTTGGGCGTTCCTGTCTATGAACAGCGAGGCAGTCTTACCTATCAGCCGGGGAGTGAACAAAACTACGCGTTTAATAGGAGCAATCCAAACCGCAGTAACTCTCTCGCATATCAAGGCTCTTTCTTTTTCTCATTGCCTAATCAGTTTTCGATAGACATATCGCCGCGTTTCAATTATATGCACAGCAATGACTATCTGACGTATTCAACCTCTACCACTCCTGAAATTGTCAGAAACGCACGTGAAAACGCATATAATTATCGTGTTGATGCTTACCTGCAAAAACGCATCGGTCAGAAACATACAGCTATGCTCGGAGTCAATGGCGGCGACAACATCAACCGACTGCGTTATTCCGGGACCAACAGCTACTATGACCGATTCCACAATGCTTTTGCTGCCGGCATGCTGTGTTATAATTTTCAAGCTCAAAAAGTCAGTTTGTATGCCGACGCAGGATTTTGTTGGGAACAAAGCGATATAAACGGTATTAAGAACAGCGACAAATATCCATTTTTGCATGTAAATTTTCGATATTCTCAAAACTCAAAAAATACGTTGTCTGCCTATTTCCAATTTGCGTCAAGCAGTCCGGGCATAAATCAAAAAGCGTCAGATGTTCTACAAGACAACGAATATATGTTTGTTTCAGGTAATCCATTACTTGAAAACAGCCGTCATATAACTCTTAATCTTGCCTATACATGGATGCCATCTAATGCTTTCGGATTAAGTGCCTTCAACAATTTCTTTGAAATGATAGACAGGCAGATTATAACATATAAGCCTCATTTTGATGGCAACGCATTACTTCGTACATACATCAACGATGGTAATTATATCCAAAATGAAATCGGTCTGGCTGCCAACTATAAATTATTCGGCGGTAAATTGCAGTTATATGTTAGTCCCAAACAAACATTCTTCAAATCTACCGGCGTATATAATAAGTCGTATGCTCCTTTCACTGTAACCGCGCAAGCGACATATTATCTCAACAGTTTCTACTTTCAGGCATATTATCAGTCGCCCGGTAAGCAGATGTTCACCTCATCACCGCAAATTTATAAAGATAGAAACTTTCACAGCCTTACGGTAGGTTGGGCCAACTCTGACTGGAATATCCGGGTGATGGCAGCTAACATCTTTAACAAAGGTTGGAACAGTGCAAATATAATAACTGAGTCACCCCTTTATACAGAATACAGAGGAAATATCGGTACATCCTCCCACCCTCGTATCAATATAACTGCAACTTATACGTTTGGTTACGGCAAGAAAGTGCAGCGTGGCAACGAAGTCGGCGAACAATCCGGCGCATCTTCGGCTATTATGAAATAACGAGGCAGGGCCGGCGGGATATGCGGCGGGCAGATGGGAAATAATTAGTATATTTGCGGCATGAATATAGAATCTGTAAGGGAATACTGCCTGACTCTGCCGCTTGCCACCGAGGACATGGCTTTCGGCGACGACTATCTGCTGCTGCGCGTGTGCAACCGCATTTTCGCATGCATAGGGCTTGCCGACAACACGTATTTTGTGGTGAAGTGCGATCCCGACCGCGCCGTGGAGCTGCGCGAGCGCTATCCCGACGATGTGCTGCCCGCATGGCACTGGAACAAAAAGTACTGGAACCAGCTGCGGCTCGACGGACGCCTTTCCGACGAGGTCATACGCGAGCTTATCCGCCACAGCTACTCGGAGGTGGCGCACAAGCTGCCGCTGAAGCTGCGCCGCGAGCTCCCTGCCCTGCCCGACGAATAGCCACGCCGGCCACAACACACGGCAAAGCCGCCATACGGCCCGCGAGGGGCGCGTATGGCGGCTTTGTGGCGTGTGGCGGAGTGCACGCGTCAGCGGTTGGGTGTGTCCCAGCGGCGTGTGGCGGTGCACACCACGTCGACGGCTTCCGTGCCGGCCTGCAGGCGGAATTCGCCCTGCTCGAGCACCCACTTGCCGTCGGCGCCCACGAAAGCGAGTTCGGAGGCGGGCAGCGTGAAGGTGACGGTGCGTGTCTGTCCGGGCGCGAGTTCTATTTTTTCGAACGCGCGCAGGCGGCGGCTGTCGGGCACGAGCGACGCCACTTTGTCGCTGCTGAAGAGCAGCACGCTTTCCTTGCCGGCGCGCTTGCCCGTGTTGGTGACATCGACGCTCACCGTAATGGTGTCGTAGGGGCCGAATTCGGCTTTGTCGACACGCAGGTTGCTGTAGGCGAAGGTGGTGTAGCTCAGTCCGTAGCCGAAGGCCCACTGCACGGATACGACGGCGTTGTAGTCGTAGTTGCCTTCCATTTTGTCCACTTCCTCGCTCACCTTATAGTCGTAGGTGCTGAGCGAGTTGATTTCCTTGGGGTATGTGAAGGGCAGCTTACCGCTGAAATTGGCGTCGCCGGCGAGGAGATTGGCGAGCGCGTCGCCGCCGTAGTTGCCGGGGAGCATGATGTCGACCACGGCTTTGGCATCGGGCACGATGTCGGCTATGATGCGGGGGCGTCCCTCGTTGAGCACCACCACCACGGGCTTGCCCG
Source organism: uncultured Porphyromonadaceae bacterium (assembly GCA_947177185.1). GTDB lineage: Bacteria > Bacteroidota > Bacteroidia > Bacteroidales > Muribaculaceae > CAG-873. The sequence continues at coordinate 27,286 of CAMWTJ010000001.1, read as the reverse complement.
TGGCCTCGAGGCGGCGCACGAGTTCGAGCTGATTTCGCGAGATATTGAGGTCGGAGATGTTGCCGGGCGTTTCGCAGTAGGAGTTCTCGCCTATGCATGCCACAATCACGTCGGCGGCTCCGGCGGCGGCCACGGCCTTGTCGATGCCGGAGGCGTCCTCCTGCTGCCAGTTGCCGTGGTCGTCGTAGACCACTCCGGGCTCGTAAATGATGTCGGCGCTGCCGAACTTATGTTGCATGGCCTCGAGAATGGTGTTGTAGGAGGCTGCGAAATCGTCGGCGATGTGTCCCTGCCAGCTGTAGCTCCATCCGCCGTCGAGGCCGCGCATGGTGTCGGCGTTGGGGCCTGTGAGGAGTATTTTCGTGCCTTTGGCCAGAGGCAGGGTGGCGTCTTCGTTCTTGAGGAGCACCATCGACTCCTCGGCGGCCTGCAGCGCGGCTGCGGCGTGTTCGGGCGATGCGAATTCGGGATATTCGGCTATAACGGTCATGGGGCGGTCAAAGAGCCCGAGGCGGTATTTCATGCGCAGCACGCGGGCTGTGGCGTCGTCGATGCGGCTCATGGGCACTTTGCCTTCCTCGACGAGTTCTTTGAGCAGCGTGCAGTAGTCGAGGCTGTAGGGCTCCATGGCCATGTCGATGCCGGCGTTGATGGCGATGCGTATGGCGTCTTTCTTGTCGGCGGCGATGCGCTCGCGCGTGTAGAGATTGTTGATGTCGGCCCAGTCGGTGACTATCATGCCGTCCCAGTCGAGTCCTTCCTTGAGCCATTCCGTGAGCAGCTCGTGGCTTGCGTGCACGGGCACACCGTTGACGGAAGCGCTGTTGACCATCACGCTCAGGGCACCTGCACGCGCTGCGGCGAGGTATGGCGCGAAATGCTTTTCGCGCAGGTCGGAGGCCGATATTATGGCCGGCGTGCGGTCTTTGCCGCTGAAGGGCGCGCCGTAGCCCATGTAGTGCTTGAGGCATGCGGCTATGTGGTCGGGGCCTATGTGGTTGGGGTCGTCGCCCTGGAATCCGCGCACCATGGCGGCCCCCATTTCGGCGTTCATAAGGGCGTCCTCGCCGAAATTCTCCCACATGCGCGGCCAGCGCGGGTCGCGTCCGAGGTCGAGTGTGGGCGAGTATGTCCAGGGTGTGGCACTGGCGCGCGTTTCGTAGGCCGTGATTTCGCCGGCGCGGCGTGCGAGCCCGGTGTCGAAGGTGGCTGCCACGTTGATGTTCTGCGGGAAGAGCGTTCCTCCCACGGTGTATGTGGTGCCGTGGTTCTGGTCGAGGCCGTAGATGCAGGGTATGCCCATAGTGGCCATGCTCTTGCGCTGTATGGCGCCGATGATGCGCTCCCATGCCTGCGGCGTCTGCGCGGTGGTGCCGGGGGCGTTGAGTATGGAGCCAACCTTGTATTTGCCTATAATTTCGTCGAGGCGTTTTTCGTCGACAATGAAGTTGCCTTCGTCGTCGAACGAGCCGCAGATGTCGAGCGTCATTTCGGTCATTTGTCCGATTTTCTCGTCGAGGGTCATGCGTGCGAGGGTTTTCTGTACTTTGGCTTCGATGGCCTCGTCGCGCGGTATGGCCGGCGTGGCAGCATCTGCGGCGGCGAACGCGGCCAGAGCGGGCAATGCCGCTATGAAACGGTGTAATCGCATAGGTATTGAGATGTGGTTTGTGTTTTAATATTTGTTAAATCGGGGGTAATTTTGCTTTGGGGGTGGGGAACGGGCTATTGCAACGCAAATATACACAATAAGTATGAAACGGCAAAGAGGTGTCAGCTCCCGTGCGGGAGTGACACCTCTCTGTTTGTTGTTTCGCGCGTTCGCTTAAGCGTTTTTCACTTTGTCGACAACAGCCTTGAAAGCTTCAGGGTTGTTGAGAGCGAGGTCGGCGAGGACTTTGCGGTTGATTTCGATGCCTGCCTTGTGGATGAGTCCCATGAGCTTGGAGTAGCTGAGGCCGTACATACGGGCAGCTGCGTTGATACGCTGAATCCAGAGAGCACGGAAATTGCGCTTTTTGTCCTTGCGGTCGCGATAGGCGTAGGTCAGACCTTTTTCCCAGGTGTTTTTGGCAACGGTCCAGACGTTGCGGCGGCAACCGAAATAGCCGCGTGTGAGTTTGAGGACTTTTTTACGACGTGCACGCGAAGCGACGTGGTTTACTGATCTTGGCATGTTCTTTAATGATTTTGAGTGCCGGCGGCTGTTGATGCTCTTTTGTGCCGTCCACTCGGTTGATAGAAAGAATTAAAAAATCACGAATTACTTAATCAAAGTAAGCATGGATGGCTACGGCACTTACTTAAGGCCGAGCAGCTCCTTTACGTTGCTTTCGTCCACGCGAGCTATCACACCGAAGTGTGTGAGGTTGCGTTTCTGCTTCTTGGTCTTCTTGGTCAAGATGTGGCTTTTGAAAGCGTGTTTACGTTTGATTTTTCCTGATCCGGTAAGGGCGAACCTCTTTTTGGCACCGGAGTTAGTTTTAATCTTGGGCATTTTTTGTACTTTATGTTAGTTAATTCATGTATGGATGCGTGCGGCCGGCTCGCGGCCGCGAAGACCATTCTGTGTTGATGCGGTGGCTGCGGATGCTCTGTGTGCCGGGTTATTTCTTTTTGGGCGTGAGCATGATGATCATGCGCTTGCCTTCGAGCTGGGGCATCTGCTCCACCTTGCCGTATTCCTCGAGGTCGTTGGCGAAGCGCAGCAGCAGCACTTCACCCTGCTCCTTGAAGAGAATCGAGCGTCCTTTGAAGAAGACGTAGGCCTTGACCTTGGCGCCTTCCTGGAGGAAACCGACGGCGTGCTTGAGCTTGAAATTGTAGTCGTGGTCGTCGGTCTGAGGTCCGAAACGTATTTCCTTGACTACTACCTTGGTGGCCTTGGCTTTGATTTCCTTGGCTTTTTTCTTCTGCTGGTAGAGATATTTCTGGTAGTCGAGCACCTTGCACACGGGCGGTTCGACCTGCGAGGAAATCTCCACGAGGTCGAGTTCGAGCTCGTCGGCTATCTTCTGTGCCTCCTGTATGGAGTATATTCCGGGGGTGACGTTGTCGCCTACGAGCCTCACCTCACGTGCGCGGATGAACTCGTTGATATTGTTGGGATAGGCGTTTCGTTCCGGCGGACGACGCGGGCCTCGCGGACCGTTGGCAGGACGTTTGGGCGCTGCGGGGCGCGGGGCGGGGCGATAAGGTTTTTTCTCCATTCAGGGGTTTTATTGTTGTTTTGTCATTTCTTCGACTTCGCGAGCCAAATTTTCTGCAAAGGTAGCAATTTTCATCGAACCGAGGTCGCCTTCGCCCGATTTTCTTACGGAAACTTCGCCATTTTCCTGCTCTTTTTCGCCTACAATGAGCATATAAGGCATGCGGCGGAGCTGGTTGTCGCGAATTTTGCGTCCGATTTTTTCGTTTCGGTCGTCGACTGTGGCGCGTATGTCGGCTGCTTCAAGCTGCTTTGCGACGGTGTGGGCATAGTCGTTGAACTTCTCGCTGATGGGCAGTATGGCCACCTGTTCGGGCGCGAGCCACAGGGGGAGGTGTCCGGCGGTGTGCTCGAGCAGCACAGCCACGAAGCGTTCCATGGAGCCGAAGGGCGCGCGATGAATCATTACGGGGCGGTGCTTCTGATTGTCGGCGCCGGTGTATTCGAGCTGGAAGCGTTCGGGGAGGTTGTAGTCGACCTGTATGGTTCCGAGCTGCCAGCGTCGGCCTATGGCATCCTTGACCATGAAGTCGAGTTTGGGGCCGTAGAAAGCGGCTTCGCCGAGCTCCTTGCGTGCGTTGAGGCCTTTTTCCTCGCAGGCTTCGATGATGGCCTGCTCGGCAAGGTGCCAGTTTTCGTCGCTACCGATGTATTTTTCTTTGTTGGCAGGATCGCGGAGCGATATCTGCGCTTCGAAATTTTCGAATTTGAGGGCCTTGAAGATGAAGAAAATGATGTCCATCACCTTGAGGAACTCGTCTTTAATCTGCTCGGGTGCGCAGAAGATGTGTGCGTCGTCCTGCGTGAAACCGCGCACGCGTGTGAGTCCGTGGAGCTCGCCGCTCTGCTCGTAGCGATATACGGTGCCGAATTCGGCGAGTCGCAGCGGCAGGTCGCGGTAGGAGCGCGGGAAGGTGCGGTATATCTCGCAGTGGTGGGGGCAGTTCATAGGCTTGAGCAGGTACTCTTCGCCTTCCTCGGGAGTGTGTATGGGCTGGAAGGAGTCCTTGCCATACTTGGCGTAGTGGCCGGAGGTGACGTAGAGCATCTTGTTGCCGATATGAGGCGTGATGACCTGCTGATAGCCGTAGTTGCGCTGTATCTTGCGGAGGAACTGCTCGAGGCGGTCGCGCAGGGCAGCGCCTTTGGGGAGCCACAGGGGGAGTCCGGCGCCCACGTTCTGCGAGAACGCGAAGAGTTCCATTTCTTTTCCGAGCTTGCGGTGGTCGCGCTTTTTGGCTTCTTCCATGAGTGCGTTGTATTCGTCGAGCATCTTCTGCTTGGGGAATGTGATGCCATAGACGCGCACGAGCTGATGGCGCGAAGCGTCGCCGCGCCAGTATGCTCCGGCGAGCGATGTGATTTTGACAGCCTTGATGGCGGATGTGTTGGGGAGGTGCGGACCGCGGCAGAGGTCGGTGAAATCGCCTTGTGTGTAGGTGGTGATGTTGCCGTCCTCGAGCTCGCTGATGAGTTCGCATTTGTATTCTTCGCCGCGTTCGCCGAACATGGTCAGCGCGTCGGCCTTGGAGATTTCGGCACGCACGATGGGATGCTTGGTGCGTGCGAGCTCAAGCATCTTCTTTTCGATGGCGGGAAAATCGGCTGCGGTGATGTTGTGGCCGTTGGGGTCGATATCGTAGTAGAACCCGCTTTCCACGGCCGGGCCGATGCCGAACTTGACTCCGGGGAAGAGCTGCCGGAGGGCTTCGGCGAGGAGGTGGGCCGACGAGTGCCAAAAGGCGTGCTTGCCTTCGGGGTCGTCCCACTTGAAGAGCCGTATGGAAGCGTCGGCATTGATGGGGCGGTTGATGTCCCACTGCTCGCCGTTGACGGTAGCGGCAAGCACGTCGCGCGCGAGCTGGGAGCTGAGCGATTCAGCCACCTGCAGCGGTGTAACACCGGCTTCGAAAGCCTTCACGCTATTATCGGGAAACGTAATGTTAATCATATTCGTTTAAAGCGTTAAAAATCAACCGCTTGCCGCACCATGTGCGCAAATCGGCCAAAAATCACGCGCAAAGATACTGATTATTTTTGAATTAGCGTGTATTTTTGTATGGTTTTTCTTTTATGCAATCATAATTTTCGTAAGGTTATGGTGCGATGGCGGCGAGGATACTGTTTTTGTGGTAGAGAGTTGGGGGTTGAGAGGTGTTTTTTTGGGTAAGACTTATTAATTAAAAATGTATCCTCGCAGCGCAGGGCCATCGCGGATGCAGCTGCGCGGCGGGAGGACCGCGCGGGGGGCAGGCGGCACGGAAGCGCTCCCGCGCGCATGCGGCGACTGCGCGGCGCGTGGCTGCGGCGCTGCCGCGGGCCTCCATGACGCGGGCGATGTATACCGGGGTACACGCGTCGGGCAGGTATACGGCGGAGCGAAGGCGCATGCGGCACAGGCGGCAAGCGGGGCAGTGCGGGCACAAGCATACGTGTGGAGCGGGAGAGATGATGTCGATTTCTATTTCGATGTCGAACGGAGCGTCGGTGCAGACGATGATGAGGTAAGGGGTGTTCATAGTGCTGTTGAGTTGGGTGGGTTGATGTTGTGTGGCGGGTTGCATACGCTGCAAAATTACACACGGCGGACGGGCGCCCTATCCTCTTTTTCGCAGCGTAAGAACAGAAAGATGGTAAAATTTTTATCGGGCGGAGCACATGAAGCCGACAGGCGCCGACAACCACCTGTATATCAAGTCGCAACGACGGCGCCTGACGCACCCGCCTTACGCCGCGCCCCGACGCGATTCTATACACGGCTGCCGCGCCGGAGAGTGCCGCCGCGAGGCCGCGGGTGGCGTATGGGTCCATATTTTTTCAGAATACAGACAAATTGTTGTAATTTTGCGCCGTAAAAAAGATGATGATGACTAAAAACAATATTCTGTTTCAGCTGTTCCTGTCGTTTTTTAAAATCGGGGGCTTCACGTTCGGCGGCGGCTGGGCGATGATAAGCCTTATAGAACGCGAGATTGTGGACAAACACAAGTGGATAGAGCGCACGGAGTTTCTCGACCTGCTGGCTGTGGCCCAGTCGCTGCCCGGGATACTGGCCGTGAACATGGCCGTGGTGACCGGCGACAAGCTGCGCGGGCTTCGCGGCAGTGTGGCGGCCGCCGTCGGCACGATATTGCCGTGCTTCTGCATAATACTCGGCATAGCGATTTTTCTGACGCCGGAGATGATAACGTCGAGCGCGACGCTTACGGCCATATTCAAGGGCATACGGCCTGTGGTGGTGGCCCTGATAGTGACGCCGGTGATAACGTCGGCGCGCGCGGCCGGCATGGGCCTGCGCACGCTGTGGATTCCGGCGGTGGTGGCTCTGGCCATATGGTCGAAATGGCCCGTGGTGTCCAACCCCATACTTTACATAACGGCAGGCGCGCTGGGCGGCTGGTGGCTCACGCACCGCAGCCGCCGCGCCCTGACCGAAGGAAAGGAGGGGGATGCGAAATGATATATCTGCGTCTTATATGGAGCTATCTGAAGATAGGATTCTTCGGCTTCGGCGGCGGCTATGCGATGCTGGCGCTGATTGAGAACGAAATAGTGACCCCCGGCTGGATAAGCGAGAAGGCCTTTACGGATATCGTGGCCGTGTCGCAGATGACGCCCGGCCCGATAGGCATAAATTCGGCCACCTACATAGGCTACGCCGCTCCGATGAGCCATGGCTACGACTCGCCGCTGTGGGGCATAGCGGGGTCGCTGCTGTGCACGATAGTGGTGGTGCTGCCGTCGTTTATACTGGTGCGCTACGCGAGCCACTACATACGCCGGCACCGCGACAGCGAGCTTATAACGGGCATGTTCGCGGGGCTGCGCCCGGTGGTGGTGGGCCTGATAGCATCGGCCGCGCTGCTGCTGATGAACGAGTCGAATTTCGGCTCCACCGACAAGGAGATAGCCATAAGCGTGGCGCTGGCAGCGGCGGCGCTGGCCGTGAACCTGCTGACGAAAGTGCATCCTATACTTATAATAATAGCATCCGGGGTGGCCGGGTGGCTGATTTTCTGAAAATGACGTACGAAGAGAGCACACAGTATATATTTGCCCAGCACCCGGTGTTTGAGCGCAGCGGGGCCACAGCCTACAAACCCGGCCTGCGCAACGTGCTGGCCCTGAGCGAAGCGTTCGGACACCCCGAGCGCGACCTGCGGTGCATACACGTGGCCGGCACCAACGGCAAGGGCACGACGAGCCACTCGCTGGCGGCCATACTGCAGGCGGCAGGGATGCGCACGGGCCTTTACACCTCGCCGCACATCAGCGATTTCCGCGAGCGCATACTCGTGGACGGGCGCATGATAGAGAAGGCTGCGGTGTGTGACTTTACGGAGCGCTACCGGGCCATGGGGCTGAAGGACGTGCACGCATCGTTTTTCGAGCTCTCCACGGTGATGGCTTTCGAGCACTTCAGGCGCGAGGGCGTGGATGTGGCCGTGGTGGAAACCGGCCTCGGCGGACGGCTCGACAGCACCAACATAGTGAGCCCCGAGTTGTGCGTGATAACCAACATATCGCTCGACCACACCGATCTGCTGGGCGACACTCCGGCCGAGATAGCCGCCGAAAAGGCCGGCATAATAAAAGAAGGCGTGCCCGTGGCGGTGGGCGAGGCCTGCGCCGAGGTGCGCGCGGTGTTCGACGCCAGGGCCGCCGAGATGCACACGGCGGCGGTGTATGCCGAGGACCGCGGCGACATAGCCGTGCGCACGGACGCCGAGGGACGCGTCGAGGTGGCCGAGTCGCCGTTCGGCGCGTTCGGCACGTGTCTGCGCGGCGACTATCAGCGGGCCAACGTGCGCACGGTGGTGTGCGCCGCCGATATGCTCAGAGCGCGAGGCATGGCCATCACCGACCGCGCCGTGAGCGAGGGCCTGGCGGCTGTGGGGCGGACGCTGCGCGGGCGCTGGGAGCGCCACGAGGGGGTGCTCTGCGACTGCGGCCATAATGCTGCAGCGTGGGAATACACGTCGCGCTATCTCGCCCGCAAGGGCAGCGAGGGCGCATGCGTGGCCGTGGTGGGCTTCTGCGCCGACAAGGATGTGGACAGTATCATAGGCATGCTGCCTGCGTCGGTGCGCTATCACTGCGTGGCAGCCCCTACCCCCCGCGCCATACCGGCGGCCGACCTGGCCGCCAAGATGCGCCTGCGCGGCCTGCATGCGCAGGCTTTCGGCTCGGTGCGCGAAGGAGTGGACGCCGCACGCCTGACGGGCGCATCGGAGATTTTTCTCGGCGGCAGCTTCTATGTAGTGGCCGAGTTTCTCTGACCGCCCCCGCCGCCCACAAAAAAACAGCTGCGCCGCAAATCAAAACCGAATTAGCGGGCGGATTGGGGGGAAAACCTTTTTTGCTTCGCGAAAGTTTTTGTAAATTTGCGGATTGATAATGAGAACGACTTTTGTAATACTTTCGCTGCTGGCTGCCGCGTGTGCCCGCGCGGCCTCTCCGGGCTTCACGGGCCTGGAGCATGCGGCTGTGCGCCTTGAGGCCGGACAGGCGTCGGGGCTGGAAGGGGTGTATGTGGTGAGCGACACGCGTGGCGCATACGCCACCTACCCTTCGGCCACGGCGCGCTGGAGCAGTTTCGGCGCGTCGGGGGCTGCGTATGCCACGCCGCTTGAGGCGGAGGTGCGCGACGGTGTGAGCACCGTGCCGCTGCCGCTCTACGGCGGCGGCCTGATAGTGGAGGACGGCGGCCAGACTGTGTATTTCTGGGTGGCGGATTATGCGGCCAAGCCTGTGGACCTGCGCGGCCTCGCGGCCGCCGAGGCCGACAGCGAGGCCGATGCCTGCGAGTTTCTCGCGCTGACGCTCGACGGCAGCGCGGCGCCGATGTATTATTACACCATCAACGGGCGGCGCGTGGAGATAGACCGCGGACTCGAGGTGACGTACACCACGTTGGTGTATGACTCTGAGGCCGGACGCTATGTGGAGGCAGAGCACACGGTGGAGCTGCCCTCGGCCGGGGCCACGCTGCGGGTGCCGGCGCCGCTGTGCGACACGCGCGTGCGGCTGGAGGGCGACCGCTTTCTGCGTGTGTGGGGCGAGGAGCAGGCGGTGGAAACTGCCAGCACGGTGCGTGCGACGGCTGTGGCCGCTGCCACAAGCGCCGAGCAGCAGACTCGCGACGTGCCCAACGAACAGCGCCCCGACGGCGACGGCTCGGCGCTCGGAGGCTCGGCGCCGTGCGAAATCACGTTCTCGGCCGAGGTGACGGATGCCGTGGCCTTCAGCGAGTGGCAGGTGTCGCGCTCGCCCGATTTCGACATAGTGGAGCGCAGCTACAACGAGCGGGCGTTCGCTACCGTGTTTGACGAAGAAGGCACTTTTTACGTGCGCTTCACGGCGGCCAATGCCGAGGGCACGTGCTCTGCCGAGGGCGAGGTGTACACGGTGGCCGTGGGCACTTCGGTGCTGACGTGTCCCAACGCGTTCACGCCTTACACGAGTCCGGGCGTCAACGACGAGTGGCGCGTGAGCTACCGCTCCATAACCGAGTTCCGCTGCGAGATATTCAACCGCTGGGGGACGCGTGTGGCGCTGCTCACCGACCCGTCGCAGGGCTGGGACGGACGGCACGGCGGCCGCCGTGCCGGTGCGGGCGTGTACTACTATGTGGTGCGCGCGCGCGGTGCCGACGGCAAGGAATACCGCCTGTCGGGCGACATCAACATCATAGGTTCGCGCGAGCGCGGCAGCAATGTGGCCGAATAAACTCCTCGCGCCGTCAAAACGTTTAAGAAAAATGAAACATATATCCCTATCAGCATCCATGCTGCTGCCTGCGGCCCTGCTTCTCTCGCCGGCTGCGGGCGCTCCTGCGGCGTCGGCCCAGGAGCAGGCTGCCAGCGCGCGTTTCGCCCGCGTGGTGAGCCCCGAAATACCCTCGTCGATGACGCTGTGCGGCAAAGGCGTGCGCCTGGACCGCACCGACATGTACGAGCGCCTGGACCGCGAGCTCACGTCGATGGCATATACACACGGGGCGACGATGCTCACCATCAAGCGCGCCAACAAATATTTCCCGGTGATGGCGCCCATACTGCGCAGCAACGGCGTGCCTGCCGACGTGCTGTATCTGGCGTGCGTGGAAAGCTCGCTCAACCCCCGCGCCTACTCTCCCGCCAAGGCCGCCGGCATATGGCAGTTCATGCCCGCCACAGCCCGCCAGTACGGTCTGGAGGTGAGCGAAGAGGTGGACGAGCGCTACAACCTTGAGAAAGCCACGGCTGCGGCGTGCCGCTATCTGAAGAACGCCCTGTCGAAATACGGCGGCAACTGGAGCTCGGTGATGGCGTCGTACAACGGCGGCATGGGCCGCATTTCCGGCGAGCTCGAGAAGCAGCAGGCCGACAATGCCTTCGACCTGTATCTCACGGACGAAACGTCGCGCTACATGTTCCGCATCATGGCCATGAAGCTCATAATGGAGAATCCGGCCGCCTACGGTTTCGACCTGCGGCGCGAGCAGCTGTATTTTCCCGCCACGTACAAGGAGGTGAAGGTGAGCGGCCCGGTGGACGACTGGGCCACGTGGGCCAAGGCGCAGGGCATCAGCTACCGACAGCTGCGCGACGACAACCCGTGGATACGCGCCCGCAAGCTGACCAACAAGGCCGGCAAGACCTACACCGTGAAGGTGGCTACGGCCGAGTCGACGAGCCGCTCGAAGCAGCAGCGGCCGGTGTATAACGAAAAATGGGTGCGCTGATGGGCGACGACAGGCACAACAACGCCGACGGCGGACGCCTCGAAGTCACCGGCGCCCGCGTGCACAACCTGCGCAATATCGATGTGAGCATACCGCGCGGGGCGCTGACGGTGGTGACCGGCCTCAGCGGTTCCGGCAAGTCGTCGCTCGCCTTCGACACCATATTCGCCGAGGGACAGCGGCGCTACATCGAAACGTTCTCGTCCTACGCGCGCAACATGCTCGGCTCGCTCGAGCGGCCCGATGTGGACAACATCACCGGGCTGAGCCCCGTGATAGCCATCGAGCAGAAGACCGTGAACCGCAACCCGCGCAGCACCATAGGCACCACCACCGAGATATACGACTTCCTGCGCCTGCTCTACGCCCGCGCAGGCCACGCCCGCAGCTACCTGTCGGGCAAGGAAATGGTGCGCTACACGCGCGAGCGCATCACCGACCTCATCACCGAGCGCTACGACGGGCGGCGCATCTATCTGCTCGCGCCGGTGGTGCGCTCGCGAAAAGGCCACTACAAAGAGCTGTTCGAGCAGCTGCGCAAAAAAGGGTTCCTCAACGTGCGCGTGGACGGCACGCTCATGGAAATCACGCCCGGCATGCGCCTCGACCGCTACAAGAACCACTCGGTAGAGATAGTGGTGGACCGCCTCAAGGTCGGCCCCGAACAGCGGCAGCGCCTCGACAGCAGCGTGGAGAGCGCCCTCAGGCACGGCGGCCGCGAACTCATGGTGTATGATCCCGACGCCGACACGACGGCGCATTTCAGCCAAAGCCTCATGGACCCCGACACGGGGCTGAGCTACCGCGAGCCCGCGCCACACAACTTCTCGTTCAACTCGCCGCAGGGCGCCTGCCCCTACTGCAAGGGCCTGGGCTATGTGGACACCGTGGACAACGAAAAGGTGATCCCCGACCCCACGCTCAGCATACGCGACGGCGCCATAGCCCCCCTGGGCAAGTATCGCAACAGCATGATTTTCTGGCAGATTTCGGCCATCTGCGAGAAACACGGCTACGACCTGCGCACACCCGTGGGCGAGCTCGACGCGGAAACCATGCGCGAGATACTCAACGGCACCAACGAACGCCTCGTGCTCAAGAACGACACTATGAGCACCACCAACTATTTCCAAAGCTACGAGGGCCTGATAAAGTATCTGCAGATGGAGCAGAGCGACGAGGCCGGAGCCGCCGCCAACCGCTGGAGCGGGCGCTTCTTCTCGCGCGTCACATGCCCGGAATGTGGCGGCGACCGCCTGTGCCGTGAAGCGCTGCACTTCTTCGTCGACGGCAAAAACATAGCCGAGCTCACACGCATGGACATCGACAGCCTGCACGGCTGGAGCCTCGGGCTCATGGAGCGCCTCGACGAGCGCGACCGCGCCATAGCCGCCGAGATAGTGAAAGAGATAAGCACGCGTCTGCGCTTTCTTGTGGACGTGGGGCTGGGCTATCTGCAGCTGAACCGCGCTTCGGCCACCCTGAGCGGCGGCGAGAGCCAGCGCATACGCCTGGCCACGCAGCTGGGCTCGGAGCTGGTCAATGTGCTCTACATCCTCGACGAGCCCTCCATAGGCCTCCACCAGCGCGACAACCGACGCCTTATCGACGCTCTGAAGCGCCTGCGCGACGCCTCAAACTCCATAATAGTGGTGGAACACGACAAGGACATCATGCTCGCCGCCGACTATGTGGTGGACATTGGTCCCGGCGCTGGCCGCAAAGGCGGGCGCGTGGTGTTTCAGGGCACGCCCCGGCACCTGCTCGGCACCGACACCCTCACGGCCGACTACCTCACCGGCCGCCGGCGCTGCGGCATCCCCTCCGAACGCCGCAGCGGCTCAGGCGCCCGCCTGCAGCTGCTCGGGTGCACAGGCCACAACCTGAAGGACACCGACCTGGACATACCGCTGGGCACGCTCACGTGTGTGTGCGGCGTCAGCGGCTCCGGCAAGTCGTCGCTCATAGGCGGCACACTGCAGCCGCTGCTGGCGCGCGAACTCTACCGCGCCACGGCCGAGCCGCTCCCCTACCGCGAGATACGCGGCCTGGAACACATCGACAAGGTGGTGACGGTGGACCAGTCGCCGCTGGGCCGCACTCCGCGCTCCAACCCCGCCACCTACACGGGAGTGTTCGCCGACATACGCAGCCTCTACGTGGGGCTTCCTGAAGCGCGCATCCGCGGCTACAAGCCCGGGCGTTTCTCCTTCAATGTGGCCGGCGGGCGCTGCGAGGTGTGCAACGGCAACGGTTACCGCACCATCGAGATGAATTTCCTGCCCGATGTGCTCGTACCGTGCGAGGCCTGCGGCGGCAAACGCTACAACCGCGAAACGCTCGAGGTGCGCTACAAGGGCAAAAGCATAGCCGATGTGCTCGACATGACCATCAACCAGGCGGTGGAATTCTTCGCCGGCATACCCTCGATAATAAAGAAAATAAAGGTACTGCAGGACATAGGGCTCGGCTACATAAAGCTCGGGCAGCCGTCGAGCACCCTCAGCGGCGGCGAGAACCAGCGTGTGAAACTCGCCACCGAACTGGCCAAAAAGGACACCGGGCGCACGCTGTTCATACTCGACGAGCCCACCACGGGGCTGCATTTCGACGATGTGAACACGCTCATGGGCATACTCAACCGCCTCGTGGACCGCGGCAACACGGTGCTCGTGATAGAACACAACCTCGACGTGATACGCGCCGCCGACCATATCATAGACATGGGTCCGGCCGGCGGCAGCGAGGGCGGCCGCATAGTGGCCACAGGCACACCCGAAGAGGTGGCCCGCACCGACTCGCCCACCGCGGCGTTCATACGCGAAGAACTCGAAACATACCAACGACAAACATCACAGACATGCTCACATACAACAACCATCTGAAAAAACTGCCGCTGCCCGAATACGGACGCAACATACAGAACATGGTGGACCGCTGCCTCGAAATCGAAGACCGCGACACGCGCAACGCCGCCGCAGCCACCGTGGTGGCCACCATGATGCGCCTATTCCCCCCCACAGGCCCCGCCGACGAATACCGCCGCAAGCTCTGGGACCATATAATAATAATGAGTGACTACCGCCTCGATGTAGACACCCCCTACGACCGTCCCGAGCCGGGCTCCGGCAACGAGCGCCCTGAGCCGCTGCTGCTCGGCACCGACCCTGCGCGCCGCCGCCACTACGGACGCCTGGTGGAGCTCACCGTGGCCGCCGCAGCCGACATGCCTCCGGGCGAAGCGCGCGACACGCTCCTGTCCATGGTCGGCAACCAGATGAAAAAACTGCTGCTGGCCATCAACCCCGAAGGCGTGGAAAACTCACGCATCTACCGCGACCTGTACGAAATGAGCGACGGACGCATACGCGTGGACGAGAACACGCTGCCGCTGCACGAGTTCCACATCATAGCCCCGCCCACCGGCAAAAAGAAAAAACGCCGCAAATGATACAACGCTCCGAAATAGCCTCCATAGGCACCATACTCAAGACACACGGCCTGCACGGCGAGGTGGCCGTGGCGCTCGACGGGCCGCGCGCGGCCGGCGCCGCCGAAGGCCTGCAACATGTGGTGCTGTGCATCGACGGCATATACGTGCCGTTTCGCATAGCATCAGTGCGCACGCGCGGCACATGCGGGCTGCTGATGTGCCTCGACGGCATAGAAAGCGCCGACGAGGCAGCAGCGTACACAGGCCTTGAGCTATTCGCTCCGCTGCGCGAGATGCCCGCCGACTCCGACTCCGACAGCAGCGACGAAGGCGACGGCCTCTATGCCGAAGACCTCGAGGGCTTTGACGTGCTCGACCCCGAGGGGCAGCGCGTAGGACGCATCGACAGCGTGGACACGACCACCATCAACACCCTGCTGCACATCTCACTGGCTGAAGGCGGACGCACCGCGCTCGTGCCGCTGGCAGACGACTGGATAGTGGCGCTCGACCCCGAGAGCCGCACAATATCGCTCGACATACCCGAACAACTCCTCACAGGCAATTTCTGAACAACGATATGGAATACAACGAAGACGACGCCATCCGCCACATGCGGCAGAGCGTGGCCGGAGCAGACGCCTACGACGACGACCAGCTGCTCAACCTCATCGACATCATATTTGACTACTACGACGAGCACGGCGACCTCGAAATAGACTGCGACGACGAAGACGACGAAGACGCCCGCGCCATCGCCGACCACGCCGCGCGCCTGCTCGCCAAGGACAAGGGCTGCATCATAGAGCCGGCACACATACTGCCGCTGGTGCAGGCCGAGATAGACTACGAACTGTCGCTCATATGACCTCCCTCTTCCGACGCCTTAGAGTGGCACTCGCAGCCGCGGCGCTCGCCGTATCAGCCATTGCGGCCACCGCCGCCGGCGACGCAGCGGATGCCGACGAGCTCGACCTGGACCGCCAGCTGCACACACCGGCCATACCGCAGCGGCAGCACGCCGCCACGGCCGACCACGCCGCACGCCTGGCCGCGTCGATGCGCAGGCAGGGTCTGCGCGCAGCCACATTGCGCCAGGGCGAGATAGTGCTCGTAAGCCTCCCCTGCGACACGCTCTTCGCCGCCAACTCCACCACCCCCAAACCCGAAGCCCTGCGGCGTCTGCGCCCGCTGCGCGAGATCGTGGGGCAGAGCGAGCGCTACAAGGTGGTGGTGGCCGTGCACAGCGACGACACCGGCGACGACGCCTACTCCGACGCCCTTACAGAAGCCCGCGCCAACGCCATCGACGACCTGCTGTGGCAGCTCGCCGACCGCGACGACGACACCAACGTGGTGATATACGGCATAGGCAAAGACGAACCTCTCCACGACAACGACTCACAGGCACACCGGCGCGCCAACCGGCGCGTGGAAATATACATCGTGCCCCTTCCGCACTGATTTCGTGCCTGCAATGAGGCATATGTCAGGCAATTTTTGTAATTTTGCGCATCAGAAAAAAATCAAAACCAATCACAACATATGGCAATCGAACTCAAAGGCCTCACCAAGCGCAGCGAAAACTACTCGCAATGGTACAACGAACTCGTGGTCAAAGCCGACCTCGCCGAGCAGTCGGCAGTGCGCGGCTGCATGGTCATCAAACCCTACGGCTATGCCATCTGGGAAAAAATGCAGCGCACGCTCGACAGCATGTTCAAAGCCACAGGCGTGCAGAACGCATATTTCCCCCTGCTCATACCCAAATCGTTTCTCTGCCGTGAAGCCGAACATGTGGAAGGCTTCGCCAAGGAATGTGCCGTGGTGACGCACTACCGCCTCAAGAACGACCCCAACGGCAACGGCGTGGTCGTGGACCCCGAGGCACGGCTCGAAGAAGAACTCATAGTGCGCCCTACATCCGAAACCATCATATGGGGCACATACAAAAACTGGATACACAGCTACCGCGACCTGCCCATACTCTGCAACCAGTGGGCCAACGTGATGCGCTGGGAGATGCGCACACGCATGTTCCTGCGCACGGCCGAATTCCTCTGGCAGGAAGGCCACTGCGCGCACGCCACCCCTGAAGAAAACGAAGCACGCACGGTGCAGATGATAAACCTCTACGCCGAGTTTGCCGAGAAATACATGGCCATGCCCGTGGTGCGCGGCGTCAAGAGCGCCAACGAACGCTTCGCAGGCGCGCTCAACACCTACACCATCGAGGCCATGATGCAGGACGGCAAAGCCCTCCAGAGCGGCACCTCGCACAACCTCGGACAGAATTTCGCGAAGGCTTTCGACGTGACGTTCGTCAACAAAGAAAACAAGCCCGAACTCGTGTGGGCCAACTCCTGGGGCGTGTCGACCCGCCTGATGGGCGCCCTTATCATGACGCACAGCGACGACAACGGCCTCGTGCTGCCCCCGCACCTCGCCCCCATACAGACCGTGATTGTGCCCATCTTCAAGAACGAAGAGCAGCGCCAGGCCATCACCGAGGCCGTAAAGCCCATCGTGGAGCGCCTGCAGCAGCTCGGCGTGAGCGTGAAATACGACGATGCCGACAACAAGCGTCCCGGCTTCAAATTTGCCGACTATGAGCTCAAAGGCGTGCCCGTGCGCCTGGCCATCGGCGCTCGCGACCTTGAGAACGGCACCGTGGAACTCATGCGCCGCGACACACTCGAGAAAGAAACACTGCCCCTGGCCGGCATAGCCGAACATGTGGCCGGACTGCTCGAGGACATCCAGAACAACATCTACGCCAAAGCGCTGCGCATGCGTGAGGAACGCACCTACGTGTGCGACAGCTACGACGATTTCAAGGCACGCATCGACGGCGGCGGCTTCTTCCTCTGCCACTGGGACGGCACCACCGAAACCGAAGAGCGCATCAAGGAGGAAACCAAGGCCACCATACGCTGCATCCCCCTGGACCAGCCCGACGAGCCCGGCGTATGCATGGTGACCGGCAAGCCCAGCGCGCGCCGCGTGATTATAGCCCGCAACTATTGACCTGCAAACTACGGGCCACGACGCCCGCACACCACACACCGGGGGCGCACACCGTGCGCCCCCGAATAATCTGCCTACAAACACCCCACCCCGCATGACACCTCCACGCATAGCCATAGTGCTGCCCTGCTACAACGAGCAGGAAGTGCTGCCGTCGACCGCCCGCACACTGCTCGGGCTGCTCGACCGCCTTACGGCCGACGGCCTCGTGGCCGCCGACAGCTACATCATGTGCAGCAACGACGGAAGCCGCGACGCCACACGCGACATCATAGCCACACTTCATGCCGACGACCCGCGCGTGAAGGGCATCACCCTGGCCCACAACCGCGGCCAGCAGGCCGCGCTGCTGGCCGGTCTGATGACTGTGCGCGAGCGCTGCGACGCAGCCATCACCATAGACGCCGACCTTCAGGACAATCCCGAAATGATGCGCCGGATGATAGAACTGTTTCGCGACGGCACCGACATAGTGTACGGCGTGCGCTCCTCGCGCGACACCGACTCGTGGTTCAAGCGGGTATCGGCCCAGAGCTTCTACCGCTTCCAGAGCGCCATGGGTCTGCAGACAGTCTACAACCACGCCGACTACCGCCTGATGAGCCGCCGCGCCCTCGACATACTCAGCCAGTACGGCGAGAGCAATCTCTACCTGCGCGGCATCATGCCCGACATAGGGCTGCGCACGGCCGTGGTGGAATATGCGCGCACGGAGCGCACCGCCGGCGAGAGCAAATATCCGCTGAGCAAGATGCTGGCCCTGAGCATCGACGGCATCACCTCCTTCACGGCCAAGCCCATGCGAATGATATTTCTCACGGGCCTGGCCCTGCTGGCCATAGACATAGCTGTGGCGCTGTGGGTGCTGTGGGTGCATCTTACGCACCACACGGTGTCGGGATGGTCGTCGCTGATGCTGTCGGTGTGGTTTCTCGGCAGCCTGATACTCATGTCGATAGGCATCGTGGGCGAATACATCGGCAAGATATTCGTCGAGGTGAAGCACCGCCCGCGCTTCAATATCGAAGAAGAAATATTCTGAGCGCGCATGAACTCCGACGACACGCATCTGCACATCATAGTGCCCGACACCTCCACCGACATGCCGCTGCCGCTGGCAGAAAGCGGCGTGCAGGCCGGATTTCCGTCGCCCGCGTCGGACTATCTGCCGGACAGTTTCGACCTCAACCGCGAGCTGGTGCGGCATCCGTCGGCCACGTTCTATGCGCGCGTGCACGGTGAGTCAATGAGCGGCGAGGGCATAAACGACGGCGACCTGATAGTGGTGGACCGCTCGCTCGAGCCCCGCAACGGCGACCTGTGCGTGTGCTGCATCGACGGTGAGTTTACCCTGAAGCGCGTGCGCTTCGAGCCGGGGGTGGTATGGCTCATACCGAGCAACGAGGCTTTTGACCCCATACTCGTCACGCCCGGGCAGCAGTTCGAGGTGTGGGGAGTGGTCACCCACACCATCAAGAACCACCGCCGTCACTCATAGCGTATGGCCTCTATGGGGTCGAGGCCTGCGGCCTTGCGGGCCGGATACCATCCGAAAAACACGCCGGTGGCCGTGCACACGGCAAACGACAGCACCACGCTGTAAAGGCGTATGTAGACCGGCCAGTGCGCCACGACGTTGACCAGGACCGTGGCCACCACGCCTGTGACAATGCCTATGATGCCGCCGCTCACGCTTATAATAACGGCTTCTATCAGAAACTGCGCCAGGATGTCCGCTCCTCGCGCGCCTATGCTCATGCGCAGGCCAATCTCGCGCGTGCGCTCCGTCACGGACACGTACATGATGTTCATGATGCCGATGCCGCCCACGAGCAGCGATATGCCCGCTATGCAGGCCAGGAGCACGGTCATCATGTCGCTGGTGGAGTTCATCATTTCGCTGAGTTCCTGCTGCGAGCGTATGTCGAAATCGTCGTCGGCGCCGTCCTTGATACGGTGGCGGGTGCGCAGCACGTCGCTCACGGCCTCGATGGTGCGGTCGGTAGTGTTTTCGTCGGCAGCGCTGGCGAAAATGCCCTGTATGTAGTCGATGGCGAGTATGCGTTTCATAACGGTGGTGTACGGCGCCAGCACCACGTCGTCCTGGTCCATGCCCATGGAGTTGGTGCCTTTTGGCTCGAGCACGCCAACGACCGTCAGTGGTATGCGCCCGAAGCGCACCACCCTTCCCACGGGGTCCTCGCCTCCGGGAAAGAGATTGTCGACTACGGTCTTGCCGAGCACGCACACTTTGGCGGCCGTGTGGATGTCGTGGTCGGAAAACATGGCTCCGTCCTTGACTCGCAGCTTGCGTATGTCGAGATAGTCGGGCGTGATGCCGTAGATGGTCGACGGATAGTTGTTGTTGCCGTTGACGAACTGTCCGCCGGAATTGACCGAGGGAGAGAT
Organism: uncultured Porphyromonadaceae bacterium; assembly: GCA_947177185.1. Taxonomy (GTDB): domain Bacteria; phylum Bacteroidota; class Bacteroidia; order Bacteroidales; family Muribaculaceae; genus CAG-873. The sequence continues at coordinate 7,483 of CAMWTJ010000001.1, read as the reverse complement.
GGCAGCCACATCGTCGAGCGTGCGCAGCGCCTCGTAGTCGGCCACGGTGAGAGTCTGCATGTCGTCGGCGCTCTGCCGCACTCCGCCGCGCTGCATGTTGCCGGGATGTATCATTATCATGTTGGAACCCATCTCGGATATCTGCTCGCGTATGCTGTTTTTAGAGCCCTGGCCTATGGCGAGCATCGTAATGACGGAGGCTACGCCTATTATGATGCCAAGCATGGTAAGGAAGCAGCGCAGCTTGTTGTTGGCGAGCGCTTTGAGCGCTATTTTCAGTAGATTAGCTATGTTCATGTCAGTCGTTGTCGGTGGGCAATAGGTCGAGGGCCTCGCGAGCCGATGCCGGCGCGGGATTGGTGGTATCGGCCACGATGCGCCCGTCGCGCAGCGTGATGTTTCGCGACGAGTAGTCGGCCAGTTCGGGGTTGTGTGTCACAAATATGATGGTGCGCCCCCGCCGGTGCAGTTCCTGAAACAGAGTGAGTATGCCGAACGATGTGCGTGTGTCGAGATTGCCGGTAGCCTCGTCGGCGAGTATTACCGCGGGGTCGTTGACCAGCGCGCGGGCTATTGCCACCCTCTGCTGCTGGCCGCCGGACATCTGATTGCTCTTATGGTCGAGCCGGTCGGCGAGTCCTACGGCTTTCAGGGCGGCGATGGCGCGCTCGCGGCGTTCGCGGGCGCTCACGGCCGAATTGTAGAGCAGCGGCAGCTCCACGTTTTCCACGGCCGTGGTCTTGGGCAGCAGATTGTAGTTCTGAAACACGAATCCTATCTTACGGTTGCGCGTGACGGCACGGCTGTTTTTGCTCATGGACTGCACGGCCACGCCGTCGAGCACATATTCGCCCGAGGTGGGTGTGTCGAGGCAGCCGAGTATGTTGAGCAGCGTCGACTTGCCGGAGCCGCTTGTGCCCATAATGGTGACAAACTCGCCGCGGCGAATGGCGAACGACACTCCGCGCAGCGCCTTCACGCGCTCGCCGCCCACGGTGAACTCACGGCGCAGATTCTCTACGCGTATTATTTCGTTGCTGAGGCTCATGGCTGCATCATTTTTTCTTGTTACGGCCCGGAGGCTGCGGGGCAAACGGGCTGCGCTCGGCATCGGCGCCTGCGGGAGCGCCCGCGCTTTCGCTATAGTCGAGGGCCACCACGGCGCCTTCGGCCAGGCCGCCTGTGATCTGAGTGCTGATACCGTTGCTCTGGCCCGTTTCCACAAGCACGGGCACGAGCCGCATGCCGTCGACCACCCACACGCACTTGCGTCCGGGCTCCGCGGCGGGTTCTTCGCCGGCGGGCTGCGGGAGGTTCTCGTCGTCGTGGTGGTGCTCCGGCTCGAACGTGAACGCTTTGGCCGGGAGCAGCAACACGTCTTGCTCGCGCAGCACGTATATGGTGAGATTGGCCGTCAGGCCGGGTATGAGCTTATGGTCGGGGTTGGCGGCCGCCACCACCACCTCGTAGGTGACCACGTTGCTTTCGGTGGTGGGGTTGAGCCTCACCTGCGTCACCTTGCCGTGGAAAAGCTCGTCGGCGTATGCGTCGACGGAGAATGTGACCTCCTGGCCCACTTTCACGCGGCCTATGTCGGCTTCGTCGACGTTGCCTATCACCTGCATGTTGTCGAGGTCGGCTATGGTGTAGAGGTTGGCCACGTTCATGTTCGACACGACGGTCTGTCCGACTTCCACGTCGCGCGAAATCACGATGCCGTCGATGGGCGAGTATATCTCGGCATAGTTGAGATTCTTGGCCGCGCGCACGCGGTCGGCCTTGGCCTTGTCGTATGCCGTGCGCGAAACGAGCAGGTCCTTGTGCGAGGTCTGGAACTCGTAGTCGCTGATGAGCTGCTTGTCGTGCAGCGCTTTGTCGCGGTTGTAGTTGGTCAGATTGTACTCGTAGGTGAGTCTTGCCGACTCCACGTTGGCCTCGGCGCTGCGCAGGTCGCTCTCGAGCATGGTCTTTTCTATCTCGGCGATGAGCTGCCCTTTGGACACGACGGTGTTGAAGTCGGCATACAGCTTGTCGATGATGCCCGTGACCTGTGTGCCCACATCCACCTGCGTGACGGATTCGACGGTGCCGGTGGCGGTGACGGTTTCGGTCAGTTCGCCTTTCGCGGCCACGGCCGTTTCGAGTGTCGCGCGCGGCTTTTCGCCGCATCCGGCGAGTGCGGCGGCGAGCGTCGCAGCCGCCATAAGTCTGCTGATGTTCATATTCATGGGATATTTACGCTTGCGTTTCTGTAATATTCAATCATTTTGTGGCCCAGCATGGCCATGTATTTGGCCTGGAGCAGCGAGTGGCGCGCCTCCACATAGTCGTTGTGGGCGCTCATGAGCTCCACGGTGTTGACGTAGCCCAGCGCGAACTGCTCGTCGGTGAGGCTGCGGCTGAGTTCGGCGGCCTGCAGCGCGCGCTCGGCGGCGGCGTAGCGCGCCTGCGATGCCCGCGTGTCGATGTACCAGTTTTCGATTTCGCGTGCCACGTCGTTGCGTCGTTTGTCTATGTCGAGGTCGGCGTCGAGCTGCTGCACGCGTGCTCGCGCCACAGCCGAACGCGTTTTCTTGCCGTCGAGTATGGGTATGGACAGAGTCAGGCCCACAGACTCGCCGAAGCCTTGCTTCATGGCCGTGCCGAACGAAGCCCCGGGCGCGTAGTAGCCTGTGCCGACGCCCGCCGTAAGGGCTATTTTGGGATAACGTCCCGCACGCGCTATGCGCTCGTCGATAGCGGCGGCGGAGCGCGCGACGTCGAGGCCCTGCAGGCTGAGATCGGCTGCGAGGGCCATGGTGTAGCTTTCGTCCATAGGCGGCAGCTGTGCGAGCACTTGCGCCGAGTCCCAGTCAACGGGTGCTGGTGTGATGTCAGCGTCGATGCCGAGTTCGAGCAGCTGCTTGAGCTCCATGCGGCGCGTGTCGTAGGTGCCGCGTGCGCTGACCAGTGCATACTCGTCCTGGCGGCTTTGGGCGTCGAGGCGTGCGTAGTCCACGCGCGAGAGCCTTCCGGCCTGCATGAGCGCCTTGCCCCGCTCGGCCTGCGCTGCGCTGAGGGCGGCGGCCTCCTCGCACACTCCTATGCTTTCGCGTGCGTAGAGTATGTTGAGATACACCTGCAGCAGATCGGTTTCGAGCGTGCGCATGGTCTGCCCTGTGGCCAGAGAGTCGATTTGGGTCTGCAGGCGGTTGCGGCGTATGGTGTTTTCGCGCACTCCGCCGTTCCACACGGTCCAGGATGCGTTCAGGCCGTAGGTGCTCTGGTATGAGTTTTTGTTGCCGGACGTCCAGGGATAGTTGGCGTAGGTGTGCGATGTGGCGAAATCCAGCGTCGGGTGCCATTGGGCCTGCGCCTCTTCGAGGTCGACGGCCGCGGTCTGTTCCGTAAGCCTCGCTTTCTGCAGCGAGATATTGTGCAGTCGCGCGTAGGCCACACAATCGTCGTAGGTCCATGTCTGCGCGGCTGTGGCGGCGGGCATGGCGAGCAGTGCTATCAGGTAGTGAATCTTCATAGTCTGTGATTTGCCGCAAAACTACGAAAAAGGGGACGACTGCCGAATTAATTTCAACCAATCGTCCCCGTTGTTCAACCAAACCAATTTGTCGGCTTCTATCTGGCCGATTTTCCTATTGCATGAGAAGAGAGATAATTCTGAAATGAAGTCTTGTAGCTGTCGCCCACCGGGATTACGGTGTCGGCATCCATGAATATGCGTGCGCGCTCTATGTGGCGCACGTGGTTCATGTTGACGATGTAGGAGCGGTGTACCTGCAGGAATGAGTCGCCGAGGCGCTCGCGCACGGCTGCGAAAGAGCTGAGCGTGAGCAGCGGCGATGCGGCTCCGGCGATGTATATCTGCAGGTATTCGCCGTAGCCTTTTATGTAGCGTATGTCGGCGAGGTCGACGCGCAAGTATCGGCTGTCGGTCTTCACGAACAGCGAGGCCGTCGCATCGGGCGCCGGCGCTGCCGCCTCGCGCTTCATGGCCAGCTCGAGCGCCTTTGAGGCGGCGCGGTGGAAGTCGGCATAGCCGTAGGGCTTGAGCAGATAGTCTACGGCCGACAGGCGATAGCTGTCGACGGCGTAGCCCGCATGTGCCGTGGTGAACACCACCATGGGCGGCTCGGGCAGCGAGCGCACGAACTCCATGCCGTCGAGGTCGGGCATGCTGATGTCGGTGAACACCAGGTCGGCCGGCGTGTGTGCCAGCACCGCGAGCGCGTCGAGGCCGCCGGGGCAAGCCGCCACCAGCTCCAGGAAGGGTGTCTTCTCGACGTAGCCGCGCAGTTTTTCGAGCGCTATAGGCTCGTCGTCAATTATCAGAGTGCGTAGTTTCATTGAGCGGAATTGTGAGATTGACAGTATATGTTTCGGGCGTGCTGTCGATGTGCAGCGCCGCTTTTGCGCCGTAGATGAGTTCGAGGCGCCGGCGCACGTTGCTGAGTCCGATGCCGTGGCTGCCCGGCTCGGCTGTGGCGGCACTGTGGCAGCTGTTCATGCAGCTGAAATGCACGGTGCCGGAAGCCACGGCCACACGCACGGCCACAAAGCTGTCGCTGCGATAGCTGACACCGTGCTTGAATGCGTTTTCGATAAACACCAGAAAGAGCAGCGGCGGGAGGGTGATGCCGGCCGCGGCTTTGGCGTCGGGAAAGGTGGCCGTGATGCTCACGCGGTCGGCCGGAAAGCGCTGGCGCATAAGCCGCAGGTAGTTTTGCAGAAACGCAATCTCGTCGGCCAGCGGTATGGCCTCGCGGCTGCTGTCGTAGAGCATATAACGCATGAGCTGCGACATGTCTATCACCATGCTCTGCGCAACGACCGGGTCTATTTCTATCATGCCATGAATATTGTTGAGCATATTCATGTAGAAATGCGGATTGATCTGTGCCTTGAGATAGGCCAGCTGGTGCTCGGCGTTGGTTTTCATGAGCCTTTCGTGCTCGAGGCGGTCGTCGTAGCGCCTGAATATCAGCGCCACGGCTATGTTGGCGCCCACGAGCAGCAGGGCGTAAAGAAAGTCGAGAAACACGGGCAGCGGCAGCAGCGGGCGCATGAAGGCGCCGTGGTGCGGCGGACGGGGGAAGTGGCCCCGTGGCGCAGCCTCCATGGCTTGTGCGAACATGTGGTACTGGAAAGCCCATACGGCCATTATGGCTATGGCCACGGCCGGAAAATAGGCCTTGTAGCGGTTGCGCAGCAGCAGCCTCGGAATCAGCAGGCTGTTGTTGACGAAAAACAGCAGCACAAAGGGCAGCATCACCCGCGCCATGCGCACGAGCATGGCGGTGTCGAGCAGTGGCATGCCCGACAGCTGAGCCCGGTCGCGCATCTCGGCGAGCAGATAGGCAGCCGCCACCAGCATCCAAAGGCCGGCGTAGACCGCGTTTTCGAGTTTTTTGCTGCGTCTGTGGTCCATATTCGGAAATGTTTTCGCAAATATACGCATTTTGGCGCTGTATGCGCACATTATTTCAACGAACTGCCACAATCCGCCGCCGAGCGCCACAAGCGGCCGTACGGACCGCAAAGCGGCAGGCGGCCTTTCATGGGGCCGCCTGCACATTATATATTATATATGAGGGGGAGCAGTCGTCAGTCTATCTCCACGAGCTGTCCGTCGGGGTTGAAGGTGAGGTCGATGCCCGAAAGCAGTTCCACCTCGTAGCCTCGGTAGTCGCGTGAAATCTCGTTGATGCCGTCGGCGGGGAAATAGGTGTCGACATAGTTCTGTATGGCAGCGGGTGCGATGCCTACGGGCACGGTGCGACCCGAGGGCGCGTCGACGTCGGTCCATGAGCCGGTGGCGTCGAATTCCACCTCATAGCCGTTGCGGAAGGTGACTTTGTATTCCGTGCCGCTGCTTTTGTTTTCGGTTGTGACCTTGAACACGTCGGCACCGCCGAAATATGCTGATATGAACGACTGCGCGTTTCCGGGCAACTGCGACAATGCGATGAATCGGTCGTCGTCGTCATTGTCGCTGCAGGCTGCGAATCCTACCGCAATCACGGCGGCAATGGCAATAAATAACAGTTTTTTCATTACGTTGTGATGTTTTTAGTCTTGTGTTGTGATGTGATATGTCAACAATCCGGGCGCTCAAAAGGTTCGCTGCAGGGCGTATTTATGCCCGGAAAAGCAATTGTCGCCGAATTGACACAAAAAAGACGCGGCGGCATAGCGCACGTTTCAGGAAAAATCAGTAAATTTGCGCCAAATTTTTACAAAAAGTCAAGGATGAAAGAAGTGACATACGAAGGCCATACCTTCGTTCCCTACATCTCCAGAGATTCCATTGATGCCCGAGTGAAAGAGCTTGGCAAAGAAATAGTGCGCGACTACGCCGGAAAAGCGCCCCTGTTCATCTGTGTGCTGAACGGGGCGTTTCCTTTTGCCAGCGACCTGTTCCGCGCCGCCGAAGGCATTGACGCTCAGATCACGTTCATACGCCTCAAAAGCTATGCGGGCATGGGTTCAACGGGCACCATCAAAGAGGTGATCGGACTGCAGGAGGACGTGACGGGCCGCAATGTGGTAGTGATAGAAGACATCGTCGACACCGGCCATACCATAGCCCACCTGATGCGCGGCCTCCGCGAGAAAGGCGCTGCCGACGTGAAAGTGGCCACGCTGCTTTTCAAGCCCGAAGCGCTCGAGGAGCCCGATGTCGACCCCGACTACGTAGGCTTCCGCATACCCAAGAAATTCATTATCGGTTTCGGACTCGACCTCAACGAGCGCGCCCGCGACCTCAACGATATCTACGTTCTTAAAGACCAGATTTAAACTGCAATGCTCAACATTGTGATATTTGGTGCCCCCGGCAGCGGAAAGGGCACACAAAGCGAGCGCCTTATAAAGGAGTATGGCCTGCACCATATCTCCACGGGCGAAGTGTTGCGCGACCATATAGCCCGAGGCACCGAGCTCGGACAGATAGCCGACGGCTACATATCCAAAGGCCAGCTCATACCCGACGAGCTCATGATACGTGTGCTTGCGTCGGTGCTCGACGAAAACCCCGAAAAGACCGCCGCCGGAGTGATTTTCGACGGCTTCCCCCGCACCATCCCGCAGGCCGAGGCCCTCAGCAAAATGCTTGAGGAACGCGGCACGGAACTGCACGCCGTGGTGGGCCTCGAGGTGCCCGAAGAAGAACTCGTGAAGCGTATGCTCAAACGCGGACAGGAAAGCGGACGCGCCGACGACAATCTCGACACCATAGTCCGACGTCTGAAAGTGTATCACGAGCAGACATCGCCGTTGCGCGATTTCTACAAAAAAGAAGGCAGCTATCATCCTGTGGACGGCACAGGCGACATGGATCGCATTTTCGCCGATATAAAAACGCATCTCGACAACAGGAAAGATTGATATTTTTAACCAAAAATACGTAAAAACGCTGCAATTCTTGTTGTTTTGCAGCGTTTTTATTGTAATTGATAAGATTTAGCTTTAACTTTGCATCATAATATAC